>CAZVWV010000006.1:0-34626 GCA_964631745.1 uncultured Bdellovibrionales bacterium
AATATCCCTACTCTGCGCCGCGTTTGCAATTTACCCGGGGTTTTTGAGCAGCTACAAAAATTCTTAATATTTTCAGCACTGAGATCACGGCGATACACGGAGTGGGCCAATTCCCACCCGGCGTTACCCGGAGTTAATGAGTAGGTACAAAAACCCCGGGTAAAGCACGAGATATTATGTAGCGCGGACGACTCGTCCGCCAATGTTCATAGTGGCACTACAGTTTAGGGCGAAGCCACCACCTGCTCGCACTTGGTGCTTCCTACCGGCCGTGCATATTTTAAGATTGCAAAGCTGTCTCATTTATGTTACATTTCGGCTACTAAAGGGTTGGACTAAATAGAATGAAGATTATTGATTATCGGGAAGGACTTCTAAAGAGGTTAAAAAACAGCCGGTATGCGTTAAAGCTCCTGAGACATTCGTTTGAGACGTCCTGCGACGACGGCAATTGGGAAGCCTTTGGTTTGGTGCTTGAAGACGTAGTGGCTGCCCAGGGAAATATTCAAGCGTTCGCGAAAAGGGCTCATCTCAGCCGTGCTCATTTGTACCGCCTGTTTGGCAAGAAGGCCAATCCCACAATTGGCACACTCCTACCGATCCTAAAAGGTCTGGGGATAAAGCTCACACTTTCTTTGGAAGAAGAGAAGAAAAGAGCCGCTTAGGTTCAGACATGTGGGTAACTTTGGATTTGTTAGCGGCGGGGAAAGGCGGGCGGCCCCTGGCCGCGCTGCTGTATTTTGATGGAGCCTCCTCCGTTACTCCTCTTCCTCACCTGGAGTCGGTATCGGTCTCAAAAATTGTAACATTCCGTCCGTAAGCCGATAAACGCCAGGGATGATTTGAAGCTTGCCTTGACGCATCAATTCTCTTAGTCGGCGAGCAAACTTGCCGCGCCCTCTTAACAATTCGAACCCGGCTCCGACTGCGTTGTGAGTTGCAGCCTCAGCCAGTAACGGATCTGTCTCGCGGTAGTTCGGATGTGTTTCGAGATATTCTTGAAATCGAGGAGTAAGTTTGGCGATGATCGGAGCGGATAAATTAGTACTATCAGAATCATCTAATCCACCATCGAGTATACGGTTAAGCGCTGCCTTAGCCGCTCCACAACCCAGATGTCCCAATGGAACAACTATGACTTCTTCCGGCAGGCCACGGGCTCGTTTGTCGGCAAGTGCATCCTCCACTGCGATAGTGAGGCTTCTAATTACTGCCCCGTTCACCATCAGCCCGGCGTTACGGATAACTTCGAACATTCCGTTAGGTCCGGAAATGACTATGCCGGGAGAAGTCCGGGAGTCTGAACAGCTAAGAAAAACGAGATCTGTAGTGACGGCAGGTCTGAAACTGCTTCTAACAAAGTGTTTATTCCCAGCCATTAAAGCTTCTAGTTCAAATAAAACTGGGTGCAACTTTTCAACCTCCCCGGCGTAACGGCCGGTTGCAATAGCCGTTAGCTCATCTGCCGGAACCGCTTTGTCTTGATCTTTCGAAGCAAGTACTGAAGAAATTGTGACCTGACCGGTATCATTATCGTAAAAAGCCTGAACAACTATCAACTTACCAGATTGAGTAAATTCGCGAATTGGAGGCGAATACTCAACTATCTGCTTCATGCTGGCCCGGGCATGCAGCCAATCACCATGCGGTACCTCGGCTCTACCGGGAATGTTAGGAATATCAATCAACTGAAGTCCTTCAAGCCAATGCGCGCTGGATTTTTGTAGACCGTGCAGTACAGCGACCTCTCCGTCAGGCATTGTGCCTACGTGTGCACGGCACGGCATCGTGTCCTGGACGTCGCTAGAACACTTATGGGCTATAACGAAAACTACTTTTACGGACGGCTTGCCATCTTCGCCCTTAAGGTGTTCGACCGCGTAATTGGCACTGGCAAGATGGGCGATCTTTCCGGCCAAGCCACGAGCGGTGACTGAAAATGCAAACCCTGGGCCCGTAATCCCAAAGGCAAGTTCTGGCGGAACCTTTCCGCAGGTGAACACAAGCACCTTTGGACGTTGTTCAGCTAATGAAGCTGCCGCAAAGTGTCGCCAAACATCATTCCCCTGAACCACCGGTAAAAGGCTTGGAATAATCGGGCCTGAAAAATGCCCTTGAATCGCCGCTAACACGGATCTTTCGCCTCTACTAAGTCGATAAGGTTCAATATGAGTGTCAATATGCCCGACCATAATTCCTGCTTAATTTCTGAAATCTCTCGCGGCTTGCTGTGCCCATTCGGCGGACATCATTCTACCCGGCCAGAGCGATAGCACGCCCTATTGTAACACCGTATTTAATCTAACTCTAGCGATTGGCCAGGTGTGTTCACGAAAAAGTACGAAATCATTTAGTAAAAGCAACAACCCCCAATTCCTGATCAGAATCATAATCTATTTTAGCAACCGCCAGATCCTGCCGACATATTACTATACTCCTGATTCCTCTCGCTCCAAGAGATTGAGGCCGCCCATTTCAGAGAGATGTATTGCTGATGTATTGCTTTAGGGAGCAGTCGTTTGAGATTAGTAATTTTTTCGTTGGCGGCGCTGTTTGTTTCGGTGCTGGCCTTGTTTCGTGCCGATTGGGGGCGCAAGCACAATCTTAAATTGCTTGCGGATCTGCGCCGTGATCTAGAGAAGGCCTTGCACGATCTTCGAAAGCGCGGAGAGCTTGCCAATGAAATCGCGCACGAGATTAAAAATCCGATAACCGCCATCTTATGTTCCGCTGAAACATTGGATCTGATTTTGGGGCCGACGCTCTCGCCGGAACATCGCCGTTCGCTTAGGTATATCAAAGAGTATGGTGATAACTTGCTGCGATTGGTGAGTGACTTTATCGATCTAAACCGCACTGAAAACCATCACATCGTTGCCAAGCCTTTGGCTGTGGAAATACTGCCGACTATAAAGTCCATAGTTGGACTACTTGAATCTAATGCCATTAAGAGAAAAATTGTAGTAAGTATAGAGTGCGTGGCTCCTGAGTTGAAAGCGTATGTAGATCCGCGGCATTTGAAACAGATCGCCTTTAACCTAATTCACAATGCTATTAAATACACTCAGCCCGGCGGGGCTATTGTGGTAAGGATTAATAGTGATTTCCCGGCGCCGCGAATTAGAATCGCAGTGTCTGATAACGGGCCGGGTGTGCCCCCTGAAATGCAGGCCAAAATTTTTGATGCCTATGCTCGCTATGAGCGCTCGCAGCACAGCTCCGATCTTGGATCGGGGCTCGGGTTGGCGCTTTGTAAAGCCTTAGTGGAACTTGCCGGAGGCAGTATCGCCATCAAGTCTGACCCAGGGCTGGGGTCTGAATTCGAGTTTGTCGTGCCGGAATTCTCCGTTGCTCCGAAGGCCGTGGCGGTGGCTGAGTCGCACGAGCGAGACTCCCGGCCAAGCGTGGAGAAACCTTGCGCAGGGCAACGCTTGTTAATTGTTGATAGAAACACCGGGGTCAGAGACTCTCTAAGCGATTTGGTTTTGGCGCTGGGCGGGGTAGCGGATCGGGCCGGGCAGGTAAGTGAGGCGCTAACAGCGATTTCACGTTTCCGATACGATGCCGTGATCGTGGATCAAGAGAGTGTCGGAGAGGGAATCAATCAAATAGCTGGCGCGCTTGAAGGCTCCTCGGGAGAGCCGCCACGCCTGATAGTCACCACCGAGGACCAACACACAGTTGGCTCCGGAAAGACCATCGACAAGCCTTTGAACGGCAAGCGCCTGCTTGAGGCCTTAACTAGATAACCAGAGTAGCTGTTTTGACAGGGCTGCCCTTATGCGCGAATTTGCGCTATAAGAGAGGCATGGCAACCCGTGAAGAGATCATAGAAGCATTAAAGACTGTAGAAGATCCCGAACTCTTTTTGGATATCTGGTTTTTAGGATTAATTTACAATATCGATATCGCAGATCGAGTAGTGAAGATCGAGATGACATTTACCTCTGCCATGTGCCCGGCTGGGCCTATGTTGAAAAGCGCGGTGGAAACAAAAGTCGGGGCGCTTCCGGAGGTTGATAAGGTTGAGGTGAAGATTGTGTTCTCCCCGCCCTGGCAGCCAAGCGAAGACGTGAAGGCCACACTCGGACTAATATGAGCTTGCTGCGACCGAATTCCGAGGAACAGGATATGCGCGAACTTCTTGCGCGCTTCTTTTCGGAACAGATCACTTCTGAGTATCTTAGAAAAAGGGTTGAACAATCAAAAGCGAGCGACCCTGAGCTTGATGCGAAATTATCTGAGCTGGGATTGTTCGATCTGGTGGCAGCTGAAGGCAAGGGTGACTTTGCCCAACTTGCGGTAATTGCCTTTGAATCCGCACGAGTGCTATGCCCCGAAAACATCATCGACAATCTTTATTTCGGGCCGTATTTTGCAAGCAGATTCAGCAAGAGCTTGCCTTCGGCCTTGATAGCGGGAATGGCCTCTGGGGAAAAACGAGTAGCGGGGGCTATATTGGAGACCGACTCGACAAGCTCTAAAAAACAGGGATTGTCCGGAACTTTGCGGCTAGTGCCTGGAGTTGAATGCGCACAGTTATTATTATTGCTTGAGCCAAGCGGGGCGGGATATCTCGCCCAAGCTCCCTTCGCCCTCAATCCTGAAGAGTGCTTAGATCGTACCATCAAGAGATCGGCCGTGCAGTTGGATGGGCTATCTTTGACTAAACTTTCCGGGTTGGAGAACGCAGCACAGGGGCTCTTTATTTTGCGCGCGCTTGAACTTTCGGGAGTGGCCCAACGCGCGGTCAATATGACCGTCGAGTATGTGAAGCTGCGAAAACAGTTCGATCGCCCGGTGGGATCCTTCCAAGCCGTTCAGCACAGGCTTTCAGATATGTATCTCAAATCGGAAGCCATGCGCTCCCTGGCATTTTTTGCGGCATGGGCTTTTACACATAGCCCCGAGCAGATTAAACTGGCGGCGCAAAGCGCCTTGTCTATAGCGTTGGCAAATGCCTCAGTGGTTGTAGAGGGTGCTATACAGCTGCATGGCGGTATCGGTTTTACTTGGGAATATGATCTGCAGTTTTACCTACGGCGCGCAAAATCAATTGAAGCGCTGTATGCCGGGTACATTAATGATCAGGCGCTGCTTCAAGCCGTGTAAAACAGTTCACCCAACCGTCTCTAACAGCGCCGTCTCGATTAACTCACACCAGGTATGAATTATAGTAATGTGAATCTCCTGGATTCTTTCGGTCACATCCGCGGGAACCACAAGACAGAGATCGCAGTTCTCTTTTATCTGGCCGCCGCCTTTCCCAGAAAGACCGATAGTAAACGTGCCGCAGCTCTTAGCAGCGTCCACAGCTTTTAGAATATTCGAGGAATTACCTGAGGTCGAAATAACAACCAAACAATCCTTAGCGCCGCAAAATGTTTTCACGTATCTTTCGAAAAGCGAATCGTAACTGTAATCATTGCTCCAGCAAGTTAGTGAGCCGGGATCTTGAAAATGCATGGCTTTTATCCCCGGTCGTTCACGTTTAAATCGCGCGACTAACTCCTCTGTCAGATGCATAGAATCACAGGCAGAGCCTCCATTCCCACAGGAATATATAGTGCCGCCGTTCCGAATGCACTCCAACATTTTGTCGGCGCTTGCCGCTATGGAATTTAAAAAGACCGGGTCGGCCGCGATTACCGACTTAATTTCTGCCGAGCTGGAGAAAATTGATTTAATGGTTTCAATCATTATTGGAATATAGCGCAGAGTGACAGCTCCGTCGAGCGTTCGATCCGACACTAAACCACAGTTAAACTCTTTATCAGCTCCCCGTACCATTCAGGGATATCGACTTGCGGTTCCCCCGATTCGCTTTTTATCATAATCTGGCCGAAGCCCATCTTTTCAATCTGTTCCTGTAGCTGCGCAGACTTGCCAGTTAGAAAACTAGCCACCGTCGGATTCTCACAGTTAAAGGCCAGCAAAACGTCTTTCTCGGAAAAATTCAGGGACACCCCCACCGTGCCCAAGCCCGGAAAGGGCAGGGCTAGCTCCACGTTTTCGTATCCATTCTGGTTACGCGCATGTTTCTTTCCTTGGTGTTGTTCTGCGATCTTGTTTGGTTGCGTTCCGATAATCCAGGCCGAGAGCACACCACTTAGGAGGGCTGGCATTAGAAAGACCTGCGGTTGTCCCGAGCCGCTTGCAAGCGTATTCAAACTATTTATTAGATCTTTGGCTGATACTAAGCTCTCTAAGTTCCGCAGCTCTTCATGTAGCGACTCAATTTCGTGGGCTTCAAGTGAAGAGAGTTTTGATTCCGGCAGCAGGCCGCCAAGTTTTTGAATGTGCTTGTTCAAGGCCGTGCGAATATCTTTATCCGAAGCCTTGGCGTCTCGTAAAGTCTTAAGTTCTGCATATAGCGGTAAGAGCGCCTCAGCGATTTTATCTGAAGTTGCTCCGGCCCTATCAGTGGTCGATTCGAGCCAAGACATGGATTGCAAAAAGAGAATTAGGGGGCCGGCTTTGAGGTTGATTTTATCCAAACTGTTGCCCAGTTGTTCGAGGCCTCTAGGAGATTGCGCCGCAATTAGCATGCCCCCGATATCGGTATATATCTTCAGTTGACTTGCATTTAGTGCCGGTGTTGGTGTTTGTGGCGTCGTTGAAAAAGAAAGCTCGCCTTCAAGTTTACTAAGCAATTCTAAATGGTTTTTGACGGCCTCAAAGAGGCGCAGCTCGTGAGCAGGCAGCTTCAGTCTTAATAACTCTGTGAATATCTGTTTGAATTCGGGCACTGCGTGCTGAGAATGGCTCATCACCATAGTTTGCATGGTCTTCATAGTATCCTGTGGAGTGGCGAGCTGTTGCTCGCCAAGCAGCACATCTTTGGAAATTAAGCGCTTTATGAGGCTTGCGATCTTTTCTGTAAGCGGCGATTCGCCGCTTGGTTGAGCGCTGGGTGAGGAGACAGCTTTCAAAAGCGGGGACTGCTCCTGCGCGCTTAAGTTTTTAAACACCGCGGTCTTAAGCCCCTCCAGCGCTTGTTCCGGGAAAAGAGTTTGAATTATCTCTTGGAAGAGAGATTTTATTTCGAGCTTAGTTTTTGAAGGAATCGCATTCTGCCCGGCGCTCAAGATCTGTAGCATCAACGGATCGGTGTTGGCCAAGACTCGTACAGTCAGAGTGTCGCCCGGTTTAGCTGTCTCGGGTAACATCGCTTTAAGAAGCTGACCGTTGATCAGTACTGCCGGATCTTGATTGACATCTAAAGCCACTTTTACATCTACGACACTTCCAACGTGAAGCGCTTCTCTGATGGCTGCGATAACTTGTACGGAGCTAGGTATCGGAGCTGGCGCCGGCGGTTGTGGGCGATCTAGCCCCAGTTCTATTCGCTGGTTTATCTCAAACGGCATGATTGGGCGGTTGTACGCTACTTGTATTAACGCTATACATAGTATCGTCCTGGTTGCGGCAGGATTTGAGAGGTATTTGGGAGGAATAACCGAATAGATTCAGTGGCTTAGCGGTGTTAGAAGTCGCTCTGAACGGACACTGACTCAAACGTTTTAGAAGGAATTAATATGGAAGTATCAATAGCTCTGCACATAATCGGCATCGCTTACTGGAACGTGGGCATGATGGTGCTCACGAATCTTTTGCGACGGGCTGCGGTCGCCAACGGTCAAGACGCCACTCTGAATTTAGTCTCCAAAAAAACAGCTTTCGGCGTGGTTTTGCCGGGCCTCGTCTTATCTATCGTAACCGGTCTCTATCAACTGGTAAGTATGGGAATGGCGAGTTATTTTAGTCGCGGCTGGTTCCACGGCAAACTTACCTTAGTTATGGTATTGCTCGGCATTACCATATATTGCTTCCTAAAGTTGCCGCGCGTAGCGACCCTTAGCGAAAGTATGCGAGCGACCTTCCTTAAGCTGCATATCGGCTCAGCCTTAATTTTTATTGTGGTGGTTTTCTTAACAATCCTTGGAAGGTAGCACAACATGCGCGCGTATTTTTTATGGTTATTCAAATTCTTAACAGTATTAATTGTTGTCTTTGTGCTGCTGCCCTTAGTAATCGGAGTTATTGTTCAGTTTGGAAATAGTAGCTCGGGAGCGGGGCTCTCGCGCTCCAAGAAAACCGTTTCGGTGGTGGAGCTGACAGGGATAATTCGTGACTCAAAGGACGTGCTTGAGGATCTATACCGCGAGATTGAAGACCCGCAGGTGCAAGGAATCGTGCTAAGGGTGGACTCGCCAGGCGGCGCGGTGGGCCCCTCGCAGGAGATAAATGCTGCCGTTAAGAATCTTAAAGCCAAGAAGCCCATTGTGGCCTCTATGGGCGCGGTTGCCGCCTCGGGCGGTTTATACGCTACTCTTTCGGCGTCCAAAGTTTTTTGCCAGCCGGGAACCATGACCGGTTCAATCGGGGTAATACTAGAAATTCCCAACTTTAGTAAGGTCACCGATAAGATCGGGGTCGATATGGTTACGATTAAGAGCGGCAAGTTTAAAGATGTCGGTAACTCATTTCGCCCCATGACCGATGAGGAGAGGGATTTCTTGCAAAGCACAGTTTTGGCGGCCTATGAAGAGTTTGTAAGCGCTGTGGCCGACGGGAGATCTATCGATCGTGAAAGCGTCAAGGAGTTTGCCGACGGGCGAGTAATCCTGGGCTCGCAAGCTAAAGATCTTAAGTTGGTGGATGATTTTGGCGATGTGGTCGATGCCGCGCGGGCGGTATTTGAGCTTTCAGGGCAAGCGCTTGCACCCGGTGAGATGCCCAAGCTTCATTACCCGGCTGACGACAAGTTTGAAAAAATCGCGCGGGCGCTCGAAAGTTTTACTAACTTGCCAGCCATCATGGAAAGCGGCCCGCGGCTACAGTATCTGTTTCGATGATTAGCAGGGGATTCCTTTAGCGTTTCACCAAAAGCGCCAGGTGTTGATACGCCAGTAAGCTAGGAAACTTCGTGGCAAGCTTTAGGCGCAGCTCCGAGAGCCAGGACCAAATGGGGTTGTCACAAAAGATTTTAGGCAGCGCCAATTCAGCAGGGGAGATGCTGGCATAAGTTTGGCTGATGTGTACATTTTCGAACTTGGCTAGAAATTTGTGAAAAGTCCGGCGGGTATAGAAATGCAGGTGCGTGCGATCTAAAATGCCCCGTTCGAATTCAGTGAATCGGCCGAACAGGAGAGCAAGTCTAGCGCTCCAGTGGCCCACGTTAGGTAGCGAAAGTATTATTGATCCGCCGGGAGAAATTTTTTTGATTAGCTCGTTTAGCAGCGCCTCCGGATTAGGCACATGTTCCAGCACATCCATCACCAGTAAGACGTCAAATTGTGGCTGCTGCAAGCTGTCCACCGATTCGGATACCTCTTTGTATATAGAGTTTAGACGTGGATGCACCGAGCGATCGAGCTCCACAGCGTAGATCTGGTCGTAACCAAGAGCCTTCAGCGCCTCCCCTATACAGCCCGCGCCTGCGCCAAAATCCAAAATGCGTGCGTTTTGCGCAAGGGCACGCACCCGCTCAAGTGCCCAAGCGTGACTAGACCCTATAAAAGGCTTGAATTTGTATCTTTCTTCTACGGTTCGCGCCACTTGCTTTTTAATCTGCGTTTAATTTGGTACTCTTCGAGCCTACGCAAAGCGAGCGCTTCTGTCCAGGAGATTAGGGTTGTATAATACAAAATTACATTTTTTCTTCGTTGGTATCGGCGGTTCCGGCATGTCGGGTATCGCGGAAATTCTTATAAATTTAGGGTTCAAAGTTTCCGGATCTGATAGGAGTTTGAATCAGAACTGTAAGCGCTTGTCCGGCTTAGGGGCGAAAATATTTGCGGGGCATGCTGCTGCAAACTTAGCCCAAGATGTTTCGCTCTTGGTGTATTCTAGCGCTGTCAAACAAGACAATCCGGAGGTTGTCGAAGCCCAAGCCAGAGGACTTCCCGTGATCAGGCGAGCTGAGGTGTTAGCTGAGCTGCTGCGTTTAAAGTTTGGAATAGCCGTGGCCGGTTCGCATGGAAAGACTACGACTACAAGCTTGATCGCTTCGGTGTTAGAGGTGGCTGGGCTGGATCCCACGGTTGTAATCGGCGGGCAAGTTCGATCGATTGGCACCGGTGCCAAGCTCGGCAAGGGCGATTTTTTAGTGGCGGAATCTGATGAAAGCGATCGAAGTTTTCTTTTATTGAAGCCCAGCATCGCCATCGTAACAAATATCGACGCAGAACATATGGGGGCGTATGGATCCATGCAGGATCTAGAGAATTGCTTTGAGACTTTTGTGCAAGCGGTTCCATTTTATGGGCTGGCGGTGTTGTGTGTCGACGATGCGCGCGTTAGATCTTTGGCGGAGAAAACAAAAGTTAGAAAATGCACATATGGACTTTCGCCCGACGCTCAGATTAGAGCGACAGAGATTACTCCCCAGCAGGGTGTTACAAGATACAGACTTTGGCGGGCCGAGGAAGATTTGGGTGAAATTAATTTAGCTCTACCGGGGCGACATTTTGTTTGTAACTCGTTGGCTGCGGTGGCGGTCGGACTTGAATTGGGAATCTCTGTAGAGGTTATCCGCAGCGCGCTTGAGAATTTCGGCGGGGTTGGGCGAAGGCTAGAGCTAGTTGGGGTTTCCAAAGGCGTCACCTTCATTAATGACTATGGCCATCATCCCTCGGAGATTCGTGCTACCATTGAAGCTGTAAAGAGTGGTTGGCGTAAAGAATTGAATAAGCTACATGTGATTTTTCAGCCACATCGGTACACCAGGACGCGCGATGCTTTCGTGGAGTTCTTATCGTGTTTTTCCGAGGCAGATGATCTTATTTTAACGGAGATCTACGCAGCCTCTGAGGAACCGCTGGAAGGAATAACTGGCCGTGTTCTTTTTGAATCCGTTACCCATCCCTCAAAACAGTTTGTGCCTAACCTGGAGGATATCGCCGGTGAAATTATTCCGGAGTTGCGCTCGGGTGATGTGGTTCTATGTTTGGGTGCGGGCTCAATCGGTAGTTTGCCTGAACTATTATTGCAGGGGATGAAGTGAAGTCGATGGCAGCTGAGCAACCAAGCGCATTGCCCGATCTTGTTGTCCGAAGAAATGTGGCGGGCGCGAAGGAAACTACCTTCGCGATCGGTGGCCCTATTCAGACTCTTTTTGAGGTGAATTCCGTAGCAGGCCTTTCTGCGCTAATAAAGAAATTTAACGGCATGGGCCAGAAATACCTGGTGTTGGGTGCCGGAAGCAATTTGTTAATACCGGATGGGGGCGTGGCTCTCCCGGTAATTAAGCTTGGGCGCGGGTTCAAATATTTAAAGCAGATAGGAGAAGGGAAGTTTTCGGTGGGCGGCGCCAGTTCCTTGATGACGCTGGTTCGCGAGCTTTCGGAGGAGGGGTATGCCGGATTGGAATTTGCGGGGGGCATTCCAGCTTCTTTCGGCGGAGCGCTTAGAATGAACGCTGGAGCACACGGCGCGGAGCTGTCCGGGTTAGTTTCGTCTGTAAGTTGTGTGGACACTGCTGGCGAGGTGCTTGAACTTGCGGCAAGGGAATTGAGATTCGGATATCGGTATGCGGAGCTGCCGCCCGATGCTGTAATTATCGCTGGCACGATTGATGTGGTGAAGGGCGAAAAGGGACGAATACTACGCAAGCGCGCAGAGTTTTTAGCAGAACGCAAAAGTCGTCAACCCTTGCAACTGCCCTCGGCAGGCTCGGTGTTTAGGAACCCGAGCCCCAGCCAGAGCGCCGGGTGGCTGATTGAGCAGGCTGGACTAAAGGGCAGGCAAATCGGCGGTGCCAGGATTTCGGAACAACATGCCAACTGGATCGTAAACCCGGAAAGGAGCGCATCAAGCGCTAATGTGCTCGAACTTATCGACCTTTGCATTAAGGCAGTTAATGAGAAGCATTCAGTAATTCTGGAGCCGGAGATAGTACGCTGGTAGGGGCGGGTTCTGGCGCGTCCTCTCCCTGGCCCACAGCGCGCATTTTCTCAGAGACCTTGCGCGCAGGGGTAGCGCTGTCCGTTCCCGACCGCAAGGCTCAAGAAATGCGCCAATATCGTAGCTTCCTATACATCAGCACGCTTGCTAAAATGCCATCCTATGCGTGGAAGGATTTATGGAGGGCTAGCTTTAGTCTTAGTGCTTGCGGTAGTAGCTTATGTTCCCGCCGTGCCGGCTTATTTCTATGCAACTTCTTCAAAGCTCCACACAGCGCTTTACCAACGCGAGATCCGGGTCTCCGGGGCAAGTATAATTTCGGAGAAATCTTTAAAATTAGATAGCTTCGCTTCAAACAGTTCTATCTGGTGGAGGCTAAATCATTCGGAAATCGAACGTCAGATTTTAGCCGATCCCATTGTGGCGACTGCCTCCGTCAGGCCTTGTACTACTTTCGCGCTTGGCTGTTTTACCGTAAATATTACCGAGCGCACGCCGAATATGATTGCGTCGATTAACAACCGCTACTGGGTTGTAGGCGATGACGGTGGGTTGCTGGCTTCTTTGCCCCTTGAGAAAGAGTTATTTGCGCGCTTGGATCAGTTAGCGCTTGCCGGAAAGGTAATTGATCTGAAAGAGGCCCCGCGTGTAACGGGATTGATGCCCGAGGGAGCTTCCGAAGAAGTTTTAAAGGCACGTTACGCATACTTAAAATCTGCTATGCCGGTAATTGAATCTTTAAGCGATAAACGGGTCGGGTCGGTAAAATTTTACGAAAATGGCGAGTTAGAAGTGCGCTTCAAAGAGATGGATATCCCCGTTGTATTTGGTTATGCCGCAGGAGATCTAGATATCGTAAAAAAAGGCGCTAAACGCTTAAGACGGATTCTCAGCGAACTTGGGACGAATACCGGGAATTTGGAGAAAATAGACTTGGCCATGGATAAAGTAGTGGTGGTCTCAACCAAAGGCGCCGCTGCCGAAAACACTTGAAATTCCGCTCATAACGCAAATAGTTGCCTCTATTTGCTATTATGCACTTGAATTATGCCCAAACCCCGTTTAATTTGCGTATATGGCAAGTAAGCAAAATGTTGTCGTTGGACTCGATATCGGAACAACAAATATTACGGTCGCGGTCGGGCAGTTAACTGGCTCGTCGAACGGCCAGACCGCAGCTGATAAACGGATCGATATTGTTGGCATGGGAGCCGTGCCCTCGCGTGGGCTTAGAAAAGGTGTGGTCATCAATATTGAAGCTACGGTGCAATCCATTTCTGATGCTGTGCGTTTAGCCGAGACTATGGCCGGCGTGCAGATTAATGCCGTGCATGCGGCCATCTCTGGGAGTCACATAAAAGGTCTGAATAGTCACGGAATTGTAGGCGTTAAGCGAAGGGAAGTTAGCTCGCAAGATATTGAGCGGGTTATAGAAGCCGCAAAGGCGGTGGCTATCCCCATGGATAGAGAGATTCTGCATGTTTTGCCACAGGAGTTTATACTAGATGAGCAGGATGGTATTCGCGATCCGCTTGGCATGAACGGCGTGCGACTTGAAGCGCGCGTGCATATTGTAACCGGCGCCGTGGCAAGCGCACAAAATATCGTAAAATGTGCTAACCGTTGCGGACTGGCGGTGCAAAACATCGTGCTTGCGCCGCTTGTGTCGGCGCGCGCGGTACTTAGCCCGGAGGAACAGGAGCTGGGTGTTTGCCTTTTAGATATTGGGGGCGGGACTGCGGATTTGGTGGTGTTTCATAACGGCGCTGTTAAACATACTTCGGTGATCTCTGTTGGCGGAAATCATATCACCAATGATATCGCCGCGGGCCTTAGAACACCGATAGCAGCGGCGGAAGATATTAAATGCCGTTACGGCAGCGCGCTAGTTGGACTTGTTAGTCGTGATGAGACCATTGAGGTCCCGTCGACCGGAGGCAGACCTCCTAGAGTTTTATCGAAATTGGTGTTGGCTGAGATCATCGAGCCGCGTGTGAACGAAATCCTTAACTTGATACAGCGTGAGCTAATTAGGGCCGATTGCGATCAGTTCTTAACTGGAGGCTTGGTGATCACCGGTGGGGCAGGGAACCTAAGCGGCATCGCTTCAGCGGCTGAGCAGATATTTAATCTTCCAGTGCGTGTTGGAACACCAGCTGGCATGGGCGGGCTGAGCGACCTCGTCAGGGGTCCGGAATATGCCACCGTGGTTGGGCTCTTGTTGCACGCGGCCAGTGAATCTTCAGTGTCTCGTTACGCACACGGGGGCTGGAGCGTTACCCGAGCCGCCAGACGCCTCGGTAATTGGCTGGGGGAACACTTTTGAGTAAAGGCAAATTATCTCAAAAATCTCCGGCTTTGTACGAAGGTCTGGTGCGGGCCCTAGGCGCCATAGATCAGCAGATTGCAAGGGAGATGCAACGTAGCCCGTCCGAGCGTGAAACTCAGGGGGTGCAGAAGTGGAAACCGATCGCCGACAGGGTAGAAATCGCAGCAGCTCTGGTGATAGACGCCTTTAACGAGCGAGCAGCCGAACTTGAATCTATAGTAGTTTTGGCTCAGGCCATGACAAAAGCTCTCCATCTAATCGCCCAAGATTTGGGTAGCGAAGGCCTGGGCGAGATTCGTGCATCATATTGCGCAGCGGCGTTTAGAGCAGTCACTGACGATGCCGAGCGTGCACTCTCAGTGCTGGATCAGCCGCAACTATCCTAAGAGCTTATAGGCGAACATTATAATCTTATTGATGCGTTAGCATCGCTGCGAAGCGTAAAAATATTATGTAGCGCCGACGACTCGTCGGCCGGTGGTCATAACGGCACTGCCTGTTAGGGCGTAGCCACCACCTGCTCGCACCTGGTGCTGCCTGTCGGCCTAACATTTAGTGCCACCCCGTGGCACCGGCCGACGAGTCGTCGTCGCTCCATAATATTCCTGCTTTGCCCAGGGTTTTTTAGCAAATGCGTTTGTTCTGCCTGTCCTGCCATAACGACCCCCCCCCAAAAACTTTTTTATCGTATTCCGGAAACTTTTCACTAAAGATTCACGATAATATAATATGAAAGATAATGGATTTAGCTTAATTGAGCTTATAACTGTAATGGCGATTATCGCTATCTTAACGGCAGTGGCTATACCGCAGTACAGCGATTACAAGCGCCGGGCTTTTGATAGCCGCGCTGTTACTGACTTGCGAAATGTGGCTACCTCAGAAGAGATGTACTTCCTTGATAACGAGGAGTATCTCTCCTGCCAAAACCAGAGCTGTGCGGAACTCCCCGGGATTGGAGCAATCTCTGATGGCGTGACTCTTCAGATCACAGCCTCGGAGAGTTCGTTTCTCGGCGCGGCCAGCCATCCGAGGGGAGCTAAACATTTCTTATGGGATAGCGAAAAGGGCGGGCTACAGGATTAGTCCCTCTCTGGAGTGCTACTTGCTAACGATCTTCGAAATCTCGCAGGAGACACGCTTAAAGGAGGCGTATGCTGGCTCTTTCAGCTCGATAATCGCCCAACAAACTATGATAAAAGCTACTGCGAGTTTTCCTACCTGGAGTCTTCGTATCGCCATCCTTAACCTTCACAACCTAGAGCGGTTACCTGCCAGCGCCTACACCGGCACTAATGCAATTTATCTAAGTAATGCAAGCAGCATGCCGAAATTCTGTAGGTAATTTTCTTAATTAGTACCCGATTTAGCGCGTTCCAAAGGTAAGATCCAAGCCCTGTTGAACGGTATATCGCGGTGCATACCCCAAATCACGCCGAGCGGCCGAGATGTCAAAGTAATGCTCAGAGGCCATCTCATGCACCAAAAATCTGGTAAGCCTGGGCTCTTTGCCCGTAAGGGCCGCGATAATCTCCGAAATTCCGGCCAGGCCGTAAGCCACCGCTTTTGGAACTCGCTTTTCTATGGGCGACAGCCCGCTGCGCTTCAAGACCTCGTCAATCCACCACCAAAGCTTCACCGGTTCCCCTTGGCTGATAAAATAAGCCCTTCCGCGCGCTGCGGAATTTCTATCCAAGGCCCGCCAGGCCAGAATATGCGCCTCAACGCAATCATCTATGTAATTAAAGTCTACTAGGTTCTCGCCGGAACCAATTCGCACCAAGGCACCCCTTCGTGCTTTTTCTAATACGGCCCTAATTAGGCTGGTATCGCCGGGTCCGAAAATTAGATGTGGCCGTAACGCCACCGTTCGGAGCACTGCTGAGTTTGCAGATAACACTGCCTGCTCCGCCAATGCCTTGGTGCGCGGATATTCGGCCAGAAAACGGGCAGGGTAAGGCACCTCTTCGTTGGCGTTTCGCAAGGTAGCGCCCCCGGAGATCACGCTGGGAGAGCTAGTAAAAACGAGGTCAGGGACACCGCATTCGAGGCAGGCTTTAATAACGTTGCGGCTGCCCTCTACGTTTATCGAAAAAAAATCATTGGGCTTCCCCCACATTTCAACTTTAGCAGCCGTGTGAAACACGACCTCCGCTCCGCTAAAGATATCTTTTAATTTTGAGAAGTCGCTCGTGATATCTAATCTAATTGTTGTGACACCCATGGCACTCAGTGTAGGGTATTCCGAGCGCGCCACTGAAAACACCAGATGGCCATCAGCAATAAGTCGCGCGCAAAGCGCCCTTCCTAAAAATCCGCCGCCACCGGTGACAACAACCTTGGCCACCGCTTAAAACTCCTCCAAGCCACCAGGCCGAGAGGCGGACGAGGAAGCTGAGCCGCTACTAGCATCCGCGCGCGGAATCATTAATTCCTGTCGCCTGCTTTTAACGCACTCCGTCGAATAAGGACCGTATTTTAGACAGCTAGGCAATGACATCTCCGGCCTCTCTCTTATAACGCGAGCTATTGCGGAGTCGCATCGCTGCGAAATATAGCGCACTCTCGTAAATTCTCCGTTTAGCGGCGTTGGCGATGCGGTCGGAAGTGCCTCGCCGGAAAGCTTATCGATCTCAGCTTTTAATTGGTCGATACCTTTGGTGCCCTTATTGCGATTCTCCACATATGCATCAAGTTTGCGGCGCACGAAAGCTACCCGCCAGGTGTTGCAACTCAGAAGCAGATATTGGCGAAAAAGGTTGCGTTGTTTGGAGATATCAAGCGGAGATAAGGTCGGCGGCACGCCACCGGCCAAGCCGGCAGTGCCCAGCGCTCCAAGTTCAATCTGCACTTTTTTGATTTGCTCAACATTTTTTTCGTCGGCCAATTTAAAGGCTAGGTCCATCTCGGCCGTCTCTGGGTTCCCAGAAAAGCTATCCCGATAAGAAGACAGGGTGTAAGCCTCGACGGCTTGACTGCGTGAGGCAGAAGCGCAGCTCTTACTGTCGATGCCGTCTCGGGCGCAAACCGCAACCGGGTTTTCGGTATCTAGTGAAAGCAATTCGGCCAGTGTGCGTTTGCATTCATCGGTGTCGGGAATAGACTTGTGAATAATCTGCTTAGCAAGCGTGGGCATGCAGATCGAAACAACAAAACGCTCCAAGGCCATCAATAAGCGGGAGCGGTTGCCGTTGGAGGAGTTAAGAGCGAAGTTACTCTCGGCCATCTGTAATTCCCATTCCACGATCTGAACGGATTTGGGTCTTGGTGTGATGGTTGCGGCCGGGGCAGCAACAGTGGCGACGGAGTCCATAACGGGGGTGTCTTGCGCCCGTTGCTCTTGCGCAAAAAGAAATGATACCTCAAAGCCAGACAGGAGGAGAGAGAATGCAAAGCAAAGTGGTAAAGAAACCCTATTTCTCATGGGAGCCGGTCCATAAAATAAGAAGCCAATAACTCGCCCAAGATCTCATGTTTTAAGGGGCTTGGGTGCGGATCAAAGCTCAGTGTTAGGTCCTTTGGATCAATCTGACGGCGCTTGATGACGTCCAAAATCTGATTTCGTAACGAGATCTTTCGCATGCCCTTGCTGGAATTATCACGCAAGGCCCAGAGCTGGTCCCAGACCTTCCTACTGGACTTGCCCGGATTAATCACAACTGATACGCGCATGCCGTTCTCCTTGGCAAGTTTATCAAGATCTAACAAAGAATGGTTAGGATCCCAGCGCATCAATTCGGCCTTGTGCTCCATAATTTTTGGATCTATGGCCTTAATCGCAAGTTGTGCAAACTGTGTGGCCGATAACATACCGCCCTCGTCGCCAACATTGCGCACAAAGAACGGCAGCCCGAAGTCGTTATCGACCATGTACACCAAAACCTCGTCTGGAGAGAACTGCAGCGCCAGTTCCTTGAACAGGGCCACCTCTTGAAAGGTAGAGTACCCGGGCACCCCGAAGTTGAGGACCTCAAATTTACGCACGCCATCCGATAACCGGTTTAGCGCCCGCTCTAAAACCTTGGCGAAGGTTTGGTCCTGTTCCACGCCCCAGCCAAAAGCGAAGGAGTCACCCAAAAGCGCGATGCGATAGACATCCGGCGCTTTAGCGATGGCGCGTTCAATGTCGCGCATGCCGCAGGAATTGGTTCTGACATCGGTGCGCATAAATTTAAGATTTAAATTCGGCTTTAGCTGGTAAATTATGCGATCGTTAGGGTTTGGATCAACCAGGGCCTTTAGACTGTTGTTACCGAGCTCAGGGGATGTTTCAGTATTGGGGGATAACATAGCCCGGCGAATATCTGCTATGCTGTTAAACTCTGTTCCTTTGGAGGCCGGCAAGAGGAACGGAAGCGCAAGTTCACAAACCAGAAGCCCAAGCCCTAAGCCGAAAGATACCAAAAGAATACGTGCAACCATCTGTTTCATGGGTTCATTGCTTGCTGATAAAACTCGCCAAGATTTCATAAAGCCACAGCAAATCAGCGCTCAGAACGTACTCGCCGTGCTGGTGAGCCTGAGATGTCAACCCGGGACCAAAATTGACGGCCGGAATTCCGTGCGCTGAAAACACAGCTACGTCTGTGTAGGCCTGTTTGGGTTTGCGTTCCAGCTTGTAACGCGTCTGTAGCTCCTCCAAAAACGGATTCGACTCCGGCACGGGGCATGACGGAGCCGCGTCAATAAACTCCACGGTAGCCTCGCCATCTACAAGTCTCATGATTTCCAGTTTGGCGTCAGCTAGCTGGCGTGAGGGGGCCAGGCGCATATTTAAATTTAGCTCAAAAATATCAGGCACTACGTTGCGGGAGTTGTTGCCACTCTTTGCCTGAGTGATCGAGATTACCTCTGTGAAGGGTAATCCTGCAATCTCGATATGTCGTGGTTGTAGGGCGCCGATTTTTTCCAAGAACTTTGCAGATTTGTGAATTGCGTTCTCACCTTGCCACGGACGGGCCGAATGTGCGCGGCTGCCGCGAAAGGTAATGCGCGCATGAATGCTGCCCATGCATCCAAGCTGCAAAGCTCGATCTGTGGGTTCAAGCACAAGGCACAGTGCTACATCGCTCAATAATTTTGAGCGTGCAAAGACCCTGTGAATACCGGAATCAATATCGGGGCCTTCTTCCCCATCGTAGTACACCTGCACTAGATTAAAGCGCGAATTTTGTAAAATTTCAGGGCGCAGGATCTCTAGCATCACTGCCACGCCGGATTTCATATCGGAGGCACCGAGCCCCACAATGCGATCTTCTAAGACTTGAACTTTATCCCCAAATTGATCTCCCGCTACCGTATCCAGATGACCGGCCATGGCCAAAGTCGGAAAGCTTGGATCGAGTGTCAGGCGGCAGACCACGGCGTTTCCGATGCGTTCCAGGAGATAGTTGCCGCCAAGATCTGGCAGCCGATTTTTCAGGGCGGCTTCAACCCAATCGCAAAGTTTGGATTCGTTCCCGGTGACAGATTCGATCCGTAAGATTGAAGCAAGGGTCTCTATTAACTGAGGCATGGCAGTATAATATAAAACGAAACTTAACGGTTTGTCGAAGGAGGGTTTGTAGGTTTAAAATGCTGGGAAATGTCTAAGAACAGTATGCATCTGGTGAGCACGGTAAAGTCCGGTTATTCCACCAAGAAACTAAGAGAATTTTACCGAGAGCTTGTATTTCCGCGCATAATCGATGAGAAAATGTTGTTGTTACTGCGCCAAGGAAAGATCAGTAAATGGTTCTCGGCCATAGGCCAGGAGGCTATATCGGTCGGAGCCGCCTTAGCGATGGAGCAAGAGGAATATATCTTGCCGCTGCATCGAAACTTAGGGGTGTTTACCGCGCGTAAGGTTCCCCTCAATCGGCTTTTTGCGCAGTTTCAGGGGAAGGGCAGCGGGTTTACAAAGGGCAGGGATCGCTCGTTTCATTTTGGGACAAATCCTTATCACATAGTCGGCATGATCTCACATCTTGGCCCGCAGCTCTGCGTTGCCGACGGTATCGCTTTGGCGAGCAAGCTTACAGATGAAGAGAAAGTCACTTTGGTGTTCAGCGGCGATGGCGGCACCAGCGAAGGGGACTTTCACGAAGCCCTAAATGTAGCCGCGGTTTGGAAATTGCCGGTGATTTTTGCCGTCGAGAATAACGGTTACGGCTTGTCGACTCCGTCCGAGGAACAGTTTGCCTGTGAGAGATTAAGCGACCGTGCCAAAGGGTACGGGATGGACGGCATCACAATAGATGGAAACAATCTTTTGGAAGTGTATGAGACCTTTGATCGTTTCGCGCGCTCGGTGCGCAAAAACCCCAGGCCCGTTTTGATCGAGTGCCTGACCTTTAGGATGCGCGGCCACGAAGAGGCTTCGGGCATGAAGTACGTGCCTCAGAAATTGTTGGAGCACTGGCAAAAGAGGGACCCTATTCAGAACTATGAGAGATATTTGATCTCTGTGGGAGCGATCGATGAAGAGTTCGCCAAGAATGTGAAAGCAGAAATATTGGCGGAGGTCGATAAGGCGCTTGAGGAGGCCTTTGCCGAACCTTTGCCTGTCGCCGATACCGCACAGGAGCTAAGCGACGTTTACGCGCCGCATACCTTTATCGCCGCTGTCCCCACGGCAGGCACAAAGGAAGAGGCAAAGGAGATGCGTTTAGTCGATGCAGTCACGGACGGCCTAAACGAGGCCATGATAAAACATGATAACCTGGTATTAATGGGCCAAGATATCGCCGAATACGGCGGAGTGTTTAAAGTGACTGATGGCTTTGTTCAGCGCTTTGGCCGAGAGCGCGTTAGGAACACTCCCTTATGCGAATCCGCCATATTAGGCGCAGCGCTTGGCCTTAGCATTAAAGGCATTAAGTCCATGGTGGAGATGCAGTTTGCAGATTTTGTGAGCTGTGGCTTTAGCCAGATTATAAATAATTTTGCAAAGACTCATTATCGTTGGGGACAAAACGTAGATGTAGTCGTACGCATGCCGACCGGTGGCGGAAGTGCCGCCGGGCCCTTTCACTCGCAGTCGAACGAAGCCTGGTTTGTGCACACACCTGGACTAAAAGTTGTTTTCCCGTCAAATCCGTACGATGCCAAGGGGCTTTTGATCTCGAGCTTTGAAGATCCAAATCCTGTAATTTATTTTGAGCACAAGGCTCTTTATAGAAGCGTGCGTGGGCAGGTTCCGGTTGGGTATTATAATATTCCCTTTGGAGAAGCTAGCGTTGTGAGGGCTGGCGAGCGCCTTTCGATTATTACTTACGGCAGCGGCGTGCATTGGGCGCTGGAGGTTGCCGAGTTACATCCTGACTGGTCGCTTGAAATTATAGATCTGCGGACGTTGTTGCCTTACGATAAAGAGAGTATCGCAAAAAGTGTCAGAAAAACCTCGCGGGCTCTAGTTTTGCATGAGGCAACTCTGACCGGCGGCATTGCCGGGGAGATTTCGGCTTTTATCGGAGAAGAGCTCTTTGAATATCTGGACGCGCCCGTGATTAGATGCGCCAGCCTGGATACCCCGGTACCGTTTGCCGCCGCACTTGAGCAGAATTTTTTCCCTAAGGTGCGACTTGAGGCAGAGTTGCAGCGCTTGTTGGAGTACTGAGCCACAAAATGTACCTAACGAATTTTTTTAGCCATCTTTTTGGCAAAATAGCTGAGCAGACGACCCCCGAGATCTTGTCGCGCTGTATTTTAGATACCTTTGTTAGAATTTATAAGCCAAACCTGGATGAATGCGCGCGCCCGCTCGGGAGCTTTGCGAGTCTGGCGGAATTTTTTGTGAGAGAGCTAAAGCCGGAAGCGCGCCCCATCGCAAAGGCACCAGTGGCGCCTGTTGATGGAGTGCTGAGAACTTTCGGGGATATTCGCGAAGGCAAACTGGAACAGATTAAAGGCCGGGATTATTCGCTTGAGGGCCTAGTGCAGAGTTCAGCGCTCGCCAACCAGTTTCAGCACGGGTATTATCTTAATTTTTATTTATCTCCCAAAGATTGCCACCATGTTTTCTCGCCGGTAGCCGGTAATGTCACTGAGATTAAGTACATCCCCGGAGCGTTGTTTCCTGTGAATAACTTCGCCATTCGGAATATCCCCGGGCTTTTTTTGAAGAATGAACGGCTGGTTACGAGGATTGCCGGCGGCGGTGGCAGCGAGTTTGGTGACGTGCTAGTCGTGATGGTCGGCGCTTTTAATGTCGGAAAGCTTTACAGCGCCTTTGGGGAGGTCGGTCTGGGGCAGGGTGGGTTGAGTACAGATATCGCGGCGGATAGCAGTTCAGTAGCAGCCGGTCAGCGCATCGGGACTTTCGGACTGGGGTCGAGCGTGGTGCTGATTTTTGAGCGCGCGCTTATGCAAAACGCACTGGCCCTCAGAGAGGGCCAGTGCGTGCGATATGGTCAACCGTTACTGCCTGGTTGGGGGCAAGTAGTGGTGGTGCCGTCGAAGGGCTCGTAGAACTTGCGCACTTTGCCGCAGGCTTGACTCTCATGGGGCGCACATTTTGCATCCTCTATTCTCTTCTTGTCCGGATACGCCGCCTGAGCCGAGCAGAAGGCCGTTCTTGCGTTGTTAATTTTGCTCTGTTTTCGCTTGATTTTCGCATCTCTGCGTTGTGCGCAAGCCTTGATTTTCACCTTCAATTTAAAAACGTTTCTTATTTTTTGTTTGATTGACTCACAAGCGAAGCGCTGCATGGCTTGTTCGGCTTGTAAAGCGGCTCTCTTTTCAGCCTGGCACTTGGGCACTAGGCCAAGTGGTGTACCGGTACCCGTGCACTGTCCCTCAGTGCAATTTTGACCATTACATTTTTTCATAAAGTGATGAATCCCACCAATCTTAATGTAGCCGCATTGTTCGGCAGTTGAGCATCCTTCACCGCTTAGAACCGCATCTATACACCGTCCTGGATTAGTAATTATTTTTGTCACTGAATTACAGGCTTCTGGCAGGTCAAGAAGCCTTGCTATCACACGTTCAATATCATCCTGAAAATCGCGATATCTCTGATCTTTAGCCCTGGCGATTGCGGCAAGTGTATCGGTCTCGCTAGCCGATTCCAGCTGTCTTGCGCTCCAAATGCTGGCGCTATCAACGGCTCCCCAAACGCCTCCACCGCAAGTTTCGGCAGCCTGTTGTGCGCCTATCTTAATGTTTAGAATGCTATTTTCGATACCGCTCACGCACTCGTCATAAGTAGCACCGATATTATCAAGCGCAGTCTGGAACGACTCTAACTTAATTGCTTCTCTATTCATCTTTTTTACAAGAGCCTTGGTCACCTTAACCGCGGCGCTACACTTGCTCTTAGCGGTTCCGCAATTAATCGCCGGCACGGCGTGAGCCTCACCCAAGCCAACGCAAACTAAAGCCGCAACGACCGTCCAACATCCGATTATTTTCTTAACTTCCCAAACAGACATGATCTCTCCTTTTAAAATACTGACTCGCGATACTCCAACAACCAAACGCGACGAGCACTAACTCCGGGTACCTTTCCCGCCCACAAGCTTCGCTCCTCTAAATATGTTATGAACTGGGATTATGTGATGTGATGTAAAAAAGAGAGAAAAATGCGAAAATTTCACGGGCAAGGTTTTATTGAGCTTTCAAGGACAGCCAGTGCTTAGCAAAAATCCATATTTCGCCGCCATAGCCACCGCCATTTTCTGGTGCATAGCACCTTTTTTATTACTCAGGTCCGCCGCCCCAACTCTAAATCCTCTCTACAACTTGTTAATTTCACTAAATATTTCAGCATTTTTGATTTGCGCTTTAGATAAGCTCTCTTCCCGTTCGGGGAGACGCGTACCAGAGAGCGTGCTTTGGGGGCTGGCCGTTCTGGGCGGAGGAGGGGGGCTACTTTTGGGGATGCGCTACCTGCGGCACAAGACCAGAAAAACCAGCTTTCATATGGTGCTCGCCTTAATCTTACTTCTACAACTCTTTTTGATGCGAACCATCGTTTCTCACCGCGGCACATTCCCTAATTTACGTATCTCGGGCACTCAATCATAATACTCTGTATGCGAGCTATAATTCTTACATTGTTGCTTATTCCCTGCCTGGCCCAGGCAGACTCGCTTATGTACATGGACGAAGCCGGCACGATTCATTTCGCCGAGAATATCAGCCAGGTGCCACCGCGGTTTCGACCACAGTTTGGCGTGAAAGCGCCGCATTATTCGGTCGAGATGCCGGACAAAGAGCGTAAAATGCTGAGGAAGCAGTACGACAGGGCGCTTAAGGCGCGCGAGAAAGAGGAGAAGCGCCGGCAGAAGGGGCTTGAACGCGATAGAAAACAGCACGAGCGCGAACTTGCCAAGGAGCGAAAGAAGCGCGAGAAAGAGGAAGCTGAGGCTAAGAAGAAGCTGATGTAGCTGTTAGGTCTAAATTGATTATTCGTTTGAAAAGCCCAGGCGAAGCAGGCATATATATTAAGTAGCGCCGACGACTCGTCGGCCGGTGCCACGGGGTGGCACTAAATGTTAGGCCGACAGGCAGCGGCAAGCGCGAACAGGTGGTGGCTACGCCCTAAGAATGAGTGCCACTATGCACACCGGCCGACGAATCGTCGGCGCTCCATAATACTTTTCCCCGGGCGTTTTGCGCTTAAAGCAC
Organism: uncultured Bdellovibrionales bacterium; assembly: GCA_964631745.1. Lineage (GTDB taxonomy): Bacteria > Bdellovibrionota_C > UBA2361 > UBA2361 > JBGSMV01 > CAZVWV01. The sequence continues at coordinate 24,848 of CAZVWV010000006.1, forward strand.
CTTAGATTTCACCCAAGCAGTTTGCACCTGCCCCAGATTCTCAATCAACTGATCGAGCTCTCTCACGTAACGGTATTCGCCCATTAATTTTGAACCGGTGTTCTTAGCTTTGCGCGCCATGATTAGGGCTGAGACGGAGTCGTTGGTATGATAATAAGATTCCGCCAAAACGTGCATCTCGCGCGCTGATAGCCAGTTCGAGTTTTGACAAGCCGAGGTTGCCAGTTGCGAGGCGTATTCGGGGTTATAGTACGGACCACTCTTTAAATAAGCTTCCGCCATCAAAGAGAGCACCCGCGGGTGATTGGCTTCCAATGAAAGCGCGCGTCGAAGCTCGAGCCGGGCGTGGGCCACTTTAGCGTCTTCTAGTAAGCTTTCAGCGAAAAGTAAGATGGCTTCAAAGGGGGCATCGTTCTTAATGGCGACGGATTCTAATTCGGTCAGACCTTTGGCGCGATCTCCGGTTACGATCTTTAGGCGGGACATCACTGCTTGGACCTTAGCGTTGTTACGCTCCTCTTCCGGTAGCGCCCCTAAAAATTTCACAGTCTCGTCCAATAAATGTCGGGGGCCGCCGTTATCAAGCACCGCAAAAAGCAGTAGAGCCAAAAATTCTGTGTCGTTAGCTTTAGGCTTGGCGCGCTTTAAAGTCCAGGCGGCATCAAGCGATCTACCGGTCCACATCTGAAGTCTAGCCAGCCGTAATACAGCCTCGCGGCTACTCTGGCTGCGAGCTACCACAAACTTAAGCTCCTTCTCGGCCTCTTCCAGCTTGCCGTTACGAAATAGGCAATAAGCCAGATCCAAACGCGCGCATAGATGCGCGGGATGATCGTAGTGTCTATCGAGCCCACGAATATAAAGTTTCTCTGCCTGTTGGAATTTTCCCGCCCGGTAAAGCGCCGCTGCTCTGACCCAGCTAAGCACTGGAAACGTTTTCCAGTTCCGCCACCATTTTAAGATTATGTAAGCTTTCGAAACCATCTCCCGCGTCCTTTACCTGTCCTGCCTGTGCGTGTCTTTATACATTAATATCTGCAAAAAAGGGAATTTGCTTCTGAATATGGGGTTAATTCACGTGATTTTTAAATAATTTATTTAGATCTGCGTGCTCGAAAACATCGGGGTGCTTTTGGTACACGATAGTATACGCACGTAACAGTCCCTGAACTACAGTGCTGGCACTGCAATCGCCGCCTCGCCAGTTGCCTGTGAAGAAATCCCGATCGTCTGAAGAGAGTTCGTATTCGTTTCGGCCCGCAATTTTTAAAAGGGCTTCCGTCTTTAATTTAAACTCACTAATTTGGTACGAATTGAGAATCCCATTACGCTCCTCCCTTATCGGAATTCTACATCCTGTTACTAATTCAAGCTTGTCAGCGACTTCGGCCACTGCCCCTAAGTCCCCCCATGGAATCTTCTTTCCCAGCGCAAGATCGGCAAGTACCTCCCTTGGCTTGTTTAACAGTGCCAGTTCGTTTCGTAACATTTGAATGTCCTGCTCAGTTTGTTCACTCCTGGCCGACTCAGGACCTGCTTCTAGTTTCTTCAATGTTTCAGCAATTGGGTCTTCATAAGCTGGCAATTGGTCAACGCATCCCACGGCAAGCTTCTGAATCGCCGCAGATATAATTCTCTCAGTCTGAGTTGAATACTTCACCGCCTCGATAATGTCTTCACGTGTGTCCTTTTCGGTAACTGAGTTCGCCTTGGGCTTTTCTATGTCCGGTACGTTTCCAGGATTTCCCTTGAGAGCTTGCGCAGCCAAGGTATCGCCCTGCGCCACCGTTCCCGAGCCCACCTCCCTCAAATCCAAACTTAGAGCTGTATTCCCATTCCCAACCTTCGCATCTACCGCTACCAACCCGTCCGACATAAGATTATTCTCCAAATCCCAAAAGCTAGGTCCTTTTATGAAGTTATGCCGCAAGCGCGTACACATGTGCGCTTTCGCATTAATAAATGCGAAATATTATGAAATACCGGTAATAGCTTGAGTTAACTAGATTTTTAACTAGGCCTTCCGAACCTGGTAACCGTTCAGGGGGTGATAAAGTGGGGTGAGGACAGTTAGCTACGAGGCGGTAATTCTGCCGCTTCGGATGGAAAACCCTGATCGGGTTTACTGTTTTTCTGAACGGTTAGTTTTTTCCACCCCCGATTTGAGTACAAATCGGCCCCTTAGTAGGGGCTGTATAGACCGTTAAGTTCCTCGCGATCTATGTGCCCCCCGTGAACGGATTCCGAGCCTGAACATCCGGCAGCACCACCATGCTCTTAGCAGTAGCATCTTTGCTCAAAATCTCGCCCACTGTGCTAAGGGCCGCCGCGTGCACCTCGATCGCTTTCATAAGCTCTTGAAATCTAAGAATATAGTTGCGCTCGTAGCTCATTATCTCAGAGGTGTTGCGCGAGATTTCCCAGAGCGGATTTGTGAAGGGATTCTCTGAGGGGCCCCCCAGTTGGCGCAACCGCTTTGCTACTAACTCGTCAATATTGACCCAGAATTCGAAATTATCGGCGCTATCCAGCGAGAGCCCCCGCCGCCATAGGAAGATATTCCGCTCAGTCTCCACCACAAACCAGAAGGGGTGAAAAAAATCAGGGTCCGGCATGGGCAGTAGGCCACGCCGATTCAACTCAAGCTCTGTGGTTTTAAGCAAAGGAGCCACCACCAGATTCCCTGAGCTTTTCTGAGTGACTTCGCTTGGAGAGTGGGCGTTAGCAGAACCGTTAAGGTTGAGCATCTATTAATCTCTCTTTTGGACGTTTAGGCATGCGGAATATTAGGAACTCCAAAGGTTTAGCAAGAATTACTCCAGCCAGAAAATTGAGCCAACTTATTGACACCAGGCTTGTAAAACCCAGGCGAGTGCTCATAATTGTGCAAAGTATGATAAAACGTGTACAACTTTGCACCGTATGTCCACTAAAGCTTTAAGACTTTGCCATCTCGCCGACGTACATCTTGGGTACCGCCGTTTCAACAGACTCAATAAATCCGGCTTCAACCAACGGGAGAGCGATGTGAACGCCGCCTTTCGGGAAGCGGTTGAAAAAATAATCGCGCTTCGACCCGACTGTGTTCTAATCGCGGGGGATTTATTTCACTCGGTGCGACCTTCCAACGCCGTCATGACCTTCGCCTTTCGAGAGATTCGGCGATTGGTGACACAACTAAAGGCACCAGTCGTAATCATCGCCGGAAATCATGAAACCCCGCGGCGCGCCGACAGCGGTTCGCCTCTAAGAATTCTCGCTGAAATCCAAGGAGTCTTCGTAGCCGATACTAAAGAGGAGCGCTTTGCCTTCCCCGATTTAGATCTATCTGTGATGTGTCTGCCGCACGCGACTTTACAGAATGCCCAGACTAACCTGGATCTTCTAACCGATGATAAGTACACCCACAATGTCTTGTTGACGCATGCGCAGCTGGCCGAGCGTTGGATCAGTGATTTCGGCGGAGCCACCGTGCGGCTAAGCGACCTCAAGTGTCAGATCTGGGACTACGTGGCACTTGGCCACATTCATGTGCAGACCGATGTGGCCCTAAACGCCGCCTATTCCGGCTCAGTCGAATACAGCTCGCACAATTTTTGGAACGAAGCCTCATCTAATAAAGGCTTCTTGGAGATCGAACTACCCTCCGGCACCAGAAAATTTCATCAACTCACTTCGCCACGCGAAGTGGTTGTGATTGCAAAACTTGATGTCGAGGGTCTGGCGTTGGAAGATGTCAATAAAGCTATCAATGACCGTATTGAAAACATCGCAGGCGGCCTCGATGGAAAATTAGTGCGTCTTGAGGTAATAAACGTCACCCCTGAAGTGCGCCGCCAGTTAGATTACCGCGAGATTCGCAAGTGGCGCGCCAAGGCCCTGCATCTGGCGATTGATTTTCGCGCTCCGGAAAGAGACCCGGCCCAAGCCTTTGTGCGCGGGTCCTTGCAAAAGTTAGATCAGGAGCTTAAGAGCTTTCTTAAGACCTGGAAGTTTCAGCAAACGACAGAGGAGCATTGCTTCGCTACGGTGCAGGAGTATTTCAAGCGTCTGGAGGTGGAAGTTGAAGCTTCAGGAGGTTAAACTCACCAATTTTAGACAGCATCGGCAAACAGCGATCGCGTTTGGTTCGGGGCTTTTGGCCTTGATGGGTCATAACGGTGCCGGAAAATCGACCGTGATCGAAGCTATAAGTTTTGCGCTGTACGGCTCGAAAGCATTGCGCGGAAAGCTAGATGACGTGCGCACCCGTAACGTCTCCAAAGATGAACCTACCAGCGTGGAGCTGATATTTGAGCATGATGGAAAGACTTTCCGCCTTCTGCGAAATCTTCACGATGCCGAGCTTTTTGTGGGGGGCGAGGGCACGCCCTTAGTCAGCGGAACACGTGATGTCAGCTCTAAAATCGCACAAACCTTGGGGCTTGAGTTTGATGAGTTCACTGCGGCCTTTCTAACACAGCAAAAGGGCTTAGAGTTCCTAAGCGCTCAGAAAGGTGCCACCGAAAGAGAGAAGTTTATTGTGCGCATGCTGGGCTATGATCGTTTAGAAAAAGTCCAGATCTTGTTGCGTGAAGACAAGCGTGATTTAAAGCAGGAGATTTTAGGGCGCGAATCCGGTTTGGGGAACGAGGACGCGCTTAATAAGGAGATCGAAGTGCATGGCGCCGCTTTAACAGAACAGGAACGCGCCCTGGCCGATTCCGACCAAGCCTTGAAGCGCTCAGAAGATGCGCTAAATCTGGTTAAGAGCGATTACGAAACTTTAGAAGGTAAGCGCCAGGGTTACGAACAAGCTAAGCGATCATTAAACGCACTGGAAGTGCGCTTTGAGGAGCGATCTTCGGCGGTCAATAAGCTCGACGCTAAGCGTCGTGAAATCCTGGAGACTAACCCAAAGTTGCGAGACCAACAGGCCAGCGGTGTTAACATCGAAACGCTGCGCGCTCGTGAAGAGACCTTAAGTGAACAACTAAAGGTTGAAATGGCTGTGCTTAAGGATGCTGATAGTAAATGGGCCAGACAAAAAGCAAACGCCGAAGCCCAAATTAGGCAGCTACAGCTTGGAGTGGATGGCCTAAAGGCAGAGGTAAAACTGCATCTGAGCCTGAAGGAAAGATCCGCTTGCCCAACTTGCGGACAAGAGATCGGCGAGGGCGCCAAACAGGTGACCGAGTCCATGCAGCTAAAGCTTTCGGAGATAGAGCGTGCGTTGACGGAGGCACAGGAATTATATCTGACCCTTGCGAAGGAACCGGAAAGCATCATTCTGTGTAGGGTGCGAATCCATCAATTGGAGGACCAGCAACGCTTGGCGCGACTTGAACTTAAAGAGTTTCTTGATAGCTCTGCCAGCATAAATGAGCTGGGCACGTTAACCAAAACTTTGGAACACTCGCGCGCAGAGCTAATAGAATTGGAGAAACAACTACGCTCCGAACGAAGCCGCTTAAGCGCCACCGACTTTGACCCCGATCTTTATCTGGCGCTTAAGGGCAAATATGACGCCGCCCATGGGTTTGTCAATCTCGCCAGACTTCAGCGAGTTAAGTTGCAAGGACAGGTCGACAGTATCAAAGCTCTGCTAGAGCGAGCACGCATGGCACTGTTGGAGCTAAAAGGCCGAAAGGCTGAGCTCGGCAAATCCAAGCAGCGCCTAGTTGAACTGGAAGAGCAAGACGAGGTTCTGACTCATTTTAGGAAATACTTAAACAACGCCATTCGGCCCAGGCTCTCGGAGCTTGCCAGTGAATTCTTAAACGATCTAAGCGACGGACGCTTCACCACCGTGGAAGTAAATCCGGATTTCAGCGCCTCGATCGTGGATGAGCGCGGCGCGCGCGGCGTCATAAGCGGCGGAGAAGAAGATCTGCTCGCGCTCTGTATGCGCCTGGCGCTTTCACAGATGTTGTTGGAACGCTCCGGGCAGAGTTTGTCTATGCTGATGCTCGACGAAGTCTTTGGATCTCTAGATTACAGCCGACGCGTGAACGTATTGACGCTTTTGGAGAAACTGAGCGAGCGCTTTGAGCAGATTATCGTAATTACACACTTTGATGATCTGAAAGATGCCGTGCAGCAAGCAATCTTTGTCGAATACGACGAATCCAGCGGGCACAGTAGCGTGGCTGAACTTGAGTCCGAGGATAATGCCGAGGATAATAAGAGTGTGGTTAACTTTTGAGAAGTGCTGCTGTTGCCATGATCAGCCACACTATTCCTACGGAGGAGGAACCCCCGGAGGGACAATAACCTAGAACGCATCTCACAACCCCTCGCATGTGCAGAAACTTGTGTTCCAGCGTACTAGATGGCCGTCGCTTAACTTTAAGTGGTACCAAGGCGTAGGGCGACTCGCACCGTCCCGCGAGTGCTCTCCCAAATCGGTGGGGGCAATCCGCGTGCAGTGATTTCACGCCAAACCCGCCGCGTCCCTTCTCCCCACTGCTCAATTATGCCTGCCAGAAAAAAAACGCGAGCAATGCGCCGATTAACCGGTATAGATGGATGCAGAAGATGTATCGTCTCTGGGGTTATTCTTGGCGCGGGAAGCAAGCCCGGATTTGAAATTTCTAGTTCGCTATCACCAATAATATTAAAATACGTAGCGGCAGGGTCACGGTAATCGCGATGGACCAGTGCGTTTGCGGCCAGCTCTTGAATAACGCCGACGGGGATAGCGCGAGAAGTGCGGTCGCCGCTGCCCGAAGCATCCACATGCAACGCCAAGCGATCCTTAGCAAATTCCATGATAGCGTTAAACTGGCTAAAAAGATTACCAGTAAGAATGCGTTGGGTTAGGAAAATATCCCTTTTTTCGTCTTTAAAATGTGCCGCACGCACCTCTGCCTGCGGAATCAATTGTTGCGGATTCCTACCAAACAAAAGCAGAGCTCCCTTGGTAAGTCTCCCGGCGGCTGTAAGCTCCAATGAATCTAGAATCTGCATTATGTCGGCAAAGACGGGTAAATTAAGGTTGCGTTTCTCATTTGCCGCGGCAACAAAGCGTTTAATCTGCTCCTGATCTAATGCCTCAAGAGAAACGCCTTCAATTACATCCCGATCGGCACCGCCTCCGTTTTGTTTTTGACCCAACATCAAATAATACTCGGATTGATCCAGCGAGACGTTACTTGGACCAACGCGTTTGTATGGACGCCCGTAAGCCAGGTGCGGTTTAAGTGGGCTTTCGTTAATCTGGACACTCAACACCGCCTTGCCGTCGACAACGATGCGTTCGATGCTTGGGTAAAGCCGCTCGTGAGTGTTGGCTAAAATTGTCTGGCTAATCTCGCGTAGAGTGGCGTCACTTATATCTTGACCAACTATTTCACCGCCATCCTTCACGCCGCACATCAGCACACCGCCCCTCGTGTTCGCAAAAGCCGCAATGGTTTGAACGATCTCTTTACTTTCGCGCGTGGAAAGCTTCCATTCAAGATTCTCTGATTCTTGCCAGCTACTTATTTCGAAATAGTTGAGCAACGCATTTATATCCATGGTTTGCAATCTAACATGCCGGGCTTTTGAGGCAAACTAGTACTTTGGTAGGCAAATCTTTCATCTTGACCCAACATTGTCTTCGACCTCTACCATTTTGCGTAATTGCCAAAAAAAAGTAGGGGCGAGGCCCTCCATTGAGCAGTTACGTCCCGTCGCCTACGCCTAATTAACGGCATTCCCCGCCACCCCTTTAGTAATATTAATGCGCTGCAAAACTAACTCGCGTAGTTCCGCCGCGCCTCTCTTGCTTAACCCGTCGATATGCGCGAATTTGCCGCTCTCCGCCGTTGGCGTTGAAAGATGCAAGTCGCAAAGTCCGAAAGCTACATCGAGTACATCTTGGTCGATGTAAACGTCAGTAATTCTTGAAAAGGGCAGGGTGATCTCACTCTTCGCAATAATGCCCTTACGGATTACTATGTTATCACCCTCGATGTCGTAAAAATAAGTTATGAAATACAGAATTGGATAGGCCAGCTTCCAAAACAGCAACAATCCTAAAATCGCCACCCAACGAAAGGTTAAAAACATAAAAGTCTCTTCTTCGATCGGAATAACCTGCGCGCGGATTAAGAGCATGGCGATCAGCGTGATGCCAGCCCAGATTAAAAGCGCAGAAACTATTCCTCGCAAATTTTGTTTTAGGATTTTTCGCTTTTGAAGGGGAATCTGATACCGCAGAGGAATGTTCGGGTCCATAAAATTAGTTAACTCCTACCTGTGTGTTCTATGAGATGGGAGCTAGGCATTTCCAAAGATCTAACCCCACTAGCCACACACGATTTAGATGTGAAAGCACCAATATGGTAGCAGATCGCAGAATTCCTTAATATCCCTTAGTAACGGGCTTATATGTGTAATTAGTTAGCGAACCTATGCGCTTGCCTTTGTACTCCAGGTCTTTTAACCTAGCGCTCATGGGCCACGACTTAAGCGCTAATTCAACTATTTTTGGTAAGATAATTCGCAAAGAGATCCCAGCCAAGGTCATTTTCGAATCCGAAAATGTGTTGGCCTTTCATGACGTAAACCCGCAAGCACCGGTGCATATACTCGTGATCCCCAAAAAGCATATCCCCGACTTAGCTTCCGCTACTGAGGGTGATTCTGCGTTGCTGGGAGAATTGTTGTTGAGCGCCCGTTCGATTGCAAAACAGTTGGACCTTGATCGGAGCGGTTATCGAGTTGTAATCAACAACGGTGAATCTGCCGGACAGACAGTGTCCCACTTGCACTTGCATATTTTATCAGGCCGCGAATTTGCGTGGCCGCCAGGTTAGTTAGTCAATTCCATAAGAGATTAAATACCTAAAACGCGTTGGAGCTGCCCATGTCAATTATAGAGGAAAATTCAGTCAAGCTTGTGAGCGACTCACCAGTAGCAGAGATCTTGATAAACAGAGCGCAGAGTTTAAATGCCCTTAATACCGACGTGCTGCAGGGGCTAGTGCTAACCTTCGACAAACTTTCCCGCGATTCGGCTCTGCGAGCCGTGATTATCACAGGCGCAGGCGAAAAGGCTTTCGTAGCGGGCGCTGATATCCCCAGCATGGCAGTGCTTGGTCCACGCGCAATCGCCGACTATGTCGAGCTGGGGCAACGAGCCATGCGTCGCATTGAAACTTGTCCGGTGCCGGTAATCGCAGCTGTAAATGGCTTTGCGTTAGGTGGCGGCTTAGAGTTGGCGCTAGCGTGCGACATAATTTTTGCCTCAAAAAAGGCCAAAGTCGGACAGCCGGAAGTCAATCTCGGAATTATCCCGGGTTTTGGCGGCACGCAGAGACTCGCGCTCAGAGCGGGTGTTGGTACCACGAGAAGACTGGTATTTAGCGGGGAACTCATCGACGCAGAGGAAGCCAAACTCTGTGGCATCGTGGATAAATTATGCGAGCCCGAGAATCTGATGGAAGAGGTTAGAAATTATGCAGCTTTGATCGCTGCCAAAGGACCACTTGCAGTTAGAAAGGCGAAGGAAGTTATTCGGCGCACAGAAGAGATTGCATTACTTGGCGGACTTAGAAACGAGATCGAGGCCTTCTTGGAACTGTTCGCAAGCGCCGATCGAGAAGAAGGCATGAACGCCTTCTTGGAGAAACGCCAAGCCAAGTTTAGAGGGGTTTAAGGTGAGTTGGACTGACGGCTTCATATTTGATCTACCAGAAGAAGAGCGCATGGCGCAGGAGACAGCGCGCGCTTTTGCCGAAAACGAAGTCTTACCGCTGGCGGCAAAGATTGACCAAGAACACTACTTCCCCAAAGAGCTAATCCCCAAGATG
>CAZVWV010000006.1:34636-54086 GCA_964631745.1 uncultured Bdellovibrionales bacterium
GGCTTTCAGTTTTAGCATACTGCTTGATGGTTGAAGAGCTCGCGGCTGCCTGTGCTTCGACCGCCATTGTGATGAGTGCTCATAACTCGCTCTGTATCTCGCCTATACTGGCCTACGGAAGCGAGGAACAGAAAAAGAGATACCTCCCCGAACTTGCAAGCGGCAAAAAAATTGGATGCTTTGCTTTATCCGAGCCCGGATGTGGAAGCGATGCCGCCAGTCTAAGCTGTCGGGTTGAAAAACAAGGGGATGATTATATTATCAACGGCGCCAAGAATTGGATCACCAATGGACCAGTAGCTGACACCTGCGTACTGTTTGCAACCCATGATGTGCACGGCGGCCATAAGGCTGTGAGCGCTTTTGTACACGAGATGAATCTTCCAGGAATTTCGCGCGGGAAGTTAGAAGATAAGCTCGGAATCTGCGGTTCGCCAACATGTGGCCTTATTTACGAAAATGTGAAACTTAGCCAAGCCAATATTTTGGCCGGTGAGCGCGGCGGCTTTAAAGTCGCCATGAATACATTAAACGGCGGCAGGCTCGGGGTGGCATCGCAGGCAGTTGGAATAGGGCGAGCTGCACTGCGGGACGCGCTCGCATACTCAAAGGAGCGGCGCACTTTTGATAAACCTATCTGTGAGCATCAATCAATTCAAAATTATCTGGCAGACATGATCACAGAGCTAGACGCGGCGCGTTATCTGACGCTGTCGGCCGCAAGGCTTAAGGATTCCGGCAAGCCGTTTATTAGGCAGGCCGCTATGGCCAAGCTGTATGCCTCCGAGGCTGCTATGCGCGCAAGTATCAAGGGAGTGCAGATTCATGGCGGCTACGGCTACGTCAGGGACTTTCCGGCGGAGCGGCATATGCGGGATGCAAAGATTACAGAGATTTACGAAGGCACCAGTGAGATTCAGCGCTTGGTTATCGCCTCTCATTTAGTTAAGGAATAAAACAGGTAGTCATGTCGGAATCCTCAAAAAATAGATCAGGGAATAGTTCAGGTAAATCAAAGAGCCAGAAAGAGTGGCACGAGAATCGTTACAAGGCTCAAAGGGAGAGACTCTCTAAGTTCACCTCTCTTTCATTTCGAGAACAGCCGGCGCTAGTGACTGGCGAGTCATTGGGGAAATTTGATGAACAGGAAAGATTAGGGTATCCCGGTGAATTCCCGTTCACCCGCGGCGTGCAGCCCTCGATGTATCGTGGGCGGCTTTGGACTATGCGACAGTTTGCGGGATTCGGCTCGCCTGAGGATACTAATCGCAGATTTAAGTATCTGCTTGAACATGGGCAAACCGGGCTCTCGACTGCTTTCGATATGCCCTCGTTAATGGGGTATGACCCCGATAGTCCGCGCTCAAAAGGAGAGGTGGGCCGGGAAGGGGTTTCGGTCTCTACCATAGAGGACATGGAGCGGCTCTTTGATGGGATTGCTCTGGACAAAGTTACGACCTCGATGACCATTAATTGTTCGGCCACGGTCGCCATGGCTATGTATTTTTGTATGGCTCGCAGACGCGGCATCAGCTTCGATAAATTAGGCGGCACTATACAGAACGATATGTTTAAAGAATTTATCGCGCAGAAGGAATGGATCTGTCCGCCCGCTCCGGCCGTTAAGCTGGCATGCGACGTGATCGAGTTTTGCGCCGAGCATGCCCCCAAATTTAATCCGATTTCGATCAGCGGTTACCATATCCGCGAGGCCGGTGCTACGGCCGTGCAAGAGTTAGCATTTACGTTGGCGGACGGCATCGGTTACGTCGAGCATTGCGTAGGACGTGGAATGCAGGTAGATGATTTTGCGCCGCGGCTCTCGTTTTTCTTCGACGTGCATAACGATTTCTTTGAAGAGATCGCCAAGTTTCGCGCCGCCCGAAGAATTTGGGCGCACGTTATGCGTGACCGCTTTCACGCCAAGAATGAGAATTCATTAAAGCTAAGAACGCATGCGCAAACCGCCGGCGTGAGTTTAACAGCGCAGCAACCCATGAATAACGTAGCGCGCGTGGCCCTGCAAGCCATGGCGGCGGTCTTGGGCGGCGTGCAGTCGCTACACACAAACTCGATGGATGAAACATTGTCGTTGCCTACGGAAGAGGCCGCCAAGGTTGCGCTGCGCACGCAGCAGATCGTAGCCGAAGAGAGTGGCGTCACGAATGTAATTGACCCCTTGGGCGGTTCGTATTATGTCGAACAGCTCACCGACCAGATCGAAGCCGAGGCCATGGACTACATCAAAAAGATTGACGCTATGGGTGGAATGCTAAAGGCCGTGGATATTGGGTTTCCGCAAAAAGAGATCGCCGAGTCAGCTTATCAGCATCAGTTGCAGTTGGATTCAAATGAGAAACGTATCGTGGGCGTGAATGCGTACCAGGATAGCACCGAACAGGAGATCCCGACTTTGGCGATAGATCACAACGCCGAGAGATCGCAGATCGAGAAAGTCAAGAAATTTAAGGCTGCTCGAAATCAGGCCGAGTGGCAGAAGGCCCTGGCGGAAGTTCGCGAGGCTTGCCAGCAAAATAAGAACGTCATGGGGCCGTTGATTGAGGCCGTGGATGTGGGAGTGACCTTGGGCGAAGTGTCGGATATTTACCGTGAGGTTTTCGGGGTATATACGGACCCGGGTTTGGTGTAAGGATTGCGCCGAGAGCAAGGAGCGCCGACGACTCGTCGGCCGATGTCACGAAGCGGCATGACGTGTTAGGCCGACAGGCAGCAATAGGTGCGAGCGGGAGGTGGCTGTCGCCCTAACAAGCAGTGCCATAATGACCACCGGCCAATTTCACCCGGACGGGAAACCACAATCGAGCAATATATTCCTGTTCGCTCAATCAACAAGATCAAGGTGCCCGGCCCGCACGAGCCTCTTACCAGGCAGTAGGGGTCCGACACCCCCCACCACTTGACCCACCCCCCCAGGCTCGCATACGATTTAGTCATATGAAAACCCCAATACGTGTCTTAATCGCCAAGGCAGGGCTAGATGGCCATGATAGAGGCGCCAAAGTTGTAGCGCGTGCGCTGCGTGATGCCGGTATGGAAGTCATTTACACAGGTCTCCATCAAACGCCCGAAATGATTGTGCGAAGCGCTATTCAGGAGGACGTAGACTGCATCGGGCTTAGCATACTTTCTGGGGCGCACATGACTCTCTTTCCGGATGTTTTAGAGCTTCTCAAGAAAGAAAAAGCTGAGGATATAGTTCTGTTTGGCGGCGGGATTATTCCTAAAGATGATTTGGAGAAACTTTTGGCCAACGGCGTAAAGAAGATCTTCCTTCCCGGTGCCGCCACTACTGAGATCGTGGATTGGATTAAATCCAATATTGTAACTAAAGATTAGCTCAAAGTTCGGCAAATAAAGATATGCGCTTTGAAACTCTCCAAGAGGTTCTGTCACTTTGGCAGGCAAGGCTCGAAGCCGATAACAGATTGCGGGAATATATTGGAAGCCCGTTTAGGCTTGTGGTCAGAGAAGCGACTAACCAAACGCAAAGTAACGAATGGTTAATTACGCCAGGGCCCCCAGTAGTGATAAGAAAAGGAACTTGTCAAGCTGGCGTTACTGTTTCTATGAAGGAAGCCGATGTCTTAGCTCTTGCCAATGGTGAATTAAATCCGCAGCAGCTCTTTTTGAACGGCGGCTTGGTGGTCAGCGGCAACACAGAACAGGCCTTACGGTTACATCGGTTAATGGTATGTCAATAACAGTGCTTGAAGTTGGTCCGGAGCACACTCTACCAGCTCTTAAAAAACTAGTTCGCCGCTACGCCATGACCGGAGGCGTCGAGATCGCCCTCAGGCAGGATTTAGTTGGGCACGAGCTTGATATTTTAGTAGATCGCTTCCTGCCTGAACTTGAAAAGGAGCGCGGGCAGGGTGCCAGGTTTTTTGCATGTACCGCATACCGGGTGCTTGCTTTAGTTTCTAGGCAAGGTAATCTAGGAGATGATCAAAGGGCCTTACTTCTCGGAAAACTCAATAATTGATCGATTCATTAAAGTATGTAATGATTAGGACGGATATAAGGGAATGAATAGTCAGACCCTTTCTAGTGTATAGGTAATTACGACATGGCAAAGCTTCTTGAGATAAATCAACTATTCGCAAGTATTGAATCCGGTTCTATTCTAAATGGCTTAAGCCTTTCTGTGAATCCAGGGGAAGTTCACGCCATCATGGGCCCAAACGGAAGTGGCAAATCTACGCTGGCCAAGGTTTTAGCAGGACATCCTGGATATGATGTTGAGAAGGGAGAGGTCTTATACGACGGGAAAAGTTTACTCGAACTGGAACCAGATGAACGGGCGCGCGCCGGTATCTTTTTAGCGTTTCAGTATCCGCAAGAGATTCCTGGGGTCTCGATCCTTAATTTCATGCGGACTGCTTACATCGCCAAAATCGGCCAAGAGATCTCGGTCCTGGAATTTCGCAAATTGCTGTTCGAGAAGATGGATCTTCTCGGAATGGATAAGAGTTTTGCCACCCGTTTTGTGAACGACGGCTTTAGCGGCGGCGAGAAAAAGCGAAACGAGATTTTGCAGATGGCGGTTTTGGCTCCCAAGTTAGCCATTCTCGATGAGACTGATTCGGGACTCGATATCGATGCCCTTAAGGTAGTCTCTCATGGCGTACGTAAGATCATGGAAACCACTGAACCAAAGCCTGGCGTAATTGTGATTACGCACTACAACAGAATCTTGGATTACCTAAAACCTGACTTCGTGCATGTTTTGGCTAAGGGTCAGATCGTCAAATCAGGCGGACCGGAACTTGCCACGGAGCTTGAGGAGCGCGGATACGATTGGTTAACCGCTCCCGTGAATTAAAAAATACTAGCATTTCGTATGACTACCAGCACCCAGGAACAAACTAGCTCGATGCATTCTGAGATTAAAGATTCCGTACTCCAGCAACTTAACAACAGCACTGGCGCATCGTTGGAAGTGGCCGAATTGCGCACGCGTGCCTTCAAGGCGCTCGATGATTTTGCGCCGCCGACCCCAGCGGCTGAGCTTTGGCGGTATACTTCCCCGCGGCATTTTCCATTTCACACATTGCCACTTACCTTGCAGCAGTCTTCTGGAGAATCGTCACTCAAATTGAGCGGTGATCGCTCCGAATTTGAGGTGCTTGAAAACCCTAGTTCGTTGGGAGGCTTAAAGGAGCTGTTTGCCTCAACAATCTCTGCCAGAGAGCAAGAAAGCACGCTCTCATACCTGGCCAATCTTCATATGGCTTGTACTAACGAGATCTTAATCGTACGGATTCCGCGTGGTAAACAGTTGAAGACTCCGATGACGTTATCACAGTTTGGCACCTCCAAGGTCAGAGCGCCGCTTATCTTTATAGTTTGCGAGGCCCAAAGCCGAGCTACGTTGATAGACGACGTTAGCGCTGTGGATGGATTTTACTATCCACGCCTCGAAGTGGTTGTTGGTGACGGCGCCGAGCTTGATTTCGTCTCGATTCAACAGGCGGCCCCAACTGCCAAGTATTTGGCTAGGCACCGCTTTCATATCGGTAAAGATGTGAATGCACGCTTGTTTCATGCCGCTCTCGGAGCGTCTGTCGCCCGCGTTGATCTGGATTGCCGCATGTATCAGGCCGGGTCGTCTGTCAATTTATTTGGGTTGTATATCGCCGATGGGAAACGCCACGTTGACTTTCATTCTAACCAGGAACATTTAGCTCCCAACTGCCATACTAATTTGTATTACAAGGGTGTGGCCAAGGATCAGAGCCGGGCTGTGTATTACGGTTTCATTCGGGTGGCCGAGGGCGCGCAGAAGACCGATGCTTATCAGTCTAACAAGAATATGATCCTCTCCGAATCAGCTCGCGTCGATTCCATTCCGAATTTAAATATCAAAGCTAACGACGTCAAATGTTCGCACGGTTCCTCAACTAGCCAGGTAGGTCCAGATGAGCTTTTTTACATGATGTCACGTGGACTTGATGCTCGCGCCGCCGAACACTTAATAGTGGAAGGCTTTTTTGAGGACTTGCTTTTAAAAGTCTCTGTTCCTGAAATTCAAGCACGTTTACGCCAGGAAGTTTTAGGGAAGTTACAGTATGCGGCATAAAGTCGCCCAGATTACAGACTTTAAGGGTGAAGATTTAAAATCTGTGCTTGTTGATAACACAGAGATTGTAATTTTTCGGCACGCCGACGGCAGTTTTAGCGCGCTTGAAGATATGTGTAGCCACCAAAACGTTCCGCTCTCAAGCGGCGCCTTCGAAAACGGCGAGATCGAATGCATGGCGCACGGTGCAAGATTCAATTGTAAGACCGGGCAACCACTATGTATGCCCGCTACCGGCCCGGTGAAGAGCTACGTAGTAGAGGTAGTCGGCGATGACGTTTTTGTGTTAGCCTAAGCTGATATCTAGAAGCTCTCACAGCAAGCCAGAGGATAAACGGTAAGGATGGAGATTGACGAACTTTATCAGGAGGTAATTCTTGACCACTTCAAGAGGCCGAGGTGCCGGGGTTGTATCGATAAACCATCGGCTAGTCTTACCTTGCATAACCCTCTTTGTGGCGATCAGGTTGAGTTAAGTGTAAGTGTTTCGAAGGGGCGCATCGTCGAAATTGCTTTTGGTGGGCACGGATGCTCGATCAGCCAGGCTTCGGCTTCGATGATGTCTGAGCTTTGCAAAGGTAAGACTTTGGAAGAGATTCGTAAAATCGGTGATAGCTTTAAACAGATGATGCGGGGCGAGCAGCCAGGCGACGCTTTGGTGACAATCCTTGGCGATGCTGTAGCCTTGGAAGGAGTGCGCAAATTTTCGGCCAGAGTGAAATGTGCCATGTTGGCTTGGGAAGCGATCGAGAAATGTATGCTCGAAGCACAGGCGCAAGATGCTCAGGCTAATGGAGCGCTTTCGCATCAGATCCCCGGACAAAAGACCAACGAGGAGCACTAATGCCAAAATTTTTCGGTTGTCATGTCTCATGTGCGGGCGGCTTGGAGCAAGCATTGATAAATGGCGATAAACTTGGAGTAAATAGCATACAGCTGCACCCATCGCCCCCTCAAAAATGGAATTCCAAACCCTTTCCTGAAAAGGCCGAAGAGAAGTTTTTGGCGCTGCGCGAAACTTCGGGGGTAAAGCGCATATTCTTTCACGGTATTTACCTTATCAATTTGGCAAATCCGGATCCTTCAAAACAGCAGATTGCCAAGCTCTCCTTAGTGCACTACTTGGATTTAATGCAGCGCATCGGCGGCGACGGGGTGGTGTTCCATGTGGGTAGTCTTAAAGATGAGCCTGATCAGGAAACCGGCTTTAATCGTGTGGCCGCGGCCATCGATTGGATCTTTAAAGAGTCAAAGGGTGACTCACGTCTTATTCTGGAAGTTGCAGCGGGTGCAGGCAGTGTTATTGGCGACAAGTTAGAGGAGCTTAAATCGATCTTCGATAAAGTCAGCGACACCAAGCGCCTAGGATTCGGGCTAGATACGCAACATATGTGGGCCAGCGGGTACGACTGGAAGACTAATCTAAGCGGCGTCGTGTCTGAGATCGAGAGCCAATTTGGTTTGGATAAAGTCTGGCTGATTCACCTAAACGACAGCATGACCGAACTTGGCAGCAACAAAGACCGTCATCAGAATTTAGGCCAGGGCCTGATTGGCGAGGCTGCTCTGAAAGAATTTTTCCTGCATAAGAAGTTCGAGGACGTGCCTTTTGTGTTAGAGACTCCGGCGCTTAAAGATATCGAAACGGCTAAAGACGAAGTTCTTAAGCTACGAGGTTGGAGCTCGGCGGTCCGGTAGGCACGACGTATAGTTTGGTGAGGCAGATCAAGCCCTGAGCGCGCGCCAACAACTATCGGCCAGTTCCTCAGCCACGTTGCTGGGCGGAAGCTTGTTGTAACCATCGAACCAGTCGCGCACATATCCCACAGGAATTCCAAATAGGATACTCCAAACAATATTGGCTTTGACTTTGCGTATCTTTCCTTCGCGGATGCCGCGCTTTATTACTTTCGTCAACCGTCGACCCAAGGGATCGTACCCAATCATAGTGGGATGCTTGATAAGTCCACCCATAAATTCGTTGTGACGGCAGAGCCAGATATACCGTGATAACTGATAGTTCACTTCCGAAAATTGTAGGAACGATACCACCAGGACTCTCACGATTTCACTAACCTCAGTAGTCGTTCCAGCCATGGCCTGCACCAGGGCGCCTCGAAAAGCCTTTAGACATTCCTCATAAAGCGCCGTGGCGATCTCTTCTTTGTTTTTAAAGGTGTGATAGATCGAACCTACGCTGCATTTGCTCTCGCGGCTTAAGTCCGGGACATTTGTATTGAAATAGCCCTGTTCCACGAAAAGCTTCAAAGCTGCGGCTAAAATCCTCTCGCGAGCGCTATAAGAGGAGAGGTCCTTGCTCTTGACAAGCCCTCCCAAGTCAGATCCATGCGTATTTGGCGGTTTAACACTCGACATGCACAAACACAGTAAACCGCATTTGATGAAATACGCAAGCCTATCAAATAGTTGAGTCAGGTCCGCCCCCATAGGAGTTCCCGTTACTCAGCAGTACGAAAATCAATTAGGCAGCACTTTTGCATCTGCATTAGCTAGTAAGGAGTCTTTCGGGGGAAGGCGTATATCACTTCCTGAGAGACCTGAGGGTTTAGTTAAAACAGGTTTTGCAGATGTTGTCAGGCCAAATCCGGCAAAAATTGCCGCTCATTCTCCTTAGCATGTTATTCGGCTTTTCGGTTCACGCATCCGACAGGATCACGGTCTCGGCGCGCTTTGAGAGCGGCGTTGGAATAAATGTGAAGATTCAGGTCATGCAAGTTGGGAGACGCGTACTTGCCTCCACCGCCGTTGGCGTGAACAGGATACTGCGCATCTATCGCTCGAAGAATGGATCGTCGCATAGATTGATAAAGCGCGTGTATGGATTCTCCGGTCGGCGATTTGAGGTGCAAGACACTCCTAAGAGCGCCGGCCGCTATAGCTACTCTGCAGCGCTTGGCACCAGAACCAGAATCCTTACGCAAGCCTCTTCGCGCAGCATCTTTGTCAGGCGCAAAGATCTAGGCCAGCCAGACTCGACCACACCAACATTCCCAAGTCCAAGCACGCCGACTCTCTCGCTTCCTGCCGGTGTCAGCTATTGCCCTGCAACACATGCCTCGCTTGCGCTCAATCGCATCAACTATCATCGCGCCCAAAATGGTCGCGGCCTTCTCTCAACACACGGCATTCTGGCGCAAGCCGCACTTCAACACGCCGCACTGATGGCACAAACCCAAATCTTTTCACATGATGGCTGGTTCGATGAACTCTGGAACCTAGGATTCCGGGGCCCGCACATGTCCCAAAACATCGCCAACTACATTCGAGACCCGATTGAAGTAATAGATGCCCTCATGACAAGTTACGGGCATATGCTGAACATGCTGTATGTAGCCGATACTCACATAGGCATAGCCTGCGTAATCGACCAGAACGGCAAGTACTGGTGGGTGTTTGATCAGGGCAGCTAGGTAGAGGACCGCGAAACATTTTACCGATTTCCTAAAGCATGCTAAAATCATAGCATGACTCATCAGCCAAGCACCCAAGGGAGCTCTTAATGAAAAAACGCAAACGCCATGGACAGTATTTCAATGTCGTCGTCGAACGGGACGCCGATGGTTACTACGTCGGAAGCGTCCCCGAGCTGCCTGGCTGTCACACTCAAGCACGCTCGCTCGATCGGCTTATGCAACGCATTCGCGAGGCGATTGAGCTCTGCTTGGAGGTTACTGAAGGTGGGAGGGCCAGCAGTGAGTTTGTCGGTATTCAACGAATTTCAGTATAAGCAATGCCTCGACTCCCCCGCATACGATCGAAGGACCTGATTCGGGCGCTTAAGCAGGCCGGCTTTGAGATAGTACGGCTGTCTTGATAGTGGCGGCCGTTGGAATTATCAGCGGAGTGTTTGCGAGAAATAGTGCCCGACTGCTAATATCAGTCCACGGAAAAGGTGGCTGCTCCATTGTTCGCTAACATTTGTAGACCGCGACAGAAAAACACGATATATGACGAATGAAAGGGAACGGGCGAGTGATATACGCGGCACATGTATTTCGCCCAGGATTTCGAGCAGCAACCCGACTCATATGCTAACCACCTGAAATCACAGGTTCTTTTAAACTAGCACAACAAGGGTCATCTGCCTGCTAAACCATATCGCAAGACATAACTGATAGCCCGGTCGCAACCTCTGCCTAATTTCCTTCCGGCCCCAGCATTCCCAACACTTTTCCTTTACTTTTCATCTGAATTAGTTTAACTAACCTAAACCAACTCTAATTTGTTCGCTGTAGAGTTGGGCGAGTTTTCCACAAGTATTTTTGGGCATAGCCTTTATTTTTTGAGTGGTGGGGGCTAGGCTCAGATTTCGGAGCGATTTTAGCGATCTATTTTTAGATACTTTTCTAGTTAGAATTTTTAACTATCTTTTGGGGATTTTGCAGATGGACGATACCGCAAAGAAACTTCAGGCGAATAATGCACGTATTAAAGTTTTCGGTATTGGTGGTGCAGGACTAAACGCCGTCAATAACATGATTCGATCGGGGCTTAGCGGAGTCGAGTTCTTCGCTGGGAACACCGATGCTCAGGCGCTTACCTCGAGTGAAGCGGTAAACAAGATTCAATTGGGCGATCAGATTACTCGCGGCCTTGGCGCGGGAGCAGACCCGGATATCGGCTGCGCCGCGGCGCGCGAAAGTATCGAGACTATTCGCAAGTCTCTGGAAGGTGCCGACATGGTGTTCATCACCGCAGGAATGGGCGGTGGAACGGGCACACTTGGATCTTCCGTCGTGGCGGAAGTGGCCAAAGAGATGGGTGCCTTGACTGTTGGTGTGGTGACTAAGCCTTTCTTGTTTGAAGGCAAACGCCGCATGAATAACGCCGATCGCGGAATAGACGAGTTGAAGAAACATGTCGACACGCTGATCACTATACCGAATCAAAGACTTCTTTCGATCGCAGGACGCAACACAACTTTATTGGATTGTTTCCGCAAAGCCGACGATATCTTGTTCCAGGCCGTAAAGGGCATCTCGGATCTGATCATCTATGAAGGTCTTGTAAACGTCGACTTCGCCGACGTGCGCGCCGTAATGAGCGAGATGGGCATGGCCATGATGGGGACGGGCGAGTCCTCTGGTGAGAATCGCGCTATTGAAGCCGCGGAGAAAGCGGTTTCTAGTCCGCTACTTGAGGATATCTCAATTCATGGAGCCAAGGGCGTTCTTATCAACATCACTGCTTCGCCAGATGTTACCCTTCAAGAGGTTAATGAGGCTGCTGAGCTTATTCATGCCGAAGCTGACTCAGAGGCCAATATTATTTGGGGTATGGTGATCGATCCTAACGCGGAAGATAAGGTTCGCGTAACTGTAATCGCTACCGGGTTTGGTGATCGCTCGGACGAGTCCACCACCGTATCAATGACGCAGGTTGTAACAAATGGGGCCGCTGCTCCGACCAGTGAGCGACTTGAAATCCCAGCCTTTGCTCGCAAAGGTAAGGAAGGTGGCGCAGAGGTGATAAAACTTAAAAAACTCTCGGTGCTTTCTAGCCCTGAGGATGACGAGAAATACGAAATACCGACTTTCCTTAGAAAGCAGGTAGATTAAGTATTAAGAAATATTAGGTAGCGCCGACGATTCGTCGGCCGATGCCGAGAAGTTGCACTAAATTCTAGGCCGATAGGCAGCACCAAGGGCGAACAGGTGGTGCGTGGTGCTACGCCCTTAAACGGAAGAGCTGCATATGAACATATGCCGCCTAACCGAAGGCGCTAAATGTTATCCCATTGGTGGTGATGCGTAAGAAGTAGTCACCACGAAGAGGCTGTGGTGAATAAAATCAAAGGGATAACCATTAGTCGCTGCGCTCGAACCTGTGCGCCTGGCCGTTATTCGTGCGTCGCCCGGGAGTGTTGAGAAATTCCCCAAAAGCTGGTCAAATTATTCGATTTAGTTCAAACTCGCACACATGAAAAATCGAAAGCAGGTTATCTGGGGCGCCGGCTCTGCCTTAGCGTTGATTATAATCTTAGCGCTGATTAAAGGCGGTCAAATTGGGTTTGGAATATACATGAGTTCCCAATTCAGTCCACCGCCTGAAGCGGTCACATCCATAAAAGTAGTGGATGAAGTTTGGCCGGTCACCTTGAATGCGGTTGGAGATTTAGATGCCTCACTTGGAGCAACTCTTAGCGCAGAAATTCCTGGCACTGTTTCGGCTGTACGTTTTGAATCGGGTAGCGACGTCGCTTTGGGCCAAACCCTAATTGAACTGGATACCGGCGTGGAAGAGGCTAGCTTAAGAGCTCAGGAAGCCAGGCTTGAATGGGCTAGGAGCAAACTTCAACGGGCAAAGAACCTGCGAAGTAGCAACACGGTTTCGCAGGACGCCCTGGATGATGCGCAAAGCGAATTTAATCAAGCCAACGCTCAAGCTGATGCCATTCGCGCATCCATCCGGCGCAAGAATATTGTTGCTCCCTTTGCGGGCCGGGCGGGAATTCGCCTCGTGAACGTTGGAGATCATGTTGAGGCCGGTACAAAAGTTGTACCGCTATTTGCGCTTGATCCCATATACCTCAATTTTTCTTTGCCCCAGCGAGACGTGAGCAGTGTGCAGGTAGGTAGTAAGGTTGAGATGGTAGTCGATGCTTTCGCCGGCCAGATTTTTAACGGAAAGGTGAAGGCCGTCGATCCCCAAGTCGATTTGGAAACCCGCAGCTTGCGAATTCAAGCCAGTTTTCCCAACTCGGATGGAAATTTACGCCCCGGAATGTTTGCAAAGCTTCGGCTATTTTTTGGTATTGATAAAACCGTTAAGAGCTTACCGCTTTCAAGTATTAATTTTGCGCCGTACGGTGATTCAATATTTGTGATTGAGTCGATGAAAGACCCCACGGGCAAGCAATATATAGGCGCGCGACAACAAATAGTAAAGTTGGGTGAAAGGCGCGGCGATCGTGTAGAGATATCAGAAGGATTAAAAGTCGGTGAGGAGGTCGTAACCAGCGGAGTGTTTAAACTTAGACCCGGGGCTGCCGTTTTGGTAAACAACGAAGTCCAGCCAAAGAACGAAATTGCTCCAAACCCGGCGGATACCTAAATGCATTTAACAGATATCTTTTTAAAACGACCGGTTTTTGCCATGTGCTTGAATCTTTTGATTCTAGTGGCCGGTTTGCAAGCTGTAAGAAGCTTAAATGTGCGCCAATATCCCAAGAGCGATTTGGCGGTTGTGATTATTCGTACCGCCTATGTGGGCGCAAACGCTGATCTAGTGCGAGGTTTTATTACAACTCCGCTCGAAAGAGTCGTCGCAAGCGCTGATGGCATCGATTACCTGGAATCCTCCAGCACGCAGGGGCTAAGCACTATTACAGCACATTTACGGTTGAATTTTGATACCAACGTCGCGCTAACTCAGATTCAGACCAAGGTTGCGCAGGTGCGAAACGAATTGCCTCAAGGATCCGAGTCGCCCGTAATCGAGCTTGAAAGCGCCGATAACCGCTTTGCCTCGATGTATCTATCGTTTTATTCAAAGGATCTTGATCAGAATCAGATCACAGACTACTTGACTAGAGTGGTCCAGCCCCAGCTCTCCGCTGTGTCGGGAGTGCAGAAGGCCGATGTTCTGGGTGCGCGCGTTTTTGCGATGCGTATCTGGCTAAAGTCCGAGCGGCTTGCTGCATTTAATTTGAGTCCCTCGGATATAGAGCAGGCACTTCGGACCAATAACTTCCTCTCTGCCGTGGGCGCCACCAAAGGCAATCTTATCTCGGTCAATCTGGTTTCAAATACCGACCTAAAATCAAAGGAAGAGTTCGATGAGCTCGTGATAAAACGCTCCGGGGAAACGTTAGTACGCCTCAAAGACGTGGCCGACGTGGTGCTTGGCGCCGAGAGTTATGATCAAGACGTGAGGTTTAACGAAGAAGCCGCCACTTTCATCGGAGTTTGGGTGCTTCCCAATGCAAATTCGTTGACAGTGATTAAGGATGTGCGCGCTTTGCTTCCTCAAATTGAACAGTCTGTCCCAAGCGCCATGAAAGTTGGAGTGCCATATGATGCCACCGCCTATATCGAGGACGCCATTCACGAAGTCATCAAGACCCTTAGCGAAACTATCTTTATAGTAATTTGTGTAATCTATCTATTTATTGGTTCGATTCGGTCCGTCATGATTCCTGTGGTGGCCATCCCGCTCTCGTTAGTGGGAGCAGCGGTAATTATGTTGGCCTTTGGCTTCACCGTAAATCTTTTGACCCTACTTGCTATAGTGCTTTCGGTGGGATTGGTGGTCGACGATGCCATCGTGATGCTGGAGAACATTGAACGCCATGTCAAAGAAGGCATGAAGCCGTTCGATGCAGCTATTAAGGGCGCGAGAGAATTAATGGGCCCAACCATCGCTATGACAGTCACCTTGGCGGCCGTGTATGCCCCCATAGGCATTCAAGGCGGACTTACTGGCACGCTCTTTAGAGAGTTTGCTTTTACCTTAGCTGGGGCGGTTTTGATTTCCGGATTGGTTGCGCTGACGCTGTCGCCGGTGATGGCTTCAATGCTCCTGAAGAGTGATGCGCGCGAGAGTAAATTTCAAAGTCGCGTGGGTATAATCTTTCAAGCGGTTAGATCTAAGTACGAAGCCCTGCTTAGAAGAGCGCTTGAGGCGCGTGCGTTTGTATTGAGCGCGTGCCTTGTCTTGGTGCTGGCGCTCCCGCTTTTATATATGTTTACAGTAC
This sequence comes from uncultured Bdellovibrionales bacterium, assembly GCA_964631745.1. Lineage (GTDB taxonomy): Bacteria > Bdellovibrionota_C > UBA2361 > UBA2361 > JBGSMV01 > CAZVWV01. The sequence goes on from CAZVWV010000006.1 coordinate 49,453, forward strand.
GGGAGCTTGCACCGAGAGAGGACCAGGGGGTCGTCTTTGGGATAGTACAAGCCTCGCCCAGCTCTTCACTTGACCAGACTCGGCAGTATGCCGCTATGGTAGGGCGTATGTACGAAAGTTTCCCGGAACATTCAAAAACATTTCAGCTTACTATGCCCGACTCGGGATTCTCAGGCATGATTACAAAACCGTGGAGCGAGAGGAGTCGCACCACTGCTGAACTTGAACAGGAAGCTTGGGGCAAAGTTTCTAATATCCCAGGTGTGCGGGTGATCATGACCACCCCGCCGGCCTTGCCTGGCGGCAGTGATTTTCCAATTGAGTTAGTAATCTCGTCCACCGCTGAACCGCGTCAGCTAATGGAGTTAGCAGGGCAACTCGTCGGGACCGCTTTTCAGTCAGGCAAGTTTATGTTCGCCGACACTGATTTAAAATTTGATCTGCCGCAGTCCGAACTAGTAATTGATCGCGACATGATCTCCTCTCTAGGATTGGATCTGCAACGTATCGGACTAGATTTGGGAATATACACCGGTGGCAACTATACCAATCGGTTTAACGTTCTGGGCCGGAGTTATAAGGTGATCCCGCAAGTGAAGCGAGCCGAAAGATTAAATCCGGAGCAGTTGCAGGATTTATACGTATCTGGGCCGACTCAGAAATTAATCCCGGTATCGACGTTTACTACTATTCGTAACACGGTTGAAGCACGGCAGCTTAACAGATTTCAGCAGCTAAACTCGGCCAAGATTCAAGGCGCGCCGGCACCAGGAACGAGTGTCGACCAGGCGCTGAAAGTGCTTGAAGATGCCTGCCGCAGAATTTTGCCGGCTGGATATCTGATTGATTATGCTGGCGAGTCGCGTCAGCTCCGTAAAGAAGCCGGCAGTATGTTGCCCACCCTAATGTTAGCCTTAGTTGTGATATTTTTAGTGCTGGCATCACAATTCGAAAGCTTCAGGGACCCCCTAATAATATTGGCTGGCTCCGTTCCGCTGGCTTTGACTGGGGCGCTCATGTTTGTATTCTTAGGGTTTACCACCCTCAATATCTATTCCCAGGTCGGACTGGTTACCCTAGTTGGGCTGGTCGCAAAGAACGGCATCTTAATTGTGGAATTTTCAAATCATATGCGGGAGCAGGGGCTCTCCAAGGTTGAGGCAGTTATTAGCGGGGCGGTCACGCGCTTTAGGCCCGTGATGATGACAACCATCGCTACGGTGGTGGGGCATTTCCCACTGGTTATCGCCAGTGGCGCCGGAGCCGGTGCGCGTAACAGTATCGGTACTGTTCTGGTTAGCGGTATGATCATTGGGACTTTGTTCACACTTTTCGCGGTGCCCGCGATTTATACGGTAGTGGCCAAGGACTAAGGCCAAACTGCGGCCGGTCCTACTGCTTCATAGAATTGCGAATAATCTGCCGAAGCAGTAAGCTGCGCTTAGCTTGATCTGTAATCTCAGTGAGATTGTCGTATAATTGCGGGTCAACAAGTAGAGCCCCCAAAGTGCCGCTACCGTTTCGTAAAGCATCGCTGGCGACCTTCAAATTGTCTACAGTTTCATTTAATTTTTGCAGGGTTTGGCTTAGGCTTTCCGAATTCTTCTCATAGATCATGGCGTGTAAAAGGCCCTGACCATCTTTTACCTCATGCAAGAGATCCTGCAGGTCCTGAGTAACTTGGCTTAAATTCTTAATGGTAGTCTGTTTGGCTTCGTTGGTGATGCTCTTTAAATTCTCAGTGACCTCCAGCGCGTTCCCGGCAACCTTACTGGCGCGATCAGCCAAATCGGTTAACTCGTTCGTTTCTTGACTTCGAAGAATGCTGCCCGGCAGCAACTGTTGCTTATCACTACCTGTGTGAATATTAATAAAGCGGTCACCCAATAATCCCTGTGTTGAAATCTCAACGAAGGAATCTTTTTTAACGCGCTCTAAATATTTATCACTTATAGATATCTTTACGTGCACGGCCACATCGGACAAATCCTGCGCAAAACCGATCTCATCAACTTTCCCGACGGAGATTCCGCCTAGTCTCACCGGCGCGCCGACTGCCAAGCCTTTAACGTCAGTGAATATTGCGAAGTATGATTCCTGACTTGAAAAAATCTCGCGCTCGCGGCCAAGGGTGAAGACGCTAAGCGCAAATAGCGCCACGGCTAGAATTAAAAATATCCCGGCCGAGAATTCGTATTTAATCTTGATATTTCTAGACACGGGATAATTATTGCTCAAAGCTGGGTTAAATCGACAGCCCCTCTTTATGACTACCATGGCTGCTTTCTGTGTCGTGTGGCAAGAGCGGTCCGTTTCGGCTCATAACTCTATAGGCACACGGCACCACAAATAATGTAAAAACCGTGGAGACCAAAACGCCGCCTATGACGGTAATGGCCATCGGGACGCGGCTTTCGGCCCCGGGTCCGAGCGCTAGGGCAGGGGGAATTGCGGCCGCAAGAGTCGCAATGGATGTCATCAAAATCGGACGAAGCCGAATTGGCGAGGCTTCCAAAATGGCGTCTTCCACATTAAGCCCGTCCACGAAGCGTTTATGATTTGTAAACTCTACCAACAAAATTCCATTCTTCTTGACAATCCCCATCAGAAGCACCAACCCGATTAAGCTATACAGATTTAAGGACTGGTCGGCTAAATACAAGGCAAAAAATGCGCCCGTCAAGCTAAAGGGGAGAGATAGCAAAACCACTAAGGGCTGAACATAACTGTTAAACTGCGAAGCCAGAACCATATAAGCCACAATGATTCCTAACCAAAGAACAAAGAAGAGACTCTCGAATGACTCCTTAAATGTTTGAGCGCCGCCGCTTAAGAACACTCTATAACCTGGGGGTAAGATCTTAGTTGCGATTTCGACCGCTTTATCAAGCGCCGCTGACTGGGATGCTCCAGGCGAAACATTCCCGTATATCGAAATTGATCTCTCTCGATTACGCCTAGTTATTGTTTGCAGTGTGGCTACCTGTTCGATTTTTGAAACTTCACTTATTGGCACCAGTTCTCCATGAGTATTACGGATATCTAGTGCCATGATGTCCTCAGGCTTGATGCGCTCGTCGGCTTTAAGTCGAAGGCGCACATCGTAACGTCTTCCGCCTTGGGTGAACTTGCCCTGTCTGACCCCACCGATTGCGGCGGAAACGGTACTGCCAATTGATTCTACCGAAACTCCGCGCTCTAAAGCTGCCGCCCGTATAGGCCACACGCGAATCTCCGGCTGTCCTAAACGGTAGTCTGTATTGAGATCCACAGCCAAGCCGCTCTTGTCTAGCTCTGCTTGAATCTCTTTGCTCTTTTGATCTAAGACATTCCAATCAGGTCCACGAATGTTAATTTCAACTGGGAAGCCGCGCTGAGCAGTGAAGCCACGGGTGGAAAGGTCCTGTATGAATACTTTCATCTGTTTAAGTGATGAAAGGTTCTTGCGCGCGTCTTGAATGATCTGGTCCTGGGTTAGCTGACGTTGGTTGGGAGGCACAAGAGATACAAATACAACTCCAGTATTAACCTCGCCGCCGCCGAATCCCCCAACTGCAACAAATACTCGGCGGACATCTTTGCGCGCAATAAAGTACGACTCGACTTGTTTGATGGCGTCGGATGTGTACGCTAGCGATGAGCCGGCCGGCGTCTCAATCCTGGTGATAAATGTAGACTGGTCTTGGGCGGGCAAAAACTCCTTGCGTAGTACTCCAGTAAGTTTGAGGGAACCAATAAATATAGCTAGCGATGCTAAGAGCACAAGCCAGCGCCATCTAAGCGCCACCGCCAACAGGCTCCTGTACCAACCGGAAAAGCGCAGAAAACCCGCTGTTAAAATGCGCGCTAGAAAACCATTCTGATCGTTATCCTCCATCATTTGTGAGCAGCGCATGGGCGTTAGCGTGATTGCTTCCAGTAAAGATAGAGCTACGGCGGCCGAAATAGTGACGCCGAACTGAAAGAAAAACTTTCCGATAATGCCTTGCATAAAGGCCACAGGAAGAAAGATCGCGATTACGGCTAATGTAGCAGACATGGCAGCGAAGGTAATCTCCCGTGAACCGTCCAAGGATGCCGTGACACGATCCTTTCCCAAGGCTTTGTGACGGTAGATGTTTTCGAGCACCATGATGGCGTCATCCACAACGATACCGATAGCCAAGGCCAAGCCCAAAATTGTAAATAGATTTAGGGTAAACCCCATGAAGTAGACGACTATGAAAGTTCCTATGATAGAAGTTGGGATCGAGAGCAGGATGTTAAAGGTTGGACGCAGGGAACCCAGGAAGAAAAAGCAAACTATAGAGGTGACAATGGCGGAGAGCACCAGTGTAAATTCTGACTCTTCCACCGATTCTTTCACAAACACAGTGGTATCGAAGGTCAGAGCAATATCTACCCCCGCCGGAAGCAGTTTTTGCACATCCTCCATCTTGGCCTTCACTGCTTCGCCGATGGCGACAGTGTTCGCTCCCCTTTGCTTCTTGATCCCAAGCCCGATACCAGGCTTTCCCTGAATGCGAGAGATGCGCCGGATATCATTCAGGCCGTCTTCGATAGTAGCCACATCCTTTAAGTGAATCTCCGTACCGAAAATTGGGCGCCCGCCACGCGAAGGGATCAGAATCTCA
>CAZVWV010000007.1:0-52126 GCA_964631745.1 uncultured Bdellovibrionales bacterium
AAAGCCACTTTTTTAAGTAGCATCAATAGATTGCCTCCTCAGTAAGTGACATTCGTCTCTGAGGCAATGCGGGCATCAAGTTAAGCGCTCTAGACCCTTGATATTACTCACGGGAAAATACTTAGCGCTTCTGGCGGGTGCGTTTCATCTAAAGCTCTGGTCTGGCTTCACAATCTATATAACAATGTTCGGCTTTAATTTTAACAAAAAAACACTCCCGGTCCCGGCCCTACCAAGTTCCGGCCTTAGCAATGGGCTAATCGATGCTATCTGCGCTAGCCTTGGAAGTCGCAGCATCCCTACTATGCCTGGCGCGGCCCAAAAGGCTTTTCAGTTATCAGTAGATCCAAACGCCGAGGCCCGCGACTTTATCGATGTGATCGAATCCGATGAGTCGCTATCAGCCAGAGTGTTAAAGATTGCAAATTCAGTTTATTTCGATCGCGGCAAGAGCAGCAACACCATTGAAGAGGCTGTGATTGTAATCGGGCTAAACGAGCTGCGCTGCCTATTAAGCGCCACAACCCTCTCTGAAATCTTCCCATCCAACCAGCCCCTGCGCACCCAGCTCTGGGCCAATGACATCGCCACGGCTCTGATCGCGAGAACGCTGGGAGCGCGACTGTTGCCGAACAAGCAGGAGCTGTTGTTTCTTGGCGGCCTGATGCACGACATCGGAAAGTTGTTGCTCTTGCAGAGGCTGCCCGCCGAATACTTAGAAGTTGCAAAGCGCGTGGAAAACCGTGGGATCGAATTTGTCGAGGCCGAGCACGAGAGCTTCGTCTTTGACCACACTGAGGTCGGGCAACTAATAGGCGAACGCTGGAATTTCTCCGCCGAACTGCAATCGATTCTTCGTAATCACCACCGCGCCTTCGCCGATCTGCCCAGCAACGATTCCCAATTTTTTGTAGCTGGAATCGTGAAAGCGGCCGATCTAATCGCGCATGCCTTAGGACTAGGACATGGGCGGGGCTTCCACAAACTCCGTAGCTGCTCTGAAGTCAATCTTAACCAAGCCTGGGAGTATCTAAACATTCCAGCCTCAGACCAAAAAGCCCTGCTCGATGGAGCCAAACGATCATTTGATACCGAATACGACCTTTATGCTGGCAAAGATGCTAAATAATATTTGGCAATATTGTAGCTTGTTTTTGCCACAGCCACGAAAGCTCCGCGCTCTTCAGAAGCAGCTTCGGGACCTCCAAGAGGAGAAAGACGGCATCCTGCAGCATTATAAGTTACTGACCGGAAACCTAGCAGCCTCAGTCGTTATCCGCACAAAGGAAGGCCAGATCTCTTACTGCAGCCCCTTCACCGAGGTTTTGACCGGCTATCCCGTTAGCGAAGTGTATTCCTCCACACAGGACTTCTTTGAGACCATCTTGCACTCTGAAGATTTGGAGCTTTATCGTCGCGCCCTGCGTGTGGCTCAATCCGGGGAACCTTTTCAGTTCCGTTTCCGATTCTTTCATAAGAGCGGAATAGAGATGTGGGCAGAGACACGTACGGTGCCAGTTCAAGATGCGACAGGTAACTTGCTCTTTTACCTCTCTGTCACTCTAGATGTAACCGGCGCGGTAAGATATCAACGCCAAGTCGAAGAAAAGAACCGGGAGCTTCGAGATTTCACGTACATGATCTCGCACGATCTAAAAACTCCGATCTATACCATTAAGGGCATGTTAACGCTGCTTAAAGAAGAGGAGCCAAAATTACCGCTTGAGGCCCTTGAAGCGTTCAAGCACATCCAGTCCGCCACCACCCGCTTGGAATCTCTTGTGCAAAGCGTGCTTGAGTATTCAAAAGTCAGCTCGCAGGAGGTGCAATTCGAGAAGGTCTCGCTTAATCAAGTGCTGGAAGAGGTATTAAGTGAATACGAGCGAGCTTTTTCTGAGGTTGGCGCCACGGTAACCAAGCAAGATCTACCCGACATTCTGGGGGAAAAACTTCGCGCTTATCAGATCTTTAGCAACCTGATCGGAAACGCCATCAAGTATCGCTCTCCAAACCGAGCTCTCACGCTCGAAATAGAAAACTGTGAATCGAATTCCGAGCGCTATGTGAAAATTGTTGTGAAGGACAATGGTAGCGGCATTTCCAAAGATAAGATTCACGCAATCTTCCGGCCATTTCAACGCGCCAACGCTGGCGGAATCGAAGGCAACGGCATCGGGCTGGCCTGCGTCAAGAAGCTGGTGGAAAAATTCGGCGGCGAAGTCTCTGTGGAAAGCGAACCGGACTCAGGTAGCAAGTTTTATTTGGTAATGCGCCGGGCTTAGGGCATAATCGTGGAAGACCGGGTGGATCAGGAACGATTATGAAGCTAACGCAGATTAGAAAAGAAATTGATCGACTCGACCAAGAGCTTTGCAAGTTACTTCAACGAAGAGCGGCCTTGGCGTTGGGGGCCTCTCGGCGCAAGAACACGATTTACCACCCCAAACGAGAGCAAGCTATTCTTCGACGGTTGATTAAAAAGCAAACTCGGTTGTTGTCTCAGAGCTTTATTAAAAAGCTATATCAGACAATCTTTAATTACTCCCGCTCCCTTCAGGGGGAGCGACACTGCTTAATCGGGTATAAGGGTGAGTCTGGCGACGACCTTGAAAAGGCCATCTTTAAATTTACACCGCGAGCGATTCCTTTTCCGCACGGAACTACCGACGGATTGATCGAAAGCCTGCGGGTTGGAGTGATCGACTTGGCAATATTTGCCGAGACAGATCTCGGCCAACACAAGCTAAGGGGCCCGCAAAAGATCTTTCAAAATAAACACTTTCGTGTTTTGAAAACATTCTCGATAAGAATCTCGCATAGTACAAATTCGCGCAGTATTAAGCAGCGCAGTATAAAGCAGCGCAGTACAAAGAAACCCTCAAAATTTATCCTGGCAGACTGGAAGAACTAATGCATCCCAGCATGATGATGACAGGCGGGCTTGCCCTCGATGCCGAACATGGAGGGACCCAAATGAGAATACATAGAAAATACACCGGCGAAGATTAAGAGGACGGCTACGATGGACGGGTAATATCTCATTCCGGACCTAACCATCAAAGCTGAAATGAAACTACCGCTGGTCATGATCGGTAAAGTACCCGCCCAGAAGGTGCCCATGACTAGCGCAGCTAAAATTGGAGAGCCGCTGCCAGCCGCGATGGCTACGGCCGCGTACAATAATCCACATGGCAAAAGCGTCGTCAACGAACCTATTAGCGCGCTTCGCTTAAACGGCGAAATCTCAAGTTCGCCTCGAAGCAGCCTTCCAATGCGCGCGCCAAGCAACTTACTCAAGAGCGTCGGCAACCAGCTTTGAGTATTAGCTTTAGTTCCCCAAAAAAGCGCTCGAAGCCCAAACACCAAAAGTCCGGCCCCCACGATAAAAGCGCTAAGATTCTGGACGCCTGCGAAAAAGTTCGCGGAATCGATAGCGGCTCCTATAAACCCTGCTATTGTGCCTAAAACAACATAAGTGAAGAGTCTACCGAGATGATAGCCCGCCTGGCTTCTCAACTTCCCTTCCTGACATGCGCAGGCCGCAAAACCACCGCACATCGCCAAACAATGTGGACTGCCGATCAAACTTGCGATTAAGATACTAAGAAATGACATCTGCGGAATCTTATCACGGTACAAGTTCTGGCGATAGCCGATCTGACGCGGGACGATCAGTTTGTAAGCATTGTGGCCTGCCGCTTAACAATGTCAGGCAGGTACAGGATTCACAGTTTTGTTGTAATGGCTGCGCCACGGTCTATCGCATCTTACATGAGCAAGGTCTTCAAAAATTTTACGATCTTAAGCAGCAAGGATACTCCTGGAAACAGTTACCCGCCAAGGTGACAGGATCAACTTATCTTCATTTTGATGATCCCAATTTTTTCTCTGAATACGTCGCCACCGGACCAGATTTAGCTTCAATTACGTTCTTCCTAGAGGGCATTCACTGCTCCGCCTGTGTTTGGCTACTTGAAAAAGTGCCAATGATAGTTAACGGCGTCTTTCAAGTAACTGCTAACATTGCCCGCTCAGAAGTCATTGTACGTTTCGATCCGGCGCGAGCAAAACTATCTGAAGTGGGTGCAACTTTGGATTCCCTTGGTTACCATCCCTTTCCCGTCAAGGGCTCTGCCAGCGAGGAGCTGCGTAAAGATTCGGAGCGGCGTTTGCTTTACCGAATCGGCGTGGCGCTTTTTTGCGCGGTCGGTGTGATGTTTATCGCCGATGCGCGCTATCAGGGGATCTTTTCCGGAATTGAAGCCCATTTCTCCAAATTTTTTATCTGGTTTAGCCTGATTCTCACGACTCCTGTGGTCTTTTATTCGGCCATACCGTTTTATCGAACCGCATTCGGCGGACTGAGAGCTGGGCGACTACATATTGATTTGCCTGTCGCCATAGCCATCATCAGCGCCTATGTGCCAAGCGTGGTGAACACCTTCGCCGGAGCCGGTGAAATTTATTTTGACTCCATCACCGACCTAGTTTTTCTGCTTTTGACTGGGAGATACATACAGGCACGCGGGCTGGCAAGGGCGGCAGATGCATCAGAGCTACTTTATACAGTCTCGCCAATTTCAGCAGTGAGAATTAGCGGCGGCGAGAAACAGAGCGTTTATGTGGAGTCGCTCTCGCTCGGCGACATACTAGAGATAAATCCGGGCGAGGTTGTACCCGCCGATGGAACTCTACTCGAAGGAGAGTCCCATATGAATTTCTCGGTTCTGACCGGAGAATCTGTGCCAAGAAAGATTATGGCCGGAGATAAACTATTTTCAGGTGTACAGAATTTAACGGCTCGCATCCGCATGCGCGTAGAAGCTTTTGGCAAAGATTCTAGAATCGGCCGCATCATGAAGGCCATAGAAGACACTCAACAAGAGAAGGCCCCCATCGTAGAAATTACTGACAAAATCAGTGTCTATTTCGTGGTGACCGTTCTGATCTTGGCAGTTGTGGCTATCTTCTTTTGGGCCCACACTGGTTTCTATCCCACACTAAATAAAGTCATCGCGCTGCTTGTAGTGACCTGTCCATGCGCGTTGGGACTAGCCACCCCCGTGGCGCTAAGCGTCGCTATTGCTAAGGCATCGCGCGCCGGAATAGTAATTAACGGCGCTGATGTAATCGAAAGGGTTACGCAGATAAAAGAGATAGCCTTTGATAAGACGGGCACTTTGACTCTTGGCGTCCCCAGCGTGAAGGAGTCCTTGATTGTCGAAAGTTGGCTTGCAAGACGTGAACAAGTCTTTGAAGCAATCGCAGCTCTTGAATTTGGCGCCAATCACCCGGTTGGGAGAGCTTTGGCTGCCCATGCGGGAGCCAAACAAGTCCCTTTGCCGTCCCAAACAAGCGAGTTGGCCGGGCGTGGAGTCGAGGGGGTCATACAGCACCTGACTTGGCGAATTGGAAGCGTTAAATGGTTTCGAGAACTCTCCATAGATGTTCCCGAGAACGTCTTGCGCTTTGTGGACCGGAGCTGCAACGACGGCCTGGGCGTTGTGCTAGTTGCGGCGGATCAGATTGCGGTGGCTGCATTTTCAATAGGCGACGTACTGAGACCGGAAGCAGCAGAGGTCATACGCCGACTAAGAGAGTTTGGCCTTGAGATTTCGCTTCTCTCCGGCGATCTTATCAGCGTAGCGAAAAAGATCGGAAAAGAGGCAGGTATTTCCGAGTCGCGCATCTTCGGGGAACTATCCCCAGAAGAAAAAGCTGCATATCTAAGACAGCACACTGCCGCATATGTTGGGGACGGCATTAATGACGCGGCGGCGCTCCAAGCTGCGAGCTTGGGAATCTCCGTAAGAGGCGGCGCCGAGATTGCGGTAAAGGTCTCAAGTGTCTTTCTTGCGCGCGAGGGCTTACAATCAGTTCTCGAACTTTTTTTGGGAGCGCGCCGCACTTTAAAACTTGTTTATATAAATTTATTCATATCTCTTATGTATAACGCCGTGGGCGCGGTGCTGGCCTTTATGGGATATATTGGTCCTTTAATTGCTGCGGTACTTATGCCGATAAGTTCTTTAAGTGTGATTGCCACGTCTATTGCTTTTAGATCATTTGGGAAAAAGCCATGGAGATAATTTTCTTAATTCTTCCCTTAACCGCTTTTCTAGCCTTATTAGGGCTTTTTGCGTATTTTTGGTGCGTGCGCCACGGGCAATTCGATGACTTGGAAACCCCCTCGGTGCGTCTCTTAAATTCTGATGACGATGATTGAACCCAATTTCAATCTTGAATTATAAGATCAACTGCTTCCACGATCTAATTTCGATCTCTTGATAGAACCCGCTCATCGTATAGAATGGTTGCATTGAGATTGACTGATTCTACGGAGACATCTCGTCAATCTCCATTGTTTTTGCGCGGAGATGAAAATTGGAAGACAGAATAGAAACATTTAAGTTTGATGATGCAGTAGTAAGAAAATTCCTGATCGCCACAGTTATCTGGGGTGTGGTCGGCATGTTGGTTGGAGTGCTGATCGCAATTGAATTAGGATTGCCCTGGTTGAGTTCGGGAATTCCATGGCTCACTTATAGTAGACTTCGGCCGCTGCATACAAATGCGGTCATATTCGCATTCGCCGGAAATACGGTCTTCGCTGGTATTTACTATTCGACCCAGCGTTTGTTGAAAGCCAGAATGTTTTCGGATTTCCTTAGCAATCTTCATTTTTGGGGATGGCAGGCAATCATCGTATCGGCTGCGTTAACGTTGCCTTTTGGAATAACGGTATCAAAGGAGTATGCAGAGCTTGAATGGCCCATTGATATCGCCATCACTTTGATCTGGGTAGTGTTTGCAATCAACTTTTTTGGAACCTTGATCAAGCGGCGCGAGAAGCACATCTATGTCGCCATCTGGTTTTACATCGCCACCATTTTGGCGATCGCTATGTTGCACATAGTTAACTCCTTAGAGATCCCTGTATCGATGTGGAAGAGCTACTCGGTTTATGCCGGAGTGCAAGACGCCATGGTTCAGTGGTGGTACGGACACAACGCCGTAGCATTTTTCCTAACCACCCCCTTCCTTGGCTTAATGTACTACTTTATGCCAAAGGCCGCGGGACGTCCGGTCTATTCTTACAAGTTATCCATCATTCATTTCTGGTCATTGGTCTTTCTTTATATCTGGGCGGGTCCCCATCATCTTTTAAACACTGCCCTTCCGGACTGGGCGCAGACTCTCGGCATGCTTTTCTCCGTAATGCTGATTGCGCCGTCATGGGGCGGAATGATCAACGGACTTCTCACTCTGCGAGGAGCCTGGGATAAACTCCGCACAGATCCGGTCCTCAAATTCATGGTGGTGGGAATCACATTTTATGGAATGTCGACCTTCGAGGGGCCGATGATGTCGGTGAGGTCGGTCAACGCTCTCTCGCATTACACCGATTACACTATCGGGCACGTGCACTCCGGCGCCTTGGGTTGGAATGGCTTCATTGCTTTTGCGATGATCTACTACCTACTTCCCAGACTCTGGAAAGTGCCAGTTTGGAGCCAGAAACTTGTGGCGGCGCACTTTTGGACATCAACTATAGGGATAGTTCTCTATGTGACCTCCATGTACGTCTCAGGCATTACGCAAGCCTTGATGTGGCGAGCTTTCACGCCTGAGGGAACCTTAAAATATCCTCAATTTATCGAAACCGTCACACAGTTAATTCCGTTTTACTGGATTAGAGCTTTTGGCGGCACACTGTATTTTGTTGGTATGGTTCTCTGCCTTTTCAACTTCTTCAAGACCATGGCGGCGTCCAGGGCGGCCAATGCTGATCTGTCGGACGTGGCACATCAGGCCAAGGCGCTAGTTAAGACTGAAGACACGGGCACATGGCATCATCGCTTGGAAGGCAAACCTGTGCTTTTCGCTTCATTGGTGTTAGTTGCTGTGATTTGGGGCGGCTTGGCGCAGATTGTTCCGCTCTTAACCGTGAAGAGCAACATTCCTACTATTTCATCCGTCACGCCCTATTCTCCCTTGGAACTTGAAGGGCGCGATATATACGTAAGTGAAGGATGTTATGTTTGTCATTCCCAGATGGTGCGACCGTTTAGAGAAGAGGTCGTTCGCTACGGTGAATACTCCAAAGCCGGAGAGTCTGTTTACGATAGGCCCTTCCAGTTCGGATCGAAGCGCACCGGGCCCGATCTGGCTCGCGTGGGAGGCAAGTACCCCAACATGTGGCATTTTAAGCATATGATTGATCCTGCCTCCGTAACGGCAAACTCGATCATGCCTCCATATTCTTGGCTGGCTAGCGACGATTTAAACACAGATCTGACGTCAAAGAAGCTAAGTGTTTTAAGATCGCTTGGGGCTCCATACACTGACGAGCAGATAGCTAACGCCGCTTCTTTGGTTGAGAGCGAGGCTAAGCAATTGGCGGAGGATCTGATGAAGAATGGCGCACCGAAGTCAGATAATCTTCATAAGAAGAAGATTGTGGCTCTGATCGCGTATCTGCAGAAACTCGGGCGTGACATTAAGGGGGCCAAGTGAGGTCCCTGATTGGGGGGCTGGGGAATTCATGGGTTTCGCAACTCATGACCCCTGCCCTATTGGTATTTTTTCTTGGGCTTATTTACTGGGTCTACTGTAAATCGCGTGCGAAAATTTACGAAGAGATCCAAAATTTTCCATTGATTGATGAGGATTGAAAATGGCTGACAGAGATAAAGATGAACTACTTGACCACAACTACGATGGTATTCAGGAATATGATAACGATCTTCCAGGGTGGTGGGTGTATCTATTTTGGGTGACTATTATTATTGCCGTTGTTTACCCATTCATTTACGATTTTGGTTCGGGCAAGTTCGCAGTCGAAATCGTGGACGAACAAGTGGCCGAACTTAAGGCCTTGCAAGCAGCAAGCATGCCCAAAAGTATGGGAGAGCCTGAGGCGGCAAAACTTTTGGCACTTGCGAAAGATTCGGGAGCCTTAAAATTAGGTAGCGAGATATTTGCCACGCGTTGCGCGGCTTGCCATTCGGCACAAGGCCAGGGCTTGATTGGGCCGAACCTTACGGACGACAACTGGATACATGGTGGAAAGATCACGAATATCCATCGCACGGTTTCAGACGGCGTTTTGGACAAGGGCATGTTGGCCTGGAAGGATCAGCTTAAGCCGGAGGAATTGAATGCGGTCGTAGCATTTGTCTGGTCGATTCATGGTACTAACCCGCCTAATCCGAAGGCACCTGATGGCGCCTTCGAACCTCGAGGATAGCTGCGCAGAGTAGCTCTCAAGTTAGGCGCCTGGCCCCCTTGAGGATAAGAAGCCCGCATCCGATGCGGGCTTCTTAGTTTGTAGCGTCGAGAGTCACACCTCTGTGCTTAATTGCTCAGGATGTAGGGGCGAAGCCCTCCATTTTGCAAATTCGTCCCGCCGTGGCTCGGTGAAACCGTGCCCGATACTGGCAGTGGTGAGACAAGGTGGACTGAAACTACCCACACTCAATGAGCAGATACCTTTGTTCTTAAGACGATTGCTCGATAAACTTGTTTGAGAGAGGATTATGATATGAGCACTGACGTTGAACACAGCTTTCGAGACACGCTCTACACCATCGACAAGCAGGGCCATAGGCGTTGGGTCTATCCGGCTTTTCTGCCGGGCAAATGGTTTACCAAAAGAGCCGTAGTTGCTTATCTACTGATGGCGTTTTATCTCGCCATGCCCTGGATCACTATAAATGGGAATCAGGGCATCTTATTTAATATTCCGGAACGGAAATTCTTTCTATTCGGAGTCGAATTTTGGGCGACCGACACTTTCTTTCTGGTGTTGATCTTGCCCTCCCTAGCAATAAGCCTCTTCTTTTTCACGGCCATGTTTGGTCGTGTCTGGTGCGGTTGGGCATGCCCAGAAACCGTTTTTCTTGAATTTCTCTTTAGGCCAATCGAACGCTTGATTGAGGGCACCCCAGCCCAGCGCCTTAAATTAGATCAGTCTCCCTGGAATTTTGAAAAGATATCCAAGAAAGCCCTAAAGCACGGTATATCTGCGGCGTCGGCCTGGGTGCTTGCGAGCACGGCCCTGGCATATTTCGTAGGCCGAGAACCGTTAATTCGCATGATGAGCGACTATCCATGGAACAACCCTCTCCCGTTTTCCTTGACGCTGATATTAATGGGGATAATGGCTTTTCAATTTGGGTGGTTCCGCGAGCAGTTCTGTACGGTCGTATGTCCCTACGCGCGCTTTCAAGCAGTTATGATGGATTCTGATTCACTGGTGATCGGATACGATTACACGAGGGGGGAGCCGCGAGGAAAGCACAAGAAAGGTCAAGACTCATCGCAACTTGGAGACTGCATAGACTGCGGCGCTTGCGTCAGGGTTTGTCCTACTGGAATTGACATAAGAAACGGTCTGCAACTTGAGTGCGTGGCCTGCACCGCTTGTGCCGATGCCTGCGATGCCATTATGGATCATATCGAAAAACCTCGCGGGTTAATTCGGTACGATACCGAACACAGCTTAAGAGGCGAGGTGACTAAGTTCTTACGTCCGCGCTTAGTTGTTTATTGTGCGATTTTGTTAACCTACGGTGCTCTTTTCTATCATTTTCTTGCTGTGAGGATTCCTTATGATTTTGAGGTGCTGCGCGCTTCAGGAGAGGCGCCGTTTAGCGTAGTCTCGGATGGCAAAGTTATGAACCATTTCATGCTGAGGATCTCTAACAAAAGTAGAGCGACACGCCACTTTCAACTTAGTGGCGGCCCCGAGGGCGTGCAGTTCACTGCGCCTATAAGAGAGGTGGATGTTATTGCGGGGGAGATTAAGGACCTGCCGCTCTTTGTGCAATTTGACAAGCAAGCACTCGTTGCTGGTAAACTACCTGTTGCCGTCTCGGTAGTGGTGGATGATGGCTCAAAGTTGGAACGAAAGATTACATTAATAGGACCTAGTTAGTTCGAGAGAATTATCTGGGATAATGGGCGATTACCAAAATGGTGGCAAACACGCACAGCCCCTCGAATATCGAAGGCACTAAGGTAAAGGCTTCGCCCTGGCCGCTTGCAATTATAGTTTTCTTTGTGGTGGTCGCGATCTTTAATTTTGTATTCGTGCGGTTGGCACTTAACAGCTCTGTTCCGCCGATTAGCGATCATCCCTATGAGGATGGCTTGAAGTATCAGGGAGTCATTGATGCTAAGAATCGATCCAGGGCGCTTGGATTGAAAACTAGATACACCTTCTCGGACGTTGACGCTTCAGGGGATCGTTCCGTCTCGGTTGAAATACGGGACCACAATGAAACGCCTGTGAAAGATGCGAAAATCACCATGCGAGCTTTTCGATTCTCCGAGGCCAGTATGGATTTTGTTGCAACTCTGACGGAAGATTCAAAGGCGCAACCAGGCAGATATTCGGCCAAGCTGCATTTACCACGTTCCGGTTTATGGCTTTTTGAGTTAAATCTTTCCCTGGCGGGCACGGATTATTTTCTTGACTCAAAAGAGATGATCCCATAGATCGGTCGCATGATTAAACAAATTATTCAGTCAGTTTTTTTGGTGCTTCTAGGGTTAATCGTCAGTTTGGGCCTTATTGAAATTTTATTTAGGATAGCCTACCGAGCACCCGCCAAGTGGAACGATCGTCCCTTTGCCTACTACAAAGCGGAGGACTCCCCCACCTCACAAAGCTATCCGTACTTGAAAACCAAACCTGAGAACATTTTTCGAATTGCCGTGGTAGGCGATTCCTATACTTTTGCTCCATATATGCAATTTACTGATGCTTTTCCGGCGCGTTTAGAGCAGATGCTTAATCTCAATAAAGATGTGCGTCAGGTAGAGGTGATTAACTATGGAGTTCCGGCCTATTCAACTTCGCACGAAGTTGCCACGGTGGAGAGGGCCCTGAAGGAAGATGCAGATTTCGTGCTCCTTCAGATCACACTTAATGACCCGGAGATTAAGCCGTATCGTCCTGTCGGGATTACCGAGTTTAACCGGTTCGGCGCTTTGCAACTTGGGCCCAGGCTGGGCTGGTTGGTCAGTTATTGGAGGTCTCTAGGGTATGTATTGAATCGTTTGCATAATTCGAAAACCCACAGGGAGTATAAACAGTATTTTTTTGAGCTCTTTGAAAATCCGAAAGGGTTTAAGAAATTTAAAGACTCTTTGGTGAAGATCTATAAGCTTTGCAGCGATCGCAAAGTGGGAATGGGAGCAGTGGTGTTCCCCCTCTTTGGCGAGCCGGTCGACGATAACTACCCCTTTACTCCGTTACACAAGATTGTGGGAGAGACCCTTGGCGAATTGGGAGTTGTAACATTAGATCTGCTGCCGACATATACAGGAGTCCCCATCGATCGTCTTCAAGTAATTCCTGGCGGAGATCGTCATCCAAACGAGATAGCCCATAGAATGGCGGCAGAAAGCATATATCGCTGGCTGATCTCTAATAAGCTCATCCCGGAGGAGTTCAAGATTAGGAACCTTTATTCCGATCGAACGAGGATCGTCAATGAGCCTTTGTATGAGGGGGAATATTAGTGAATTTTTGTATGTGCTCATTAAATGCGGGTAATTTCAGCCCACCTTCGCTCACCGTTGCCATTATCGGCGATGCTTTCAACGAGCGACGGCGGGCGGTGGTTGCTCAATGGAGGGCTTCGCCCCTACTTTTTGAGCAATTACGAATTTTTGACGAAAAGTTTCGTCGAGAATATTGGCCGAGCCAAAGCCGGGGAAGGCTTGTGGAACCCATGAATATCTGTCCGTGAAGCCCCATAAGACTATCTGGGTGCAAGCTAAGGCCTCTTTGCATACTTTAAAAACACTCTGATATAGCCTAGCCTGATTTTCCAGATCCTCTGGCGATGGAGGACTTTTTACCCTAACTTCCACTTCCGATAATCGCACCAGCAAACCAAGTTGTCCCAGTTGTTGAATCACCACGAGAAGTTTTTCGGGGGGCAAATTTGAATCTGCACGCAAGTGCAGCTGTATCCCAACACCATCTATGGGAACCCCGCGCTTTTTAAAATCGGCCAGCATCTCCAGTAAGGCCTTCAATTTTGGACCAGGCATAGCGATTCCGAAATCATTATAATATAGCTTAGCCTCGGGATCGGCGTTATGCGCCTCGCGTAGTGCAGTTTCTATATAGCCAACACCAAGCGCCGTCGACCATATAGATCTCCTTAGACTTCCGTCAGAGTTTAAAGCCTCATTAACAACATCCCACGATTCAACGCGGCCCTTATAACGAGTGACCATTTTCGATATATGAGTTTTTAATATCCTCGCAACCGTAGCCCGATCGAAGTTCCCTTTAGAAAACCAAGCAGGCAACTGGCGGTGCCAAACAAGCGTATGCCCATGCAAACGAAGTCCGTGCCGCTCAGAAAAATTGACGATATCATCAGCCGCCCCAAACTCGTACCGATCTAGCTCAGGCGAGATCGCATCGAATTTCATCTCATTCTCAGGCACAATCACCGAAAACCGAGACAACAAGCTCTCTCGATACCCACGATCAAGCACCAAGGCATACTGCCGAACCGCCGTCCCAACCAAAAGTCCGTCACGCCCCAATCCAGGCCATCCTCCAGGCGCACGAGACACACATCCCCCCATCACCAACAAAAGCACAACCCCCGCCACCTTCTTCCTCACACCCACCACCTCCCTAACTCAGCCCCCCCCTGCTGGTACATACCACCTTTTTTCTCCCTCCGTCAGAGCACACCCGCGCTGGTACATACCACCTTTTTACCCCCGTCAGAAACCCGATCTGGTACATCCCACCATTTTTTTCTAGAACCACGCAACTTTTAATAATAATTCACGATAAGGCTCTAAGGAGAAGGTGTTGCATTATGCCAAGACGAAGAAGAAGAATTGTTTCTAAGAGGTGCTATGAGATTGGTTTTAGAGCTAGACAGGGGCTGCCCCTAGTTGCCTACGATACCATAAAGCTGTTGCTTGGCTCTGCCATTGCTCGTACCCAAAGAGACGATAAGGTCTTGTTATGTCACGATATTTGGAACGGCTCGCACGCTCACATTATTGTCGTGGCTCTCGATAGCCAAAAGTGCACCCAGTTTTATGGAGAGATTCAAAAGAGAATTACCGATGCCATGAAGCGATTCCTAAACTTAGATTATTTAGATCTCTGGGAAGGCGCCCCGATGGTTGCCGAGATCGCTGATTTGAATAAGGCCATAGATCGCGTGAAATACCTCTATGGAAATCCAGCTAAGGACTCGCTTGTTGCGACCATTGGGGACTTCCCTGGTTTTTCAAGTTGGAACGAGTTTCAGCGTTCGCTTGATAAGCCAGACGCGGTCACCGAGGAGAATTTCCCATGGATTCGGCTCCCCTCCATCCCCAAGCTATCTAGTAGACATCTGTCTAGCGAAGAGGACCAGGCGCTTGTCAAAAAGCTCAGGGAAGATAATAAAAAGTGCCATCCACTCAAACGCCACATCAATGCCTGGATGCGCTGCTTTGGCATTACAGGAGCCGCAGAGGTTAAGGCTATCAACGAGAAAATATTACGAAGTATCGGAGATTATGAGGAGGGATTTAGACTAACGCGTGCTGACGCAGGGCATACGGTGGTAGGCGCTCCGCGCGTGAGGACCCAACCGATCCTAAAACCTCACAAACCACCGCCCAGGGAGAGAAATATTTTTGTGTTCAGCTCGATAGATGAGTTGCGTATTAGTAAGATTGAAGAACATGACGTCTTTTGCGACGACTGCTCAGACCGCCTTGTGCGTTGGCGCAAGGGCGAGGTTAACGTCGAATGGCCGCCGGGGGCCTTTAAACCGCCGTTACCACCCACTGTGAACTTGCTCCCATAATGTAAGCCCGGGGGGCCGGGCAAAGAGCTTCGCAAAACTGCTGATTAACGGGCACTATTAAGTCCGCCTCAATATATATCACTAGTGAAGCGAGCGGAGCCTCAAAAATCACGTGGAACTCGCGCTCAGGACCGTTCTATGACCCTTTCAGGGAGCATATCGCGACCTAGCTATCATTCCCCTTCGGCTCCCAGCAACCCCTCTCCCATCAACCACAACAGAAGCGCTCCGAACCGCCTCAAAAAAAACTGGTGGTATGTACCAAAAAAACTGGTGGTATGTACCAAAAAAACTGGTGGTATGTACCAGTTCGGGGACGGGGGCAGGTGGTATGTACCAGAGATCTACGCAACTTTTTTTTATTTTCCACGATAAGCTTTTAGAGGCTTTATTTTACAAAGGATTATTTATGTCGCCAAGCGTTGGTACTCGATACCTTAACGAAACTATGCTTAAACTTATGGACACGGTATGTTCGGACTTTCCTAGCGGCTTTAGCAAGGCTCGCCCGAGCAGGCAAGACTGGTCCAACTTACAACTTGCTAAGCAGACCTGCTACGGCGCGGCCCCGCGTAGCTCTTTCTCCCGCTCCCCATATTCCGCCAGCTACAGCTACTGTGGCGTCAACGCCAACGACATGTATTACAACGCTGGAGACGGCGACTGGGCCAATGTTGTTCGGGGATGCTTAACTTGCATGGATGACTTTCAGATTTCTCCACACACTGCCCATCTTTTCTGCTACGATGTCGCCAGCAATCGGGTTCAAAGCCTCTGGAGCACGGCACGCGGCTACGGCGGGGCTGTGGCCGAAGCAACTTTGGACTATGCCAAATCTGCTTGGCATGCTTTAACTAATAGAGCGGAGAAGGCTTTAGGATTTATTGCTAATTGGTGAGCGTTAGAGCTGAGCGCTAGGTACCTATGACCGTCCACCCCGTAGCTATTCCGGTGACCTAATGGAGAACCGACCTAGCCGGAAACGGCGTGGGTGTAAGGGGAAGTTTTCGCAACGCTTGAATTAAGGTATTCGCTAGCCAGGGTAAAACCGGCCCCGCCCCCAAGGGATGCGAGTATCCGGTCGGTTACCGGCTTTTTGGCAAAACCGTACGGCCAATGCAACATGCAAGAGAATCATAAAGACGCACGCAGATTAGAGCCTAGATGTTCTCGGCCAGGTACTCTTATCAAAGAGTTTCTTTGGCTTTTCTTCGTAGGCACTTTCCAATGCGGGTTAGCGTTTCTACTTTTCTCAGCCATGGTTCAAGCTTCAGCTGGCAGACCTCAGACCAGTATATTCTATGGTACTTACCACAAGAGCATCTACATGCTTCTACCGATCATCCTTGAGTCAGGCTTTGTTTCCGGCATAGCGAGCCTTGCATATCTACATATGCTCGGCTGCTATTATATTTTCTTGCGGCGCGTGATTGACTTCCGTTCGCGGGCATGGAGATCGAAACTAAAACCTCTCTTTCTAATTCAAGCAGGGACATGTGCTCCGATGCTGCTTCTCCCCTTAAAACTCTCCTCCCCGCTAAACGTGGCCATGCTCTTTTGCCCGGTCGGTCTCTGGATCACCAGCGCTTATCTTTATTTTTCGCGACCAGGGAAACTCAGCTAGCCTAGCCCCTACTTTTTAGAGCAACTAGCTCTTCGGCTTTATACGGCCAGCAAATTCTTTGTAAATCTTCTGCAACTTTGGCGCTATAACGATTGAACAATAAGGCTGGGTGGAGTGATTCTTATAATAATTCTGATGATAATTCTCCGCTGGATAGAATTGATCTAAAGCTTTAACTTCCGTCACGATCTTTGAACTCCAAAGCTTGCTTTGCTCGATCTTCCCAATCATATCCAAAGCAGTTTGCTTCTGCGCCGCGGAATTGAAAAGAATAATAGATCTATACTGAGTGCCCACATCGTTACCCTGTCGATTTATGGTTGTCGGATCGTGCGCGTGGAAAAATATCTCCAATATCTCGGCGTACGAAATCACACTGGAATCAAAAGTCACTCGGGCAACCTCAGCGTGCCCACTGGCTCCCGCACTGACCTGTTCATAAGTCGGATTCGGAATCACGCCGCCTGCATAGCCCGATTCAACCTTCCCCACACCGATAATGCTTTGAAAAATCGCCTCCACACACCAGAAGCAGCCGCCGCCAAGCACGGCATCCTCAGTCGTCCGAGATGTTCGCATTTCCGACTCCATTGGATTTATATTACTAAGATCGAACGGGCCCGCAACCAAGCCCGCCAATAAGATCACACATAGAAAAGTTGCGGCACGAAACATGCCAATATTCTAAAGCTTCGCTAGCTTTTGCGCAAAGGTTGCAACCAGAATCTCGGAGCTTCCCTTCTTCACCTGCAACACCGTTTCCCCAGTCAACTCCAAGCAAGTTAGTTTATTGCCATAAACAAGCCCCGTATCGATCCCTATCTTATATGGCAAATGAAACAAAACATCTCGGTAGGGCGTGTGCCCGAACACTACTGTCTTCTCGAATTTGTGAATATTTGTGATAAACTCATCTCTAATCCAAAACAAAGAGCTATCCAGCTGTGTGCGCAAGTCTCTTAGCGGATCCAAACCGGCATGCACATAAATATATTTATCAGCAATCACATAACGTTCAGTATTCAGCAGAAAACTCAAATGGTCGCGCGGCATTGAGGCTAAGGCCTCCTCAGATGTGGCCTCTCCGCTGAGCCCATAACTCTGTAAGCACTGGGCGCCACCATTCTTGAGATATGCCATCCCTTCGGTTCCTTCGAAACCCAGGAACTCAAGAAACATATCCTCATGATTTCCGCGCAGAAAAATCGTCTGAGGATGGCGTTTCTGAAAACTTATCAAACTTGCGACAACCCCATTCGAATCAGGGCCCCGATCAATATAGTCGCCTATAAATACCACCAGATCCTCAGCTCCGATCTTCTGAGTACCTTCTAAAAACGTCAACATACTCTGGAGTTCAAGATTGCAGCCATGGATATCCCCCACTACATAGGTCCGACTAGGACTGAACTCCAACTCTCGAAATTTTTCGCTCACCGCTTATATCTCACTCCTTCTCACCCACCTTCAAGACGGCCAAAAAGGCCTCCTGCGGTATAGAAACCTTGCCCACCTGCTTCATGCGCTTCTTGCCTTCCTTTTGCTTCTCGAGCAATTTTCGTTTTCGAGTAATATCACCACCATAACATTTAGCAGTAACGTTCTTCCTAAGCGCCTTGACGGTCTCTCTCGCAACAATCTTACCACCGATCGCGGCCTGAATTGCCACCTCGAACATCTGCCGATCAATTAATTCCTTTAATTTCTCGGTCAGCTGGCGTCCTTTATGATAGGCCTTATCTTTATGCACGATAATGCCCAACGCGTCGACATTATCACCATTTAGCTTGATATCCAATTTAACTAACTCGCCGACCTTATATTCATGGAACTCATAGTCAAAGGAAGCATAGCCTCTGGTAAGACTCTTCAAACGATCATGAAAATCCAACACAATTTCGTTTAAGGGCATTTCATAAAGGATCACTGCCCGCGAACTTGCGTGAATCGCCAGATTCTTTTGCACCCCTCTGCGCTCCTCGCACAGAGTCAGAACATTGCCCACGTATTCCTTGGGACAATGGATGGTAGCCTGCACATACGGCTCCTCGATATATTCAATGCGGCCGGGATCGGGTAACTCCGTAGGATTATCTACCATGATGCTCTCGCCACTTGTGAGCTTCACTCTATAAACCACAGTAGGCGCAGTCGTAATGAGATTAAGCTCAAATTCTCGCTCAAGGCGCTCCTGCACAATCTCCATATGCAAGAGCCCTAAATATCCGCATCGAAAGCCAAAGCCCAAAGCGGCTGAACTCTCCGGCTCAAAGGTGAAAGAAGAATCATTCAAACTTAGCTTCTCCAAAGCCACGCGCAAATTCTGGTACTCGTCAGCATCAACCGGGAAAAGCCCACCAAACACCATGGGCTTGACCTCCTGAAATCCAGGCAGAGCTGGCACATCGGGATGCGCAGCAGACGTCACCGTATCGCCAATCTTCACATCTCTTAAATTCTTTATGGACGCTGAGAAATACCCGGCTTCACCACTAGAAAGACTTTCGACCTCATGCGCATGCGGGGTAAAAACACCAACCTTATAGATTTCATGATCAGCGCCAGTGCTCGCAAAGCGCACCTTGTCGCCCCCTTTAATGCTTCCATCAAAGACCCGCACCTGCACTATCACGCCCAAATACGCATCAAACCAGGAGTCATAAACCAGGGCACGTAAGGGCGCATCGGGCGAGCCTCGTGTGGGCGCCGGCACGCGCGCCACAATAGCCTCCAAAAGCTCCGGAACGCCCACGCCAGTCTTGGCGCTGATCGTCAAACAATCGCTAGTGTCTATACCGATTACGTCCTCTATCTCTTGGCGCACCCGAAGAACATCTGCGTTAGGTAGGTCGATTTTGTTGATAACAGGCACAATTTCAAGATTGCAATCTAGCGCCGCATAGACATTCGCCAAGGTCTGCGCCTCCACGCCCTGCGCCGCATCCACCACGAGCAGAGCACCTTCACAAGCGGCCAAACTTCTGGATACTTCATAATGGAAATCGACGTGCCCGGGCGTGTCTATTAAGTTGAACTGATACTGCTCTGCGCTCTTAGCTTTGTACCCCAGCCGAACCGTTTGGGCCTTAATTGTGATTCCCCGCTCGCGCTCCAGATCTAATTTATCCAGGAACTGCGCCTGCATCTCCCGTTGTTGCAAAGCACCGGTATATTCCAATATTCGATCAGCAAGGGTGGACTTGCCATGGTCTATATGGGCAATGATGCAAAAGTTCCTTATATGAGAACGAAGATCTGTCATTGAACGTCATCTGGGAAACGACCCTAATTAATGCCTCGTTTCATACGTTCTTCGAAGTCAGCAACCGTACGCTGCAATCCCGCGCTAAGATCGACCCTAGGCTCCCAACCCAACTCTGACCGAGCAAGCGAGATATCAGGTTTGCGCCGTGTAGGATCATCTTGAGGCAAACTCTTGTGAATAATTTTTGATTTTGATCCTGTCATCTCAATGATGATCTTTGCTAACTCCAAGATCGTGAGCTCGACAGGGTTACCTAAGTTTACCGGTCCAGCAAAGCCTTCCTTATCCATAGTGGCCATGATACCCGTCACTAGATCATCCACAAAGCAGAAGGAACGAGTCTGGGACCCCTCCCCATAAACGGTGATACTCTCTCCTTTTAGAGCCTGAACAATAAAATTCGAAACCACCCGCCCGTCGTTAAACAGCATTCTAGGCCCAAAGGTATTAAAGATTCGAATAATCTTTGCATCCACCTTATTCTGGACGCGGTAGCAAAAACTTAACGTTTCTGCCATACGTTTGCCTTCGTCGTAACAGCTTCTCAACCCCACGGGATTGACATTCCCCCAATAGCTCTCCTTTTGCGGATGCTCTAAAGGGTCCCCGTAAACTTCCGAAGTCGAGGCTAGCAAAAATTTAGCCGCTAAGCGCTTGGCAAGCCCCAGCATATTGATGGTGCCCATGGCGCTGGTCTTGATCGTCTTTACGGGATTGTACTGATAATGTACGGGCGACGCCGGACATGCAAAATGATAGATCTGGTCCACCTCAAGCAAAACTGGTTGTGTAACATCGTGCCGCACAAAATCAAAGCGTGGGTCCTGTGACAAATGTGCAATATTTCGTTTAGTACCGGTAAACAAGTTATCGAGCGCGATTACGTCGTGACCACGCCCCAGCAAAGACTCACACAGATGTGATCCGATAAAACCGGCTCCGCCTGTCACCAAGATTCTAGCCATCTCTAGTTCCCCACCTCAGGTCTACCAATACACACATACCTAAAGCCCTGCTCTTTGACCTCAGCTCGATCAAGGACGTTTCTACCGTCGAATATTATGGGACTCTTCATTAACTTCTTCATACGCTCTAGATTGGGTTTTCTGAACTCATTCCATTCGGTGCAGATAATAACCGCATCAGCACCGTTCAAACAATCGTAATTTGAATAGGCGTATGAGATATACGGGTCTTCGCCGAATGATCGCCTAAAACTGTCGATCGCCTCCGGATCGAATGCCACGATACGCGCCCCTAACTTAATCAGTTCACGGGCGACAACTGCGGCCGGCGCCTCACGCACATCGTCAGTCTTGGGCTTAAAGGCTAAGCCCCACATGGCGAAAACTCGACCCTTAATATTTGCTTCGCCGAAGTGTTTGATAATCTTTTGCACGATTACCTTCTTCTGTGCAAAGTTAACGTCTTCCACCGATCTAGCAACCTTTAGATCAACTCCGAAATCCTTGGCGGTCTTAATTAGGGCCTGAACATCCTTGGGAAAACAGGAGCCGCCATAGCCGATGCCCGGGAAAAGGAAACTCATGCCGATACGCGCGTCTGTTCCCATACCAATTCGCACCGAATCAATGTCGGCTCCAACCCTCTCGCACAGGTTGGCAATTTCGTTCATAAACGATACGCGCGTCGCCAACATCGAGTTAGCCGCATACTTAGTGAGTTCCGCAGAGGCCACATCCATCACCAAAATAGGATGATTGTTTCTCACAAAAGGGGAGTAAAGTTCTTTCATCACTTTAGCCGCTCTTTCGCTGGCCACTCCAACCACAACCCGGTCCGGTTTCATAAAATCGTCGATGGCAGCGCCTTCCTTCAAAAACTCCGGGTTACTTACTACTTCGAAATCATGCTTAGTGTGCTTGCGCACGGTTTCACGAACCAGATTCGCGGTTCCGACTGGCACAGTTGACTTATCAACGATCACTTTAAAAGCGTTCATATGCTTTCCAATACCAGAGGCCACATCAAGAACGTGGCGCAAATCAGCCGAACCGTCTTCGTCTTGAGGAGTCCCGACTGCTATGAAAATGACCTCTGATTTTTCTACGCCTTCTTGCAACGACGTGGTGAACGAGATGCGCTTGTTCTTATGATTGCGCTTCACCAAATCACTTAAGCCGGGTTCATAAATCGGTATAATTCCTTGATTTAGTTTCTCAATCTTATCGGGATTACTATCCACGCAAATTACATCGTTGCCCGATTCCGCAAAGCAAGCACCAGCAACTAAGCCAACGTACCCCGAACCTATTACCGCTATATTCATCTCTCCTCCTCAGCGTAAGAGTCTGCAAACTCATACGTAATACTTTCATGACAACCAAAGCGTTGCAGCGCTGCTTCTTTATCTTAGACTTAAAGATCTTCTCAGTAAGCGTTCCTATTCCTAAATCCGCGAAAGATAGTTAAAAACATAATCTTAATATCAAACAAGAGCGACCAATTTTCAATGTAGTAGAGATCGTACTCAATGCGTTTATCGATCGATGTCTGCCCACGCCACCCGTGCACCTGGGCCCAACCGGTCATCCCGGCCGGCACCTTATGCCGAAGCATATATTTCGGAACGCGTTTGCGGAATTCCTCGATAAAGATCGGCCGCTCCGGTCGCGGGCCCACAATCGACATATCCCCCCGCAAGACGTTCCAAAGTTGCGGCAGCTCGTCCAAACTATGCGCCCGTAAAAACCGCCCCAAGGCCGTCGTACGCTCATCCCCCGGTTTAGTCATGCGCGGACCATGCGCCTCTGCGTCAGCGAGCATCGTGCGAAACTTATAAATCGAAAAGCGACTTCCGTCCACACTCACCCGTTCTTGACGGTACAGGATCGGACCTTGAGACGTAATTTTGATAAGGAGCGCCACAAACGCCATAAGCGGCGCAAAAAATACGCACAGCAAGCTCGCAAGCACCAAATCGAACGCACGCTTCGTAAATAGATTGATGCCATCTAGGGGTGTAGACTGCAAAGAGATTACAGGTAGCCCTTCAAATTCTTCGATCGAGCCGCCCAAGCTAACAAACTGATAAATATCCGGAACAACTTTCACATCTAACATGGTGTTATCGAGACAGGCCATAATCTCTGGTAGAATCTGATTGTCTTCCAACGGCAATGCCACTACGACCTGATCAATCTCGGTCTCTTCAATCAAAGTGGCAAGGTCGCTATATTTGCCAACAATGGAGATCCCTAGCGGGCCCCGTTTTTCATCGGCATTCTTCGAGAGACAACCGATCAACTGAATACCAATTTCTTGATGAAACCGCACTCGCGCAGCTATGTCCGCCGCCACCTTACCAGCTCCCACGATCAGCATATAACGCAAGTTATAGCCACGGCGTCTAACTTCCCTCAATAAAAAACGTAAGAAACTTCTCTGCCCCAAAGTAAAGAGGGTCGCAAACAGTCCAAAATACACAAATACCAAGCGAGAAAAAGGCACGCTCTTTTCGCGAAATAAATAGACCACCGCAATTAGCATCAACACCGCAAAAGCGTTAGCGTTCAGAAGCAGAAACACCTCGCGAATTCTTCTAACTCCGCGCATAGGTCGGTAAAGCCCCATGCGCTTGAAGACGAAGGCCCAAATAAGCCAGATAAA
This sequence comes from uncultured Bdellovibrionales bacterium, assembly GCA_964631745.1. Taxonomy (GTDB): domain Bacteria; phylum Bdellovibrionota_C; class UBA2361; order UBA2361; family JBGSMV01; genus CAZVWV01. The sequence goes on from CAZVWV010000007.1 coordinate 23,369, forward strand.
TAGTAGCATGCTCAAATAATGAGAGAGCTCCGGGATACCTTTCTCTACCGGCACCAGACCGCTCACGAAACGCACCCAGTAAGCCAAGCACCAGGCCAAAGAGACCATCAGCAGATCGACTGCCATGAATACAAATTCAAATAATTGCCGCTTCTGTTTGAGCATGAAAACGCTTTCAAGTAATCCAATGAGGAGGCTACATCACCGCAGATTTCAGCCGTGGCCACCTTGCCGGCCATTTAGACGAATCACCGCCTGGCTGATCTATCGACGAATCTGAAGCTGGGTCCACTGATATCGATGGAACCATTCCGTGTCTCATCAATAGGTTATGCCAAGCGCGGTAAAAGCGCATCGGGCTGAAATGCTCGGCCCTGGCCGAGCAGTTATCAGTATGAAACTCTGCTTCGTTGTCGATAAAGTATCGCACCCCGTTCACGAGAGACTGTACTTGATCCCGGTCGTTTTTTCCAAGCATGGTCTCAATAAAAACACCGCTGGCGAAGCGATTGTCGAGATTTAGCGATGCGCGCCCCTCGCTCGTCTGCTTTTTCTTTAAATTCCAATGCCTTACGCCCCTGACCGTTTCTTTAAGAGCGCCGTCATATACTCCTATAACGGGCCGGCCAGCGGCCATACACTCTACCGGAACCATCCCAAAGTCTTCCACTCCTGGGAAAATCAGAGCGCGGCTTTCACGGTAAAACCTGGCCAGCTCAAAATCAGAGACGTGGCCCACGAAGTTAATATTGCTCTTAGCAATACGCTTCAAAGATCGATAGAGCGGCCCCTTTCCGACCACCCATAGCGGCTCGCCTAATTCGTTAAATGCCTTTATCACCAGGTCAGGACGCTTGTACGGGACCAAGGCGCCTGCTAATAGAAAAGCCTTACCAGCCGAGCCTTTATCGGCAGGAAGAATCCAACTTGTATCCACGGGCGGATAAATGACCGAGGACTGCCGTCCGTAATATAAGCGAATACGCGCCGCTACAAATTTACTAATAGCCACAAAAATATCAGGCCCCTTCGATCCCTTTACATCCCAAGCGCGCAGAGATCTGATTAATGGGTAAAGCAGTGGCGTCAAAATACCAAAATAGCTGCGCGCCTGATCCCATACGTAACGCATGGGGGTGAAACAGTAACAGATATGCTTTGTACCAGATGGCACAACCACATTCTTGGCAGCGCAGTGACTTAAAGAGATCACAAGATCGTATCCGTTCAACTTAATACTTCTAGCAGCGCTTGGGAACAAAGGTAGGAGTAAGCGATAATATTTTCTGATCCCAGGTAATCTTTGAAGGTAGGATGTTCCTTTAACTCTAGCATCAATTTCTGGAGTAGTGCTCCCCGGAACATGCAGCAACGCAAAAATATCGGCGTTAGGATAGATTCGTAAAAAGGCCTCCAAGCAACGCTCGCCCCCTCGAAGCCCAATTAACCAATCGTGCACCAGAGCAACTTTCATTTCCTCTCCCCGCAGCTTCTTATAGTCTCTTGATACAGTTCGATTATGGCTCTGCCCACATCCTGGGTAAGGTATCCGGACACCCGACGCAAGACCGATTCCTTATCGCGAATTAATTTGACATGCAAACTCGCAGAGAGAAACTCCAATATCCTTTGCTCCAAGGCCGCTACCGTAAAATCTCCCGCAATCCAATCCTCGTCATCCAAAAAATCATTTAAAGCGGCTATGGGCCGGGCGATCACAGGCGTTCCACAGGCCTTGGCCTCTAAGGCAGGCAAACAAAATCCTTCCGCCAAACTTGGAACAACCAAAGCATAAGCGCCCAAATACAATCTATAAAGATCATCTCGTGGCACCACTCCAAGGAATCGAATATCCTGGCGTGCGTGCTCGAATTTGAGCGCGCTCTCTATGGCCGTGACGTCCTCACTTCCCTGCCCCACCAGCGCCAACTTTAGGTCCGACACTAACTTATGCAGTTGCGGATTCCTTGCTTTAGTCCCCCCTAAATAGCGCTGCTTCAACGACTCGAACGCGCGCACTAAATCGGGAATACCCTTATGAGGCTTGGAGTTTGAAAGCACAGTCAAAAGGTATGGACCGTCAAGTTTATATCGATGCAGTATAATCTCCGGCACCTCAAAATTCCCCGAGCTTATTCTCTCAAGAAAAGTCGCATCCAGGGCGTTTGGAATAACTCTCAACTTATCTTTTAAAAGTTCGGGCTTGGAACAAATCCCGACCAAATCGGCGTAGGTAGCTTGACTGACAGTTAAAACGCGGCTGGCGCGCTTGATGGCCGAATTAATTAACGGTTTAGCTAAGTAAGGATAGTACTCCTTCTCGGGCTGTTTAATATGTATAACGTCATGAATCGTGACTACCGTTGGAATTTTAATTCCAAACGGCAAGGTATAGTGCGGCACATGGAAGAGATCGAAATTTCCCGCGTTAACTATCTTGCCAAGAGAAAAATACTCCCGCAGTGAGTAGGTGGGGATATAATTCTCGAGCACGTTTACCCAATCTTTCCACTGATACTTATCGACTTGGGCCGGGTTCGCAAGCAGGGTGAGATCCACGAGATCGTGCGCCAAAATTCCGGTAACCAGATTCCTAATATAAGTGCCAATACCGCCGTCTTCTAGCTTCCTTGCATCAAGCAACACGCGCATACGCTTACCTGAGGCAGAGTCCGTAGAGTGCGCCATAGAGCGCAATTGAAGATTCTGACTACTTAATTCGCTACCAGCTTCCACGCAGCTCCTCGCATGGCCTGGGTAATTTCATCGTCATTCGCTTTGGCACGAAAAACATTCCTTATAGAATAAATCGGCTTCTTTTGAGATTCGTGATAGGTACGCGCCAAAACCTCGGCCAGAAGTCCAAACACTACGAACTGCAACCCTATTATCACCAACATAACCGCCAGGGATAATAGCGGACGATTCCCCATCGGTACATGCTGAAAAAAACGCTGGTAGGTGATAAACAACAAAGTCAGCATACCAACTCCACCGGCTAAGAACCCCATGCTACCAAACAAATGAATGGGACGCTTCGAATATCCTAATAGGAACTTAACCGTAATCAGGTCTAAAATCACTCGAATAGTACGAGAGATGCCGTATTTGGAAGTACCGAATTTTCTGGGGCGATGTTTAACCGGAATTTCAGCGATGCGCGCTCCGAACTCATCCGCCAAGGCCGGAATGAAACGATGCATCTCGCCATAAAGTTTGATGCCACGCGCGACTTCGCCAGTCATAACTTTGAGGGTGCAGCCGTAATCATGCAGTCGCACCCTTGTCGATTTGGAGATGACCCAGTTTGCGATCATACTAGGCAGTTTACGGTTAATATAGGCGTCCTGCCTATCTTTGCGCCAACCCGCGACAAGATCGTATCCTTCCTCAAGCTTCGCCACCATTTTGGGAATTTCACTGGGATCATTTTGGAGATCCCCATCCAAGGTAACCACGATATCGTAGCGGCTCTGTTGAAGTCCCGCCGCCATGGCAGCCGTTTGGCCAAAATTTCGGCGAAGCTCCACAGCCACAACCTTGGCATCATCGATCGCCAGGCTTCGAAGGATCGAGAAACTGCGGTCCTTCGAGCCATCATCAACGTAAATGAGCTCATACTCGTAAGGTAACCCGGAAAGAATCTTAGTGAGCTCACGGTATCCTTCCGTAATACTCTCTTCTTCGTTATAAATGGGGATTACGACTGAAATGCCTTTCATACCTGCGGTCCTAAAACTGTGGAAGTCGAATTTACCACACCTTGTGATGCTAGACTATACGAGCCCCACATTCAAATTAAGGGGCCGATTTGTACTCAAATCGGGGGTGGAGATAAGTAACCGTTCAGAAAAACAGTAAACCCGATTAGGGTTTTCCACCCGAAGTGGCACAATTAACGCATCGTAGTCTGCCGATCTCATCCCACCCAAATGACCCCCTGAACGGTTACCAACGTAACCCTTCGAATGTATTGCATTATTAATTTCTACTGAACTTTGCCAGTACCGGAGAGCCGAATCTACGAAGACCGAGAGCTCTAGCCAGATACTCTAGACAGGCAGATATGCGTGGGCTTTTGATTAAACGATGCACAACCATGGGCCAAACGAACTCTCCTATTCTCCGATCGAGTCGAAATCCGTGTTTCTGGAACTCGGCCACAACTTCCGCTCCGTCAAACACCAAAAACCCGCGAGTATTACCTTCTAATCTGCGTTTTAGCCCAAAAAGCAACCTGTAAAAGATATTGAAACTACCTTTCGGGGGATAGTCTATGATTACGGAGCGCTTAGAGACACGACACAGCTCCGCAATAAATCCCCGCCAATCATCGCAGTGGCTAATGAATCGAACAGATATCGCCAGATCAAAACTCTGCGAATCCAGCGGTAGATGCAGCAGGTCGCCTAACACGAACTTACAGCGGCTTTGTTCAATAAATGGTTTTAGCCGTGCCGCACAGGTGCTGCCGCTACCGGCCACGGTGACTACAGGCACGCGTTCACAAAGCAATCCCATGAGCTGTGCATGCCCACCACCGACATCGATTACGCTCTGCAAGGGAACTTCTCCGATTAACTCAGAAACGGCGCAACTTTGCACCGACAACAACCAAGCGCCAGTCGCGCCTGCAAAGCGCTGAGCGTAATCATCAGAGGCCGTTTCAATATCGGCGAGTTCGGGAATAGCTGGACTTGGTTCAATCATTTGCACTGAATTTAGCCTCAGCGCTTTAGAAATTACAACAGCGCCGCCTTGCGCAACTTGTAACGGAGACTTCCTATTTGGGTATCCAAAGCGCTCCGCCCGTCTTACGAGGCCTATAATATTCAACCAGTTAGCAGCATTCCCGTAATGTTATCGGGGCCAAATGGCCGGGGCATGGAGATTGCACTCGCACAAGCACTACAAGCACTTGCACGTAGGAACGTTATTGGTGTAGACTTTTTACATTATGGTCGACAGGGCCAGTAGGGCTTGTGAGGGGAAGAATGCCGATGCGTAAGTTTATTATGACAGTTGTGGTTTTAGCGTTAACGGGTTGCGGAGTGGAAAGTGGAAACAACCAAACCGACAACGGCGATCCAGCGACCGACCTTAGCCAGACCGTAATTCAAGGCAGGCTAACAGACAGCGCTGGGCGGCCACTTTTGGGAGCCACTATCATCGACTCTAAGAGTGGTGACCAGACAAGCGCCGATGCAGAAGGTCGCTTCAGCATGCTTGCGGTGATTGAGTCAGGCGCCGCTGAGATAATTGTTGAGACCGATGGCGTCAGCGCTCACGCCACCTTCACCGATTTATTTAGTGATACACCGGTATCGGCCACACTAAGGCTCTCCGCCGACCGGCGAAGTTTCACGGTCACAATTACAAATGACGCCGGAGGCGGTCTCACACCCACCCCCTCCCCCACTCCATCGGCCAGCACTGGCACTGACACATTTGATTCTCAGGGTAACACTACTGGATTTTCCATCCCACGCGGCACCACCGGCAATGCCCATCAAGGAAAGAGCATTTACGTCAGAGAGTGCGGAGCTTGCCACACTAACCGTCGCGGCGCCGGACAAGATTTTAATGCTCTTCGGCATTCGGTGGGGCTGCCAGTTATGGGAATTAAAGTGCCTGGGGACATCTCAACTTCGGATTTTGCTGACATTGTGGCTTACTTAAATTTTAGATAAGGAATTCGCGCTAAGGGCGCGCGGAAAGGTCTAGGCTATGCATAGAGTATCATTAAAAATCACGATATTTGCAGTCGCTCTAACTCTAAGTACGTTTGCGTATGCGAGCGACAAGCGCTGTCTTGGAACACTTCGCTTTAGCCGTACTTCAAATTGTGATGCCGACAAAGACGGGTTAACCAACAAGAGAGAGACCAAACTTCGCACTAATTTGCGCAAGGCTGACACCGACAACGATGGTCTTTCAGATGGTGCCGAAGTAAAAATCTTTCACACTAGCCCCCGGGATTCAGACAGCGATGATAACTGCATCTTTGATGGGAACGATGATGCCAACGCAAACGCTAGATCGGACGAAGACGAGGACGATCCTCACGGCCAAGGGAACATGCGCGAGGACCGCGACGACGATCTGCGCGTGCCAAACTGCACCGGCTCAGGCGACAACGGAAACGGCCAGAATTGCAGAGTCGAGAGCCCCATCGATTCAAACGGCAACACTTCAGCCTTTGGCATCCCCACCGGATACGTAGGGAATGTAAGCTTGGGATTGGCGCAGTTTGAGATCACCTGTAGCGAATGCCATGGCAGCAATCAAGGTAAGAATCTTTCGTTTAGCTCTCTAAAGTCTACGGTTGAGGGCTTCCCCATGAATATCAGATCGCTTTCTTTGCAACAGCTTGCAGATCTCACCGCCTTTGTAAATAGGACCAACACCGGTGGCGGGAATGTAGTTTGCGATTAGTTTATACGGGAAAGAGATGCAAAGCCTGCTTCAAGATAACTTTTTATTTCAATTGACCTGGGCCTATGGCATGGGCATAGTCGCCAGCCTGACACCTTGCGTCTTTCCGCTGATTCCTATCACGCTTTCCGTTTTTGGCGCCACTAGCATGCCTACCCGCAGGCAAGCCTTCTTAGTGAGCCTAACTTATGTATTAGGGATGTGCTTGACCTACACGGCGCTTGGCGTGCTTACTGTCAAACTCGGCATGGTGTTTGGAAGCTTACTTGGGAATATTTATGTAGTGCTTTTCTTTAGCGCCTTCTTGTTAGCATTAGGGCTTCACACCCTTGGAGTAATCGAACTCCCCTTTAACAACCTGCAATCCAAAGCCAACAAAGTGGGTGGCCGTGGTTATATTGGTGCTTTCCTGATGGGCTTGGTCAGCGGCGGCGTGGCCGCGCCCTGTGTTGGACCAGTATTAATTCTGATTCTGGCACAGGTAGCCAAAGCCGGAAGCCTGGCAAAGGGCATCTCTCTATTACTCAGTTACTCATTTGGGCTCGGGACTCTATTCTTGGTGCTGGGAACTTTTTCCAGTCTGACTAAGAAGTTACCCAAATCCGGAAATTGGCTCTACGCTGTCAAATATCTTATTGCGGTATCCATCTTTGCTGTAATTTTCTTTCTTTTAGCACCCCACATTGCCACTTTTGTTCCTGCAACCAGTAAGAATCTGTGGCTCGTATTCGCGGTCGCGGCGCTTCTCCTTAGTTACGTAACTCTTAAGCAACAACGAAGCGGAAGGCAGCTCATCAGTGCTTTGTTGTTAGGTTTCATCGCCGTTCAGTATCTTTCAACCCCAGCGCCGCAAAATCTCACCCAAGTTGCGAAGGGCGCTGCCTTAGACCAGAGCTCTCTCACTTGGCTTACCGATGCCGAACAAGCCCTCCAGCTCGGCTCAAAAAAGAACCTGCCGATCATGATCGATCTGTATGCCGATTGGTGCGTGGCCTGCAAGGAGCTCGAACATACCTTCTCCGATCAAACTGTTAAAACCGCCGTCAAAGATATTCTTGTAACCGCGCGCATCAATTTCACTTCAGAGTCGGACACTACCCAAGCGCTTGCTGAAAAATACGGAGTTATCGGCCTGCCTTGCATCCTGTTTCTTAAGCCCGATGGTCAGGAGATACCGGACGGAAGGCTTACCGGCTTTGTTACCCCTGAACAATTTTTGGCACACCTTAACAAGATTAAGGGACTCATTTAGTGAGAGAGAATTTTATTATTTTGGGATAAAACTGATGACTTTAAGAAAATCAATAATAGCACTACTTGTAACATTAGGCATAGCAGCCCCTTGCCTGGCCTTAGAAATCGGACAGACTCCTCAAAATTTCAGTCTCGACTCCAACAGAGGCACACAGTTCAATCTTTCCGAATTGAAGGGCAAGGTAGTCTACGTAGATTTTTGGGCCTCCTGGTGCAGCAGCTGTAAGGCCTCTATGCCCTGGCTCAACAAACTTCAGAATCAATTGGGAGACTCCTTCCAAGTCGTAGCAGTAAATCTTGATGAGCAGCGCGAAACGGCCCAGGCTTTCCTGCAAAAATCAGGGGTGAATTTGCTGGTGGCCTATGATCCGGCCGGGACGATCCCGGAACAGTTCGGAGTTCAGGCGATGCCCACTTCTTTCTTGCTCGATAAAAATGGTAAAGTAGCTTTTATCCACGAGGGGTTTAACAGCAAGGACAGCGCTGAACTTGAAGCCAAGATTAGAGAGGTGGTTTCAAGTAGCGCAAAATAGGGAGAATGTCATGAAGAGCTATCTTTCTATGGGACTGGCCAGCGGCCTGTTTCTATTCTTACTCTGCCTGCTAAGCGCGTGCACACAAGTGAAGCCGTGGCAGAAAGGAAACTTTACAAAATCTCATATGGCTTTCGAACCCGATCCGCTCGAATCGCAGTTTCTGCAACATGTGTTTGAGTCCAAGGAAGCCGCCTCGGGCGGTTACGGCGTGGCCTCGGTCGGATGCGGTTGCAAATAGACAATACCAAAAGCAATCCAGTCATGCCGATAAAACTCCAAAATAGCATTAATCCCTTGCAAGACGGTCGAAGCACCGCGCGCCTGCTATTGGCCGCCGCACTTTCCATCCCTGGTATCTCGGCCATCCCCAACTTGATGGCTCCCACCGCTGCACGCTCTGAATCTAGCGAGAATGAGTTTCGCTTCTCATTTTTCAACTATAGAGAGTGGCAAGCCGGCAACGATCAGCGCATGCACGTAAATGCCCCTATGGTTTATGTGAAGAGCATGGTCGACAGCTCCACCCAAGTTGATGGCAGTTTTGTGCTGGATTCCGTCTCGGGCGCCTCGCCACTATACCATGACACTCTGAGCGGTGCCTCGGGCAAGGGCATTGAAGATCAGAGGACCGCCGCAAATATTAACGTTACCGAAACCTTCGATAGTTTTAGCTTGAGATTGGGCGGCTCTCTTTCGAATGAAGACGACTATGATTCAAACGGCGCTTCCATCGAGGGACGCTTTTGGGGCCCAAGCCGAAACACGATCTTAAATATAGGCTTAAGCGCAGCACGTGATAAGATTACCTCGTCTAATGACCCCACTTTAGATGAAGATAAATCTACCACCGGCCTTGGGCTTGGAGTAACTCAGATCTTGGACGAGAATTCAATCGGGCAGAGCAACATCACCTTTTCTGCTTCGCACGGATACCAGTCCGACTCCTATAAAAGTTTCGATTTACGCCCAGAGTCTCGCGAAGGCATGGCTTGGTTGACGCGCTATATAAGATATTTTGCATCGGCCGATGGCTCACTCCACGCTGACTACCGATATTTTCAGGATAATTGGGGAGTTCGCGCCCACACGCTAGAGACACGCTGGTACCAGCCCCTCGGAAGCAGCCCATGGACACTTATTCCGCGCATACGTTATTACTCGCAATGCAAAGCTGACTTCTATAGCAACGATTTCCCTCCGACAGAGGATAGTCAGAGCTATACCGCTGACCAGCGCTTGAGCGGTTTCGGTAGTATTCTCTTTGGGTTGAAGCTCGAGCGTGAGATCCAAAAAGACATGGGAGCCTCCCTCAGCTTTGATTATATGCAGCAGCGTGGACTATTTAAAATTGACGGACCAGGGTCGCCTGGGTTAGATCCCTTTAGCGCTGGTATTTTATCTTTGGGATTTTTCGTCAAGTTTTAGGCAAAGCGTAGAGGGGAATTTAACTTGAGTGACGAGCGGGCTCAGCTGTTTTCGATAGCGCAAGGGATTCTGAGACCCGTGACGCGCTTTATGTTGAAACACTCCTTGCGCATCGCCGATCTGATTGAAATCGCAAAGCAAACTTTAGTTGAGGTGGCCGCACAAGAGCTTAAGGCTAAAGGCGAGGAAGTCTCGCTCAGCCGTATCAATGTCATGACCGGCATTCACCGCGCCGAAGTGGCGAGAATCTATAATACTGGAAAGATTCGCGGACTTCGCGAAAACGTGATCAGCAAGGTCATATCAACTTGGCAGCACGATCGACGCTTCGCAAGCGCCAATGGAAATCCAAAAGTTTTAAAACTAGAAGGCATGGACTCTGCTTTTATAAAACTTATTCAAAGTGTTTCGATCGATTTAAATCCCTATACTGTTTTATTTGAATTGGAGCGAACCGAAACGGTCAAGCGCACCGCCAAAGGCCTCAAGCTGCGCAAGCGCATCTATCTTACCAAAGACCGAGAGGAAGGTTTTCGTTTTCTTTCAGAGGATACTCAAGATCTAATGTCCGCTGTCGAAGAAAACTTAGACAACTTACATGAACTCCCCAATCTACATATCAAGACTGAATTTGATAACATCCCAGAAAGCGCTCTCCCAAAAATCAGGCGTTGGCTATTACATAAGGGGTCAGCCTTTCATAAAAACGTGAGCACCTATCTATCGCGCTTTGACCGAGATTCCGCCGCTAAAAAGGAAACGGGCCGGGCCACCCGAGTCGCTATCGGAAGTTTCAGTATTGCCAGCCCGGTGACAGACAGAGGTTCACCAGCGAACTTAAGCAAACCTAAATTGATTAATAGCAACAAAACTGAGGAAGGAAATGATTAAATTACTAGGCACTTTATTTCTAGCATCCATTCTTTGTGTATGTCTGTTAAATTGTGCCGGTGGCACGCGCGGCACTGGTGGAATTCAGTTCAGCGGCACCGTGATCAATCAGAACCTTAGACCAATCCCGGGCGTTAACGTAGTCTTAGTAGAAACAGGGGATACAGACACGACCGATGCCAATGGAAATTTCACAATCGTGGGCGAGCCTCCCCCTGGACCTGTGAACATTCAGGTAAGTGGAGAGGCTTTCGACAAAGAGCTCTCATTAGGAGAGGTGACAGAGCACACATTGGCCGTGCGCGTGCGCGTCTCGGTCGACGAAGAGACCGGTGAGGTTGAACGTGATGAACTTGAGACGGACGAAGATGAAAATGGCTCAAGCTCAAGCAGCTCCTCGGGGCAGCATTCGAGCGAAAGCAGTAGTTCGAGCTCGCGGGCGAGCAGTAGTAGCCTCGCTAGTTCCAGCTCGTCAAGTAGCAGCGCTCACACCTCGTCCTCATCTTCTCATTCGTCAGAATCTAGCCAGAGCTCTAGCTCCTCACAAAGCAGCTCGAGTAGTTCGAGCAGCTCAAGCAGTAGCCACGAAGATGAGCATCATGAGAGTTCAAGCTCTTCCTCCTCAAGCAGCCACGGTCACGACGACGATTAGTGAGCAACCTCACGGCATTGCCATGGCTAATCAGGAATTTCGTTGCGCCTTTAACGCTATGGGGAGCAGCAACGAAATCACTATTTTCTGCAGAGATAAGAGCGCCTTCGACGAGCTTTCCGAAGGCGCGATTAGAACAGTAAGAACGATTGAATCAAGCTACTCCAGATACCAGCCTACAAGCGTGATTAGCCGCATAAACGCGGCGGCCGGTATTGATTGGGTCGAGATCGATCAAGAGCTATCTGGACTTTTAGACTACGCTGAGATCTGCTGGCACGAGAGTGCCGGCCTGTTTGATCTTACCTCGGGGGTCTTGAGGCGGGTCTGGAATTTTGAACTTAAACAGCTCCCCACGCCCCAGCTCGTAGCTGAGGTGTTACCCTTGATCGGCTGGGAGAAGGTTCAACGCTCTCCTGGAAAGGTTAAGCTCTCATTGAGGGGTATGCAGCTCGATCTAGGTGGCATCGGGAAAGAATTCGCCGTCGACAAAGCCTTAAGTTATCTACACGACCGGCATGTATCAAGCGCTATGATCAATTTAGGGGGCGATATAGGTGTGTTGGGACCCAAACCGGACGGCACCAGTTGGCAGATCGGTATTCGAAATCCACGCGCGCCCGACCACTGCCTGGCTACCTTGGCGCTTAGTTGCGGTGGTCTCGCTACCAGCGGCGACTACGAGCGATTTTTTGAGATTGAGGGCAGGCGTTACTGTCATGTTCTAAATCCAAAAACCGGCTTTCCCGTGAACGAGCTTCGCTCTGCAAGCGTTACGGCTCCATCCTGCTTGGTAGCCGGCAGCCTAAGCAGCATGGCTATGTTGGCCGGGAAAGATTCCGCCGCTAAGCTCCTGAAAAATTCCGCGCTCGCGTACCTTCTGATAGATGCTAAAGGCGAGGCCCATATGGGCCCATAGTTCCGAGGCTGCTTGGGTGATCATGGGAGTTGTGATATTAGTGATTCCGTGAAACTACTCTTTTTAGCGCCTCAACCCTTCTTTCAAGAACGGGGAACTCCCATCGCCGTGCGACTGGCCCTTCAAGTTTTGACTGACAGGCTACAACTCCGTTCGGGGGCCGATACCATCGATTTCTTAACTTACAACGAAGGTCAAGAGGTGTCCTTACCTGGGGTGACTCAGTATCGCATCCCCTCACCTTCCTGGCTGAAAGGAATCGGCCCTGGCATAAGTCTTAAAAAACTTCTCTGCGATCTTATTCTCCTGGTTAGTGCGCTGCGTTTGGTGCATAAAAATCGCGCTGCCAAGTATGATCTGGTTCACGCCGTTGAAGAGTCCGCCTTCATCGCTTGGCTGATAAAGCGTATTTACGCCATCCCTTTCATCTACGATATGGATTCATCCCTCTCGCTTCAGCTTACCGAGAAGTGGCGGCTCCTCAAACCCCTAGCTCCCATCCTGGAGTGGTTTGAGCGGCAAGTGGTCAAGGAAAGTGTGGCGGTTGTCCCCGTTTGTGATTCGCTGGCCGTGATAGCTGACAGACACGGTTCGAAATTCACATCCGTGCTTAGTGATATCTCTTTACTGAAAGATGACGCGCGAGTCGGAACAAGCGACCTCAGAGAGGAGCTCTCACTCCCACGCGACACTTTATTACTCTTATACATCGGCAATCTGGAGAGGTATCAGGGTATAGACTTATTGTTGGAGTCTTTAGCGCTTTGTAAAGAAAAGGAGCATCTATCTAGACTAATTGTAATCGGTGGTCGCGACGACCATGTTAAGATTTACACCGAAAAAGCTGCGGCCTTAGGTTTGGATGGGCGCGCTTTTTTTCTCGGGCCAAGACCTGTCGGTGAACTCGATAACTATATACACCAGGCCGATCTGCTAATTTCGCCGCGAACACTTGGCAATAACACGCCCATGAAAATTTACTCTTACCTTCACGCCGGAAAAGCCGTGCTAGCGACCAGACTTCCGACCCATACACAGGTGCTAACACCCGAGATTGCCATGCTGGCAGAGCCCACGCCTGCCGCCTTTAGCGCTGGCATGTTGGCTCTAATAAACGATCAGCAACTTCGCCAACGGCTCGGAAGCGCCGCTAAAAAACTAGCTGAAGAGCGCTACACATTCGATCGCTTTAAAGAGCGTTTGAATTATATCTACGATAACGTGACAGGCGAGCTGCTCAGCCAGAATTAGGGCGCCGGTAGGTGATTAATCGCCGTTATGTCGGAGACCACTGCGTAGATCCTATGGGTTGTATGTAGGTTAGCTGTGACGTTTCTGCGGGTTTTTCTGACGCCTAGGCGATCACCCAAGAAGCCAAAGTTGTAATGAGCGCGGCTCTGGCCGACAAGCGCGCCTTTATCAAAGCTCCCCAAGAAGGCGGCCACTGGTGCCTGAGCAAACCTACGGACAGGCAGGAATTGCTGGGGACTTTCGGGGATCTCGGGGCGATCGGGAGCTAGCTATTTAACCTAGAAAACTTCAAGAGATTCAGCCATATTCGCCACCGTAGTAGATTCAGCCGCTCTTTTTAGGTTTAGTCCCCATGCAAACATGTTATATTGCTCGACATGAGCCCAGCCCCACACATGACTCTACTGGTAGATCGATCCTGCCCTATGTGTAGCCGCGAGGCTGCCTTTCTGACGCGGCTAGACCGGCATGGCCGACTCGCCTTTGAAGACACATCTGCTGTGGATTTTGCCCCTGAAAAATTCGGAATTAGCAGCGATCCAAATCGTATGATTCACGCGGTTATGGCCGATGGCACCGTCATTCAGGGCTTAGAAGTCTTTCGCCAAGCTTACAAACAAGTCGGCTTGGGCTGGCTATTAGCCCCCACGGCCTGGCCGGTTCTACGGCCAATCTTCGATCGGGCTTATCTGATCTTTGCCAGAAACCGGAAGGCCATTGGGCGACTTTTTGGGAAACGCTGCAAAAACGCAAATTCCTGCTAGTCGATATTAAACATAAACGGAGCCGCGTCCTGGCGCTTAAGCTACCATTTTTGCCACTTGGCCATAACCTAATATAGATACGCAACTTTATTACGTATTTCACGATAAGGTTTTGGGGGCTGCTATGCATTTTTTTAAATTCTCGATTCTAGCATATCTAATCGTTAGTCTTGGGATCGCACAGGCCCAACCTATTGATGTGTTACGCCAAGAGATTAAACCAAACGGTCAAGTGTACGACATCACAGTGACGCCACAAGACGGCGCACTTAAGACAGTTGAGCTTTATTATGTGACCAAAGGAAACCTCACGCAGACTCTCACGGCCTACCTTGAAGGAGTACAGGGCGCCAAGGCCTCCATCAGCGCCAGTTACCTTCCCAATGCCCGAGCCACAGCATCGCTGCTCAACAAAAAGAACGGCTGGTGGAACCTTTCCTTACGCCGCAACAACTCCAAAATCTCCCAAAAAACAATCTCAATGTTGCCGGCCATGATGGAATCTTCAATTCCTGGCCTCACGGGAATTTTTGGCGGCAGCATGTGCAGCTTTATGAGCCAAGCCGAGATCAAAGAGATGCTCACTTTTTTCACCCTGCTTTACGGAAGAACCGTAACTAAAGAGGAATTTTGCAGCGGGAGCTTGGGCGACTCAGGCTCAGGCGGAAACGGCGGGAGCACATCCCCTTTACCAAATGGCGTCTCGGCCAGCACACTATTACATAAGGACAACTGTCGCTCTGCCAGTTCAAAGATGTTAGTGAAGCTCTCTATTGATCTAAAAGGGGTGCCGGCCAGCGCCTTGGCACAGGGGTATGTTTTGCGCGCCGGTCTTGACGACGATCTATACAGCGGCAGCCGCAAAGCCTCCATTAAGCCCACATCTGAGGGTCGATTCGCGCCCCGTCCGTTAATACTGATGGCAACCATGGGCGGATGTTTCACAGGCTCTGAAAATATCAAAGTTGTAACCTGGAGCAAACGTGGACCCAAGGAGACCGGCAACATCAAAGTGGTAGACTGCGTCTTTTGGCAAGGGAACGTACTCTCGCGCGCGCCAATCGGCGGCTTAAACGGTGGAAAAGCCAATTATACGTTAACGAACGGGTACTCTGCCTACAACGTATGTTTTAGTCAAAGCAGAACTCGGCAGCGGGCTAATGGGTATTGAGATCTCTATCCCAAGGCCCCAAAGCAGCGCACATCACCCGTGCCCGACATAACGCGGCCAATTGCGTACGCGTCGCAGCCATGCTCCCGAAGCGCGGCGGTGATACTACCTTGCGCCTCCGACCGACACACCACACACATCCCCACCCCCATATTAAACGTGCGCAACATGTCGTCACTTGGCGCCCCAGCCGCCTTTTGAATAAATCTAAAAATTTCCGGCACCCTGATACAGGAGAGATCAATCTCCGCAGATAAATTCTGCGGCAGGATCCTGTTCAAGTTCCCCTGAATACCACCGCCGGTGATATGCGCAAGACCGGTGAGTCCTGGAATTTCGAAAATCCCAGTAAGGGGCTTATAATAAGATCGATGCGGCTCCATTATCGCTTGCAAGAACGTGCGCTCTCCTATTCTCTCTTTAAGAATCTCGGGCCGCCGCTCGATTAAGGTCCTGATAAGGGTGTAACCGTTCGTATGTGGCCCACTTGACGGGAGCGCAAGCACCAGATCCCCTTCCTGAATTTTGGACCCGTCAACGATCTTCGATTTCTCTACAACCCCCATGACGGTAGCACAAAGCACATGGCGGCCCTTATCGAGCACTCGCGGCTGTTCGGAAGTTTCTCCACCAACCAGGCTACAATCATGTAATTTACAAGCTTCGGATATGCCTTTCACAAGCTGCAAAATCACATCCTTCTTCAGCTCGCCGCAAACGATGGTGTCGAGCACCGCCAGGGGTCTCGCCCCCATCACAATAATATCGTTAATCAGATGATTTATAAGATCGAAACAGATCTCCCTTACAAAACCGTGTTCAAATGCAAGAAGCTGCTTGGAACCAGGTTCTTCCGCTTTTAGCACCAATACAGGATTTAAAATCCCCGGAAAGCTCGCCTCGAATAGGGCGGCAAAGGAACCATGTCGGTGTAAAACGCGCTGGTCTGAGGTTTGCAAGCTCTCCTCCATGGACTTTTTGGTCGAATCAGCCGTATCGATATCGACCCCGGCGTCTTTGTAGGTGGTTTGATTTTTCATTTTTTCTCCAAGTATTTGAAACCATACAGGATATTGTTGGTGGCTTCAAATTTGGCCATCGCAGTAACGCTTTGAAATAACTATGAAAAAAATTTTATCCTATGTTAATTATATTTACATTCCAGGCCGATTACAGTTGCAGGGTTTAATGCGCTTACGTGTATCCATAAATATCGCTGTTTTTTGGGGTGTGCTGCTGTGTTTACTGCTGGGCTGCGCCGTGGCTAACGCCGCCTCGCGCTCGACACGTCTTTACCTGGATACCGACAGCTTGGTGTCGGCTCAGCGCGCTAACATCAAACAATCCGGCACCATGCAGTCTATCCGCGCCGTTCGAATCTCGGGATACCTGCGCGGCTTTGGTCCGCTGCGGGGCACGCTCAACAAAGGCCGAAACAAGAACTGGAATTCTTATTTCACCGGCGTGAACGGCAAAGTGCTCGACAGCTCAGCCATCACACTAATGCGAGGAAGTTTTCAGCTGTCGGATGGGAGAGCCGCACCAATCGCAGGAGCCGTCTATGAAATCAAGAAAATGCCGACCCTGGTTCTGAACTTTCAAGGGAAGCGCAAGAATGGACGTTCGCCACTTAAGTATTACGAAATTCGTGTGCCGCTCAGCGGCGGCACCCGCTTCCATTATATCGCCTCTATCAGAAAAATACCGGCTAGTATTTTAAAGAAACTAAAGTGTGGGGTCTTGCCGCCGGTGAAGGGCAATTCAACCGCCACCTTTGAGTCACCCTTTGGGACGGAGCCCTCCACCACATACGTTCCCTCAACCTTGCCAAGTACCTTACGGGTTATCGAAGTTGCAACAGAGTCCGATTACGATCTCTACCAGATCTACGGCAGCTCGACCAACTCCCATGTGGCTGCTTTAATCAACGCGGCAGAGATAATTTACGAACGTGACCTCTCCATGACCTTCACCATCAAAACGCAGAACACGATTACGTCCTCCGGCACTAATTATCCTTACACCGACGCGACACTGCTCTTGCCGGCTTTTCAAGATCGAAACAACGACACCAGCCATCTGGGGAGCGCCGATGCTTACCATCTTTTCACGGGAAAGGACTTGGATTCTGGCGTGATCGGCTTGGCCTATGTGGGGGCCTTATGCGTGGCGGCTGATTACAGCTATGGCTTAAGTCAACGCTATGATGACGCCATAGACTATATTACGTTTGCGCACGAAATGGGGCATAACGTAAACGCCACTCACGACTCGAGCACAGTTCCGCACACGATTATGTACCCCTCGGCGGACGCGACTCAGACTAGTTTTTCGGCGTTTAGCTCAGGGGAGATCTCAAGTTTCGTCTCCACCTACGGTAGCTGCTTTAGCAGCGTTAGCTCCGGCACACCAACGCCAACGCCGGCACCGGGAGATCCGACTCCCGTACCGACGGCAACACCTAGCGGGGGTGGCGGTGGCGGGGGCGGCGCGGACCCGGGAGAGAATCCAAATCTACCAAGCATAAGCTTCCAATCTAGTTATTCCAAAAGCGGCACGCTCGTGGCGCTGCTTACCACCAGTGGCGGAGTGAGTAGGAGCACATGCGAAATATCTTTATTAGTTTCGTTAAAATCCAACCTCGAAAAGGCCACCCGCATCGACCTAGCCAACGGCCTGTATTCGTCGGTCACATTTGAACTAAATTTCCCGTTTAAGATCAAGGCCGCGAGTTCATCAAAACGTAAAGTTTATTTGGCGGCGCTTTATTCGTGCAGCGGTGTGGGCTCGGCAAGTTATTCGAGTGTTAAGAAGCTAAACACAGCTCAAGTGCGAGGGAAGCTGCTTACGCCCTCACGCTGGATCTCGAAATTTGCGAAAGCATTTAGTTAATATCTTTGCTCTAATAGTCAAGCTTCAGACTTCCTCCGTCCGAATAGCGCTAATAACTATCGAGACCGCCTCTTCTGCTGATTTAAAAACTTCTTCTACCGGTATTTCCGAAATATGCGCCGCAAATTCTCTGGCTTCATTAACACGGCCGTTATTTAAAAGATGTCGTATTTTAGTGGCACGAAACAGGGCTAAATCCGGGTTCTGATCGTAAAGCTGGTTCAATAGATGCATCCCTTGATCGCTGTTTGTAACGCGATCGTACTCCAGAGCGACCCGCACCGCATAAAAAGCCGCTTCCTCACTGTAAGTGTCCCCATGATCTACGGTCGCGCCGATTTTGCACATACATTCTGTGAGCGCTTTAACGGAAAGTAGAGAATCCAAAGTAGCCAGTCTAGCCGCTAGCACCGCTAAGTTCAGCATCGCCCCCATACGGCGCAGGGGTCGTTCTTTCTTTTTTATTCCGTTAATAATCTCTAAGAATCTCTGGGCTCGATGTTGACTCAAATGCGAGGTCATCACTGCTGCCCTGCCGGCTTCTGCGATCCTCCGCATCTGCTTAGGGTTATTGAGCAGCCAATCAATCTTGGCAGCGGCTGCCTCTGCGTTATTCTTCTCGTAAAGCACAAGCTCTTTATCTGGCTCGAACAGATCTCTCAGTCCGTTCCCGGAATCTTCGGTCAGAAGCGCCGCGCCACAGATCATTGCCTCAAACACCCGGAAATTCAGGTCGCCTTTTACGGTTTGATTTATTACGATCTCGCTTTCAGGAAAGATTCCTTGCCAGGCGCCCGACGTAACATGTAAAGCCGGACAGACTGATTTTAGCTTCTCAAAAAAAGTCACCCTGTCCGGATTTAGTCTGGCATTCAAGGTACCCACAAAGACCGCTTGGTTATGCTTTTGCAGATTGGGCTCAACGAAACTGCTCGCCCATAAGGGCATCCACTCTGGGGCAGACAATCCGCGCTTTTCAAAGGCCGATACATAATCCTTCTGCGCTACCAAGGTGAGATCAAAGACCGTGCTCAAGAAGCAGTGCAGCTCGGTGTGATGATGAGTATCGACTGCATAAAAAATTGTGGGGCATGGAGCCTCATCGATATCAAGAATAGTTAGTGGCGCGCTATTATCATGTAAGATAATAATGTCGGGCTGAAATCCACCTCCGATCTGTTCAAGAATCTGGTTAAGATGATAGAGCGGACGATCAAGACGCAGCTCCATGTTGCTGGCAAGTCCGACCGTGACGACACGATGGCCAGCCTCTCTAAACTCGGCTGCAAACCAATCTTGATTAATCAGTAAAATGTCCATGGAACATAACCATTCCCGCTATCCGTGCCAGGCGGAAGTTCCCCCAGCACCGCGTTCATCGATAGCTTGCCGAAGCTCCGCGGCTTTCTCGTGGTTGGGTTGGAAGAGCAAAATCTTTCCAACCTCATCGCGTGCTTCCTGCAACTTTCCTTGAGCAAAGCAGCAGCCAGCCAATGAGTATAGATAGTCCAGGTCTCCCGGATGCATCTCAAGATAGGCGCGTATGGCGTTTTCCACCTCTGCAAGTTTGCCAGTTTGGTAACCGATCTCAATTACTCCTAAAAGGGCACGGCTATTTTCGGGATTGGCCCGCACAGCGCGTGAGTAGCAATCCCAAGCGCGTTCGGCCTCGCCAAAATAATGATGACAGAGTCCTCGTCCAGCCAGGGCTACATCATAGTTGGGGCTAATACTGAGCGCCTGGTCAAACCACTCTCTAGCCTCCTGCCAGGCGTTACGGTTTGCGGCCATGGCGCCTTTGCCGCACATGGCTCTGGCTGATTTAGCATTTCCCGCCAATACGGCTGTATAAATGGCGCTGGCTGCGTCCATTTCTCCAGTCAAGACGCTGGCCTCAGCAAAAAGCAGAGAGGCCATCTCGCGCTGATCGGCACGAATCCCAGGTCTATCTTTAATCTCGGCGCAGGCTGACTTTACCTCGTCATACTTTCGTTCATGCTTTAGATCCTCAAGCTCTGAGAGCCTGCGGTCCATGTAATCAAAGGTTGCAGGGCCTGCCGATGTGGTTGGGGCACTTTCGACCTTGATTGACGAACGCAGGTTCGAAAGACCTCCCGCGGCAGGGTTAGCGCCAAGCGCGTTTAGCCCTGCCGAGGAGGGTAAAGTGCCTCGCATTTCATGAATCAAATTCTTGAGTTGCCCAGCCCCAAGGTGCGCGGGGTTGTGCGCTAAGACCCTCTGATTCAAAGCCTCTGACTCATCAATCCTTCCTAGTTTGTATAAGGCACCGGCATGACAAAATACCATCTCGATATCGGCGGGATTTTGGGCCACGTAGCTACGCAGGAACTGCTCTAAGTCGTCAAATCGGTTCAGAACGTACGAACATTCGATTAACTGCATCAGCGTCAGTAGATTATCGGGAGAGATCTTGAGGCCCTTCACGAACAAGGGGTATGCCTCAACATGCTTCTTTTCCATTATGAGACACATTCCCATTCCTGCTAAGGCGCGTGGTTCGTTGGCATCGATCGCCAATGCTTTAGAGAACCAACTCTTGGCGCTGGACACATCGCTCTCAGCCAGGCACACCGCTCCCAGAGCTTTGCAAGCCCTGGCGGACCCTGGATTAAGGCCGATAGCTTGAGAGAGCAGCATTTTTGCTTTCTCTAAATCTTTCTCTTTGGCGGCAGCTTCGCCCTCTTCCAAGTATTTATCGAACTCTGCAGACGGATGCGAACTATTAGTACTCGTCACGTTCGGTGCTGCGCCATTACCCCAAATATTCAAATTTGGAAGCTGCCAAGTAGGTGCGGAGAAGGCCTTGTTGGTGCTAACTGCTTTCTTCTTGACGATGTTCTCGTACGCACTAATCGTGGCCTGAACTGTCTTTTCCCAAGTAAAATTTGAAGCCTTTTGCTTTAGCTCGGCTCCCGCTTTCGAATGATACCCTGCCAACACGGCGTTCTTGATAGAACGCTCTGACGAAGGATCGCAATAGAGTATAGCCTCTCCCAAATAATCAGAAATCGTTCCATTTTCGGTAGCGACTACATTGCAGCCAAAGCTAGCAGCCTCAAGCGACACAAGCCCAGGCAGTTCATACCAACTCGCAAGCACATGTACTCTTGCACAAGCATAGGCGCTGGCTAACATCTCGGGCGCAAGCTTCTCCAATATAATCGTGCGCCCTTTGCGTTTAAAATTACGCAAAGCTTGTTCGTACTCCGGTTGATAGGTGAAACCACCGCCCGCGAATACTAGAGTTAGCTCGCTATCCTCGAGGGCTTTTGCCAACATGAGCTGATTTTTACGAGACTCTATGCGCCCTACACAGAAGACAAAATCGGAGACCCCATATTTTTTCTGGAACAACTCGGGCCCTACCGCAGGCGCAATCTCGTGTCCAAAATGAATCTCTCGTACGTTGGTAAGGCCGGCGTAATCACCTCTCAAGACGGCACTTTCCTTTGCTCCGCTACTGAACAGCGCAGCCGCATTTCTTGCGGTCCAATTATTATCAAAAGATCCGCAGGCAGATACCTGTTTGGAGGCCACAAGAGAGCTCTCCCAGGTGGCTTTATTTTGTCCGGAGTTAACATACCCGATCAAAGCCTCTGCGAATTTAATTGATTGATTATGAAATTTGGGGATATCTTCGTAGAGGGTCGTCACCACATAGGGGACCTTGGCGTTAAAGGCGCGCTCAGCCAACTGACGCGTAAGATCCGGTGTGGCAAAATTGAAGAGATGCACTAAATCATAGGAGCGAGGATCTTCTCGGCCCTCGACGTCGACTTTCACGTCAAACCCTGCTCGCGTCAAGCCTTGCGAAATTCGTTCTACTAAGATTGTGTCACCACCGCGCAACGTAAAGGTTGTCGGTCTATTTTGTATTAGCACTTTCATGTTCGAGGCACCCAAAGACATACTTTCCTCCTAATGCGGCTTAAGGCTCAGGCACTGTCAGTCCACTGACAGCAAACAAGCGCTTAGCACTCTCCAGAAGTCATAAATGCAAGTGGCTTGCCAACCACAGCTTGCGTAACTATCTGATTTTTTGATGCAATTTGCAGGGAATCTGATGGCAGAAAGTTCGTGAGTGTCAATTTTCTGACCGGGTATAAATTTGAGTGGAATTAGTTCTGGACGCGAAATTTTCTGCAGAAATCTTCCATGCAATCAAGCTTGGGTTCGAGCTCCTTTTCGATGCATTCCCCCAAAGCCCACCAACTCTGATATAGTTGTTGTTGGCAGATCTTCTTACAGACTTCAGAGATTTCCCTTACCTGAGCCGTGATATCGTATTGCGGTCGCTCCTCGGCTGTAACCAGCTCCATCAATGTGCCGTACCATTCGAAGAATGCCTGTAAAGTGTTAACGGCTCTTACCAACTTCTTGTTGCCATCAATCATCACGCCCTGTTGGAAGCTTTTACGAGCGTCGCGGAATTCAAAATAGCAGGCCTTCATTACATCTGAGGCCTGGCCAAGTCGATCGGAAACAAAATCGGCTGGGCGGCCTGTCTCCACCTCAACGATCGCAGTTTCAAAACGAGCAAGATTAGCTGTCCAATCCCCCTCTTCAAATTCTCGGCCATCAATGCGAATGGCCGTAATCATGTGGGCTGGATCGATATTACTTTTGATTAATTCGACCAGATCCGACATACGTGGCAAACCATCGCTCTTAATCTGCGCATCTTCTCCGTTAATTCTCACTCCGATCATATCGACATCCCTAATAATAATAAGCACTTAGCTTATGGGCTCGCGTCCCGAGGTCTTTATATACCCCTAGCATTTGAGATGCTAATCCCAACGCATCCGCTCCAGAAATATTTTCCTTCCCAAACACGAACATTCTGGTTAGAGGTCCTAGGTGGGGGTAGTGAAATCCCATCTGTTCAATCTCTCGATCCAAGCCGCTGAGCTGGTCATTCACCTGCCCCAAGAGCTTCGGTGAGGAATTAACGTCCTTTACCAGAGATACTAACTGAGTAATGTGCCGGGCTCCCTGTTCCGCTGCCTGGATCACCTGCGTAAGTCCCTCAAGCTCTGTCGGTACAACCACAAGGCTCTGCTTCGCATGTGAGATACTTTGCACGTCTTGCGGGAAACCGCCTAAGTCATCGAGCCAAAGCTTTCGATACGCCTGGCGATATCTTCGCAGAGGATCAGCCACGTTACTGCTAATGGCCTGCATATCGTAGAATCCGAACTGATCGAACTGGGTGCGATACACGATGATTTTTGATGGGTCAAACCATTCGGTAGGAAGCGCGCGGATATCCCCCTGGCAGCGTTGCGCGGCGATCCTTGCCAAGACTTCCGGATCGATGTGCTGATGACAATCGGGTCTGGCGCACGGTTTATTAGGATTGCAAGGCCCACATCCAATTACAGGCTGAAGCACGATGTTACCTTCACTGTAGGGGCCGGTCTCAAAACCAAACGCAGATGCTAAGAAGACTGCCACCACGGGAGTGGCAACCGCCACGCTTATATGCATGGTGCCGGTATCCCCGGTGACACAAACCTGGCAGCGTTTTAGTAAAGCAGCGAGTTGTGGAATATTAGTTTTGCCTGCAGCCACAAGAACGTTAGGAGAGTTACAGCCCTTAACGATCGGATCTATGATGGGCATTTCCTTCTGTGTTCCCGTTAACACCACCCGGCATCCGTAATTATTTACTAAACAATTTATAAAGCTGATAAAATTCTGCGGTGACCATTGACGCTTGCCCTGACTTGCTCCGGCTTGCACTGCCACTAGTGGACCCTGATTGGTAAACCCGGCCTCGGCCAACATCTGATCAACATAGACCAAATCGGATTCCGGAGGGGTAAGAACCAGCTTATGCGGATGTTGTTCTACATCGGCGGAGCATCGAAAAACGTCTACTAAATTGAGCGAGTTATACTGGCGATTTTGATGGAATACCGACGAAGCGAAGAGGCGTGCCCACTCGGATTCAATTACGCGAAATCCTTCATCGTCGGAGCTCCAGCCGCCATTGCGCTTAATACCAAGAAGGTTTAAAAGCATGGCGGTGTAAGGCGATGAGGACATATTCAAGCAATAGTCGTATTTCTTACTTCGTAAGTCAGTTACGAACTGATCTACATATTCATAGGCATCTAGGATGCCTTCGCCTTCACGTGCAAGCGCACGCACGGTCATGCCCAGATCTACGCTAACGACCTCATCTATCCCAGGAATAATTTTACATACACCTTCAAATTGTTTCTCAACCACGACCGAGACCTTGCAATCTGGATTCTCCATGCGCATACCAGCGATGGTGGGTGTGGCCTGCAACATATCCCCGAGCCTGGTGATATTCACAAGCAGTACGTTTGTTTTATGGGCGTGTCTGCGTTTCATCTCTTGCCCCCAGCCTCTTCAACCGTCATGCGAATGATTTGTCGGCGCACATGGTGCAGGAACAGCAACTTCTGTTCGGTCTCGGTAAGTTTCCCCTGACCGGCCACCACATCCGATACCAATCCATCTAGGGTTGGCTCTTCGCCGCGCTCAAAGGCAGCCTTACAGCGCCTATGCAGCTCTTCGTAACTCTCACTGCGTTTGAGCATTTTGCCCCATGGTAAGTTATCAAGCCGACGCTTAATCTCTTCAAATTTACTGCTGTAAATAATGGCTAGCATCTGCTTGATACGTTGGGCGTAGGTATGATCTTTTAGGGCACGCGCGCGGCCAGCGGCGGCTATTTTTGCGCGCGCTTCTGGGCGGTCACTGTAATAGGCGATCTTCTCCTTCATATCGGCAATCGAGTGGAATGTCACTAGTTCCTTGCCCGATTCGAATAGCTCAGGAAGTAGTGTACGCTCATCCACTAATTGGAAGGCTCCTACGGAGGCAAGCTCAAAAGTTCGTGGGTTTACAAAGTCACCGTACGGATCAACGCCATCTCGCTCGGTGGAAGAGTGAAGATTCAAATTTATATCTGTGGCGCTAAAGATCTTGATATATTCATTGGGAGTAAGCCGCCTGCCGCGCTCCTGCACCAGCGTGTCAAAGGGTCGGCATTCGGGCCACTCCGTGCCCCAGATCTTGAAGGGCATACTGGCAAGACTTGCAAAACTTTGTTGTCTATTGTGGTAGCCCGCGCCAACAAATGAGATCGGCGAGCCCCAACGTTCGCGCTCCGCACCCGAAATTGTTTGAGGGGCATGCAACAGCGGATCACATGCACAGGGCAGGTAGTGAACTTCCCCAGCTCCGGCGGCCTTCAGGGCTGAGATAGCCGGCTCTTTTTGAATGGTAAAGATGAAATCAAAGTACTGCGCGATCTCTTTCCAATAAGTGAATCGCAGATAGTCTTCTACGAACCACAGCACCGTAATGACCCCACGACTTTTAAATTCTTTGAGGGCCCGGATCGAGAGAGGCGCTTGCGCCATACAGAGAAGAATATCCACGGGCTTTTCAGAGGCGGAATCCAATATGACCTGCGAGAGCATCTCCACGTACTGTCCCTGTACATTTACTTGACGCATCTTGTCGAAGATAAAATGATCAAAGTTCTGGTAGCCTGACAAAAATCCGCTCATATCCCAGAGGCGATGGCGTTGATTCATGTCCATCAGGGCTTTTGTGCAATATGCCCCAATCGGGAGAGTGCCGCCTTGCATGGGCCCCAGCACGGCGATCTTGGGGCGCAGAACGTTGACCCCTCGCTTTCCATAAAAGGCCGAACGGGTCTGCGAGCAGTGTTGCGCAAAGCTAGCCTGGGTTTGGGGACGTACCAATAGCTCGGAGGTTTCACGGAAGTTTAAGTTTGAAAGCTCAGTGCCTACATGCAGATCTACTACTTGATTAAATACAGCTCGAAGATCGCGCTGAGATAATGCTGCATTAAAGACATCCCAGCTTGGTTCAATCACGGAGATCTCTTTGCTTGTGGCCGCAAGCAAGCACTCGATATGGTACCCGGCTCCGAGTCCGTATACCGTGATACCCGAGGCGTCAGAGATGCGGGTTTCCTGCACGGTGCGCTTGCTCCAAGCCTCCGCGGCGCTGCGCGGTTTTGTGGGATGGTCTAAGCAGTTGCCTTCGAGAAACAGAACTGGACCTTCCTCGGTGCTGCGCACTTCGATATCGCTGCTTGATGGCAATATGGTTTCGCGAGTCGCGAATAAATTTGGGAAACGCGTTCTTAGCACTTCGAGGTTTTGGTCCAAAATCGAGGAGTGCCCTGGGGCCGGTAACGGCGCCCGCTCGATCAACGCGGTAATGCGCGTCAAAATATCGCTAATATCGATTGTGGTTACGCGGCAGTGATTCTCTACATATTCCAAAGTTTCGCGTGCGTGCAGGATCTCCCCGCGCTTGGCGAGCTCTTCTGCGTATCGTAGAGCCATCCACCCTTCCAGCTCGGAATCGGCCACTGAGTTAGACGAGCCCTGCTTCTCGCCGCCGGGTAGAAGTAAACTGGCTACGGTATCGGAAACGACAGTAGTGGCGCTCGCTCTTTTTTTTAGAGATACGATGCAAGCTTCAATCCCGAGCTCCTCAAAGGAGACCTGAAATGGGAGCTTTAGTTCCTCGGTCCATTGCACTTCAAAGCCCGCCTCGGTCACGGCCTTTTCAAAGTTTTGGCGCTTATAGCAGCGCAAATGCAAGGTGTCGCTGCTTGAGAGCTGTTGCTCGTTACCGAAATAAAGCTGCACCCGAGCGATCCCTTCAGGCTTAAGAACGCGCTGCATTTCGCACAGGTAATTGGCGGTAACTTCTGCAGGGATGCTCGTTAACGCTGCGAAACTGTAAACGAAATCATAGCTTTGATTGGGCAGCTCGCGCAGATCGACACCGTTGCCTAAACAGAGCTTGAGATTTTCTCGTCCGCTTAGATATTCTTTTGCTTTTTCAAGTGCCTTAGCGGAGACGTCTAGTCCGGTGACTTCTCCGAAGATTTGAGTGGCGGCTCTGAGAAGCCTTCCAACTCCGCATCCGATCTCCAAGACGCCCTTGCGCTGTGGATCAGGGATATCTTTAGAGATAATGGCAAAGTCACGCTCGCCGCTCTCCCACATGCTTTGGTCGTCAGCGTAGCCATCGCTCATCCAAAAGCGGTGGTCATGCGAAATTCTGCGATCCCAATCGGCTCGCATCAGATTTGAAATCTTGGTGAAGTCCTTCATAAACACTTAACGCCGTGATTACATAGAGAAAGAGGACAGAGAAAGGCGCTAATTGATATGATGCCCAGTTTAGACGATTCGACGCGTGGATCCGCAAGCGGTACGTAACTACCTATAAGCACTAGGATTATAGTGAATGCCGGTTATGCAGTTCGGGCCTTGGAAGTTACAAGGATATCTGGACGCGCCGCACGGCTTCACCGACCTCTTCGGTCTTCTCTGGCGTTTGCGGGTTATCGCGGTACTTCTCACCTTCAATGATCTCTTTGTAGGCCGAATAAATAGTTTCGATTAGGCCGATCACACGTGTAATACGTTTCCCGTCACGATGTAGATTGGCTTCGGTGAGATAAAAGAGCATGAAATCGTAAAGGCGATCTAGGTCTCTTGCGATCTTTCCACCCTTTTCAAAATCAAGGGTGTTCATGAGCTCGGCTACGATAGCTTGGCCTTTTGATAGGTATTTGCAGAATTTAGTGATGTCCCCGGTTTCTAAACCAGAGCGCGCCTGCTTTAGAAATTTGATAGCCCCTTCATACATCATAAGGAGCAAGCGACCGCGATCAGTCGTGGTTATCTGTACACTTTGATATGTCGCATGGGCGTTTTTTCCGTACATTGCGCTCCTTTCTCCAAAACAACTCAAAGACTGGCTGCAAGCTTCTTGCGTCACCAAAGTGCGTAAAGAGGTTACTTACCAGTCTCGTTACGAACGCGAGTACGTGAGACAATGCTCACCTACCTCTCAGATTGAGGTATCGGCGCTTGTGCTTGGCACCTAAAGCGGTATTTCAGACGGTGTAGCGGAAAAAAATGACGGCCGAGCGTCAAGCGTAGGGCTGGCAGGTCAAGTGTCAAAAGGCGTGTTAAATTAAACAGTTAGACTACATCTGGGGTATCAGGCATAAGAGTTTCGGACGTCACTTCGGAGCATCTCATGGTCCCGGGTCCCGCGGTGTTTGAGAAGGATTTGCAAGTAAGTTCTTTTGGCAATTTCGTCGGTGATTTTATTGAATCTACTCCTAATAAGATAAGGGGGGTACAGCTAGCTCAACGAAGGGCGCGGCAGCAAAATATTACGATGCTATCGCCCCACACAACATCATCTGCAGGAGCGTGGACGCCGCCAATACCGAGGGCCCCCTAGAGCCACCCTCCATAGACCCGCCCAAACACGAAACCCGCCGGATATCCGACGTTCCCGCAAACATTCGCACGTCAAAACGCAGAATCGGCTAACAACTATGGTGACAACTGGCCACAAACTAGGTTCCAAGGCCTAAACGGGCTCCCAACGCCCCCCATGCCGGCCGCGTAGATACACCTCTGCGCCAGGTCGACCCAAACCCAAGAAAAACTCGAACTAAATAAACGCCCCAGGCGCCATATTTGATAGCATCGGCA
>CAZVWV010000008.1:0-3113 GCA_964631745.1 uncultured Bdellovibrionales bacterium
AACTAGCAAGACTTTGCGGGTTATTAGAGGTGATTCCTTTTTGGAAGGGACCACCTCTGGTGATCATAGCGAAGGGGCCACACCCGTTCCCATCCCGAACACGGTCGTTAAGCCCTTCAGCGCCGATGATAGTGGGATTTCCCGTGAAAGTAGGTCGTTGCCAGAACTTATACCCGTACTAACCGAGAGGTTGGTACGGGTTTTTTTTATGGCAGTGAGGCTACTTATTATTATTACCCGTTTTATTATTACCCTTATTATCACCCGTTGTTACCCTTTACCTACCTGCCTACATACCTACTGGATGGCGCAAGCCGCAACCTTTCTGCCATGATACCCATGGCTACGTCGAAAAAAGTAAAGCGCTCAAACCATGAAAAATACCAGTTCCAACAGCCCACGTTCCAGCGAAGCCCGTCGTGAAATTAAGGTCTTCGGTGTCAAAGCCTGCCGTGCTGTTTTTAAAGCTCGCCAAACGGACATTATCAAAACATATATTGTTGAAGATCTACGAAGTGAATTTAAAGGCCTTCTGGACTGGTGCGTCAAAAACCGCAAGCCCTTCGATGTGGTTAGGGAAGCTGATCTAAAAAAGCTCTCCGGCTCTATACACCATGAAGGTATTGTCATGTTGACCAGAGTTCCTAAAGCGATCCCGCTTGCAGAATTCCTAGCTAGTTGTGATTCGAATTCTGCCCTCTTGGTTCTGGAGGAAGTTGGAAATCCGCATAACCTTGGTGCCGCTCTAAGGGCAGGAGCTTTCTTTGGGATAAACGCACTGGTTGTCGTAGGCGAAAATAGCGCCAAGATCTCCCCGGCCGCTATGCGTGTCGCACAAGGTGCTGCTGAAATTCTACCCGTAATCTACTGCGAAAGTGTCAAGGAAGCCCTGCTTGCAATAGCCGCCCACGATATCGAAATAGTTGCCACTTCACCGCATGCCAAAGAGAGCCTTTTTGGATTAAAAATGAAAGCACCAATTGCTTTTCTTTTTGGCTCCGAGGAGAAAGGTCTAACAAAATTGGCGCTACAGTTAGTCGATCAGACCGTGAAAATTCCAGGCGCTGACAAGGTCGAGAGCTTGAACTTGGCGTGTAGCGTCACAGCCGTATTAACTGAGTTCACACGGCAACGCGCCTAGTTTCGTAAGCGGCCCAGAGATAGTTTCGAGAATTTCTTTTCACCACCAAGGCCCCAAGACTCTAAGCGGCACCAAGTAACTCTTGACGACTCGAGGGAACGCGGCACCGGCTCCCTTCGTGCCTCTTTGTGTTTTTGTGCCTTGGTGGTGAAAAGAATTCCTAACAAAATAGTCATTATTTCCATTCCTCGCCGCGCTTGAATGTCGCAGGGAGTTAATGATCAATTACGTTAAATGGAGTGAAGGATCTATTTGGCGAAGCGTTGTCATCAATTCGGCTATTCTACTTCTGATGCTTCTTCTCTTCCGCTTTGAGATGGGCATCGTATCTTTTCTGAATGCCGAGCCAGTGTTCGACGGTGTTTCCTAAAGTATGCGAAATTTTCTCTGCTAGTGCGTGATCTATCGCATACGTGCCAGCCAATAAACGTTCAAACTCCACCTCGCTTAAATGCAGCAGCTCCCTAATTTTCTCAGTCGACACTCCCCGCTGACTGATAATTTGGGAAAGTGCCTGCCCCGGGACCACAACGGCGCCATGTTTAGCTTTGCCGGTTGCAATCTTTGGCGCGCGCCGAGCGACTTCTACCGCCGTAAATTTTTCAATCAAAATATTTTCTAAATCTTCCTTGGATGAGGCCGCTATAGTTTGCAGCTCAGCCGATATGCGCTTAAGTTCTCGAATGCCAGCTCCGGCTCCGCCTTTTTCCGGATCGCGTCCCATCGAAACCGCCATGCTATCAACTTGTTTAATAGCATCGTCCACCAAGAACGTAATCCCCACATTTCTTCGTTTTGAGTGATCGAGGACTTTGCTCTTTGACTCTTTGAGTTCTCGAATTAAACTAAGAAGCCCGTCGGCGGAGTAGGGTTCGCAGATAAATCCATCTATGCCCCCCATAAATGTTTTTGCAACAAAGGCGCTGTCCTGGTGGGTGCCCTTAAGATTTAAAATACGCAGGGTTTTCTCCAATTTGGAATTAGTTCGTATTTTTTCCAAAAATTCATTGATTTTATCTTTTCCAAGCCTTGAAGAGATAAAGATAGCGTCTAAGCGCTCTCCGGCATCGATTCTGGTACAAGCATCTCTAACGTTTCGTGCAAGAACCGCATTGCCTTTGACCACGATGCTTTGCAGCACCTCGCGAAACTTACCACGGGAGTCCGAGTCTTCGTCTAAAATGAGGGATCTAAAACTTTCAAGCATCGATTAACTCAGACTAAGTTTATACTTTTAAGAGTAGAGTGACAAACCATATACGTTAACGAGCTCATGACGGTTGCAGAATCTCGATCCTTGGCTCAAGGTCCATCAAGCTCGATTCCGCTCCCGCCTCGCGTTACCAAGCTGCTTTCTGATGTGATATCTCAAAAGTATCAAAAAAATATCCGGATGTGCGCTTAACCGCAGCGATATCAAAGCGCATTTTTCTGATACGCTTTCTGCGGATCTGTTTAGCAAATTTGTATTGAAACTCATCTGCTAGTCGCTGAAGTTTAGTGCGCTTAATTATGTTAACGGCGTCTGACGGGGAAAAGTCCTCATAAATCTTTGAATCTCTAGTCTTAACTTCCACAAACACCAAAGTTTCGTTATCAATTGCCACGATATCAATCTCACCTAGGCGACAACTCCAATTACTCTTCCAAATATAATAGTGTTGTAGACGTAAGTGCTTTACTGTTTGGTGTTCACCCTGCTTCCCAAGCGCGTGGGATCGGTAGAAAAGCGGATAGTTAAACGGCGAATGAATTAAATACTTCCTCAACTTCTTGACCAGTTGGCGAAGACTTCTGAAAAAGGAATTCCCGAACGCCGCTGAATGTCCTCCTGTGGACACGGCAGGGCCCGAGGCGTTTGATAGCCTCACGGTGCATGATGGTGGGGTAACCGGCATGTTTTGCGAATCCATATCCTGGGTATTTCTTATCTAGGGTAACCATTAAGTTGTCTCGCCACACCTTGGCTATT
>CAZVWV010000008.1:3123-48658 GCA_964631745.1 uncultured Bdellovibrionales bacterium
TGGAAGCTGCCGATATCTCCACTTCACTGGCATCGCCTCCGATGATGGTCCGCTGGGGCAAGACCGTATCAATGGGCATGTTTCCATCCACCAAGACCTGGTCCGCCTGAATGCGTCGCACAGCCAAGCTCATAGCAAGGCGCGAGGCTTCTCTAATATTCAAAATCTCGATGCGTCGCGGACCCACCGCCACTATCGACCAAGCCAAGCAGTCCCGCTTAATTACACCTACTAACTTATCGCGTTTTTTCTGAGAAAGTTGCTTAGAATCTTTGATTTCAGGGTTAGAATAACCCTGATTAAAGACAACCACCGCGGCCACGACCGGGCCTGCTAAAGGGCCTCTTCCTACTTCATCGACGCCGGCAATCAGCATAAAAGTTTCCGGGGATAAACTACCGCAGGCGCCTGTTCCCCAAGTTGCTCTGGGGCGGTTTTGAAGGTCCTATAAGTAAAGCTCCTAAGTAAAGAACTAATGGCAAAAGCAGCGCCCTAAAGAATTCAAGAGGTAGCCACTCCGGAAAGATGGCGTTAGTTACATCCTCTAAGACCGTGCGGTCCAACCCAATGCAGATGAGTACGCAAAACAAGACAAAGATCCCCTGCTTTAGTTGATCGCCTGGTTTGTGTTTCTTGCCTTTACGCGAGCTGAAATTCTCAAGCAAACCCCATAATGCTAGCAGAAAGAAGAAAGCCGGGATAAGCAGCCAAACTGTGTAGAGCGCCGTAGTCATAAGTTTGATTGTGTCATACCTCTTGCCGCACTGTCACTCGCTAACCGTTGGCAGCACTAATAACTGTTAGGCCTGCTCAGCGATGGCGGTTACCTCTGCAGTCCTTGGCGCTTAGCATATCTATGATTTTAGCCACTTGTGCCATTTATCCACAGCCGTTAAAATTTAATTGCTTTAACTTCCTTAAAGGAAGGCCCCTTGGATATTTATCGCTTCTTTCATCCGCATCATAATCCTCGTCTGCATAGTACACCCTTGCGACAGCAGGAGTTGAGTGAGCTGGAGCAGGCTGCGAGTGAGCTCAGAAAGGCTTTGGAACGCGCCAGAAGCCGTTGTGAGCGCAGGCCAATCGCGCCGATTATGCCGCAACATTTTACCGATCTGTTGAAAGCTATTCGGTTTGTGGAAGTTTCGTTGCAGACTTTGTGCAATTCGCATCCCGGGGATGATTTAAGTATGCTATCCGAGCTTGTCCGTGAACGATCCCAAATGAAAGGTTGGGAAGCTTGGACCCGCTTGCTTGAGGAGCAGGTCTCGATCGATACTAGTAAGCATAATGGGCATAGCGGTCCTTCCGCTATACCAGAGAGCTCCTTGCTCAAAGCGGGCTGAGGCATTGAGCGACAGGAAATCTCCTTCGATGCCGCCTGCATCTAACTCATATGGTAAAGAAACGGAACATTGCGGCCATCCCGGCAAAAATCCAGCAGGGTCTTCGAGGCCAACGGCGTCGACACTTAGATGAGCGCCTCACGGTGCTCCATCAGCGCGCCATGATGATTGAAAAGGAGCTGATGGACCTGGATCAGAACCGATTCTTCAGGGTTTGCATTTTTGGAAGTGCGCGAACTAAGCCCAAGACTCCCGAATACGAATCGGTATTTCAACTCGCGCGTATGTTGGCGTGGGAGGGTGTTGACATATTAACCGGCGGTGGTCCGGGCTTAATGGAGGCAGCCAATGGCGGCGCCAAGCTTGGCCAACAAGAGAAAAATTCGAAGAGCTTATCTTTTGGGTTATCGATTCAGCTCGATACTGAACCAAAGCCCAATAAACATCTCGATATCAACCGTCATCATCAGAAATTCTCCTCGCGCTTGGATGATTTTATGAGACTCTCGCATGCGGTGGTTGTCACACCTGGCGGCGTGGGAACCTTACTGGAGTTATTCTTTTCCTGGCAGTTGGTTCAGCGAAAACATATGTCCATGCGCCCTATCGTGCTGATGGGCAAAGAATTTTGGAGCGGCCTAATTAAATGGATGAGAGAGCGACCGCTTAAGGCCGGTATGATGGATGCCCCAGATTTTGACTACATTCATGTTGTAGATGATCATGAACAGGTTCTAAAGATTATTTCTAAGCATCACAAGCAGACATTTCTGCGCTAACTGGCGATTAAGCGCCCTTTTTCATCTCGCCTGACCACAGCAAGATTAAGCGGGCCCAATTCTCGTATGAGCCGTACTTGACCTTTCGTTTCTTGCCAACCAAATTATCCAAGTTGTCTTCGTCATAAAGGCCCTGAGCGATGGAGTAAAGCTGCAGGCGAAACGAATTTAAGATCTCGTCGCCTTCGCAAATAATCAAATTCTCAAGGTTTCTCTTGTCGTCCATATCGCCTTGGCAATAGTTCTGAATCCAAAAGCGAATTTTATCGAAATTTTGAATGGTAGACGACATATTCTTTTCGCTCAATGCGCTACTGGACCTATAGGACCTATAGTGGGAGAGCTCACTACGCGCGCTTATTGTTAACCAAGCGACTCATATATTCAATTAATTTCGGGGCGATGTCCGGGCGTTTTAGGGCGTAAGCGATATTAGCCTGCAAATACCCGAAGCGATCCCCGGCATCATAACGGTTTCCCTCGAACTTGTATCCGATAAAGCCCTCCTCGCGCATTAAGGTGGCCATGGCATCTGTGAGTTGAATCTCTCCGGCTTTCCCGGGAGTCTGGTTTGCCAGAATTTTAAAGATACGCGGAGTGAGAATGTAGCGGCCCACGATGGCCAGATTAGATGGTGCGTCTTGCAGAGATGGTTTTTCAACCATGGTATCTAGCTCAATCACGCGCTCGCTAATACTCTTGCCGCCGCATATACCAAACTTTGGCACGTCTTCATCTGAAACTTCCATTAACGCAACCACGGACTTTCCGTACTTCTCGTAAATATCGATCATTTGCTTTGTGCAAGGCACGGCGGAATCAACCAAATCATCACCGAGTAATACTACAAAGGGTTCGTCGCCGATCACGCTTCTTGCGCAAAGTACCGCATCACCAAGCCCGCGTGGGCTCTGCTGACGAAGCGAGACAATTTTTACGATATTCGAGGTGTCTTTTAGTTTGCGTGCTAGTTCGGTTTTGCCCTCTTTTTCAAGTTTATTTTCGAGATCGAGGTGGAGATCAAAATGATCTTCGATAGCCGATTTCCCTCGGCCCGTAATCAAAACCACGGTTTCGATACCGGCTTTTGAAACCTCCTCCGCGATAATCTGAATAGTGGGAACATCTACTATAGGTAGCAGCTCCTTAGGAACGGCTTTTGTAGCGGGCAGGAATCTGGTACCGAGCCCAGCAGCGGGAATTACAGCTTTTTTTATGGTATTTGATGTCATTATAACTTCTCGCAATGGTGTTACGGTTACATTAGACTATATGATATTTTTCGTTGCAAGTGGCCGGCTGAGGCATACACTGGCGCAGACAATGGGGCGCAGACAATGGGGCACAGATTGTGGCATATCAATCAGGAAGATTATGGGCGTATTTACCAGAGATGAGGTAGTTCAGCTAAGCGCGAATTTACGTGCGCAGGGAAAGCAGGTGGGCTTTACCTCTGGTGTATTCGATATTTTGCACCCTGGCCATGTGCAGTA
The DNA here is from genome assembly GCA_964631745.1 of uncultured Bdellovibrionales bacterium. Taxonomy (GTDB): domain Bacteria; phylum Bdellovibrionota_C; class UBA2361; order UBA2361; family JBGSMV01; genus CAZVWV01. The sequence continues at coordinate 6,742 of CAZVWV010000008.1, forward strand.
TTTGGCCGAGGCCAAAGCTTTATGCCAGTACTTAATAGTCGGAATTAACTCGGATAGCTCTGTTCGAGGAAATAAAGGAGATCTTCGTCCGATTGTCCCGGCGCAAGACCGTGCCTTGGTAGTGGCAGCGCTTGAGAGTGTCGATGCGGTGTTTATATTTGATGAACCAAATAACAATCAAAACATCGAGCTACTTCAGCCCCATCTATATCTAAAAGCCGGTGATTACGATAAGGCTAAACTAAGTTCCAGCTCTTTGGTTGAAGCATACGGCGGCAGGGTCGAAATACTGCCTTTTAAGCCTGGATATTCAAGCTCAAAGATAATTGAAAAAGTGCTTGGGTACGCCTCTACGAGTATCACAATCCCTAAAACGGAACGAAGACCCGCAGTGTTCTTGGACCGTGACGGAACTCTGATAGAGCACGTTGAATATCTACATGAACCTGAGAAGCTAAAACTTTTTCCGGATACGGTTCAGTCGCTAAAGCAGCTGCGGGAAGCGGGATTTAGGCTCTTCTTGGTTACTAATCAACCTGGCATCGGCCTGGGATATTTCAGCAAAGAAGATTTTTTTGTGGTAAATCGTGAGCTACTGAAAGCTTGCAGCGCCCAGGGCGTGATCTTTGATCGCATTTATTTTTGTCCGCATAGCCCGGCAGACAGATGCAGCTGTAGAAAACCGGGCATTGAACTGTTCAACCGAGCCGCCAAAGATTTCGAACTTGATAAAGCCGCAAGCTTCATGATTGGCGATACCAGTTTTGACATTGAGGCTGCTAAGAATTTTGGGATTCGATCTGCGCTGATCCATCGTGAGACTAAGCAGCCTGCCATGCCCATGGCAGTGCCGCCAAGTTATGAAGCTAAGACGCTTGCTGCCGCGGTGGACTGGATCCTAAAGAGCTCAGTATCCCCTAATCCCAAAAAGTGAGTCCGGGTTGGCTTGGATTTCGTCGGAAAGGGCCTGGACTTGGTCCTGGCCCAGCACTCCACTTAGCTTTTCTTGAAGCAGGGTTCTCTTGGCCGTTCTTAAGGCCGCCTGAGAGTCACGCATTTCATCTATGGCGGACTTCAGCGCTTCAGGATCGTTAGTTTGGTGCTGCAAACCCACCTCCTGCATTTTAAGTTGCAGGGTTTCACGCATTGGTTTGGTGATTTCTAATACATTCGATAGCGCTGCTCGGGTGGCACGTTCCTGCTCAGAAGTTAATGAAAGCTTCCTAGAAAACGTTAATGTAGCCTGGTCCAAGGCGTCATCTAATTCCCGTCTCTCGGCAGCCTCTTGCTGCTTAACGATCTCTTGAGCGCGCTCATCTCCTAGCACATCTTTAAGTATGGAGTTCTGTTCCGCATCCAAAGCGTTTATGGAACGCTCCGAAGGCAAGAGCTTGCCTTGGTTTTCCATCATGCTATTAAACTTTCGCTGTAAAGCATCACGCTCCTCGTCGCTAAGCGCGGAGTACTTCTCGATCTCAGCCAACTCATGTTCCACAAAGAATGAGCGCATGACGCGGCGATTAGCTGCTGGAAGATGGGCCGGTGTTCGGGGTGAATTAACGGCCGCAGCTGCAACAGAAGCCGCACCGCTACCGCTCTCGTGCCTAGAAGCAGCGCCCTCCAACTCAGTGACTCTTTTCTTTAAGTTAGCTTCCCTGGCCTGGGCCTCGTTTAGCCTTTTGGAGAGCGCTGCAACTTCTTGAGACTCTAAAGTGCTCGTTACTTGTGCAGGACGTAGGCCGTACCCGATAAGACCTGATATGAGAGCTGTGACAAGATAAGGGAAGAGCTTTAATCGAGGCATCTAAGTATCTTGTATCATAGAAGGCTCCCGGACAAGGCTTTCAGGCTGTTACGTTATCTTAGATCTTAGCAAAGCTAGTGGGGCCATTTCCTGCTCGCTTGCTGCAGCATAGTGAGATATAATTATTTTAAGTTGGTTTTACAGACCGAGTTGATGTCAGTTGATGCTTAGTGTTCGGTTTCCCCCTATTTACGTTAACAAGTTATGAAAGATCGCCAGGTTGCAGTTTATCAAGCACGTTTCCGTGTGGCCCTTCAGTTATTTGACTTTGCCATAAATGCAGTGCGCGCGCGTCTACAGCGTGAGCGTCCGGAGCTTGCAAATGACGAACGTGAGAAACTTGTGACGGACTGGATTATGGAGCGCCCTGGTGCCGAGACCGGAGATTGCGCCGGACCTATGCGGGAGAGAAAGCTGTGAACGGCTCGACAAATCTTGAAAGTACACTGCGGGAAATTAACGCCGCGCTTAGGAGACTTAAAGTAAGCTATGCTTTAGTGGGAGGATTTGCGGTTACTTTGCGGGCCGAGCCACGATTAACCCGCGATATTGATTTTGTGGTTGCTGTAAAAGACGACAAGAGCGTCGAAGGAATAGTTCGCAATTTAGTCGGAGAGGGACGGCTAGTGAAGATGCTTATTGAGCAAACCGCAGTGAATCGACTTTCAACGGTGAGACTCGCGCCAACAGAGTCAGTAGAGGGAGTGGTCGTGGACCTGCTTTTTGCCTCCTGTGGAATCGAGGCTGAAATTGTTAGCGATAGCGAAGTACTTGAAGTGCTTCCTGAGCTGCTAGTGCCGGTAGCTCGCAAAGAGCATCTGATTGCTATGAAATTGTTGGCGCGCGACGATGTTCGTCGTCCACGCGATTTAGAGGATTTGCGCGGATTGATGCCAGCGCTCTCCAAGGAAGAGATTGCATTGGTGCATAGATTGTTAGCCCTTATTACCGAACGTGGTTACTCTAGGGGAAGGAATTTGGCCGGGGATTTTACTGAGCTCCAAAAGCTATTTGGGTGCGCAGGGCGTGATACGGGGAGCTAATGATCGTACTCGCAAGATCGGTCATTGATGGTGTAGTCTATGGGCATGTTTCGCGCTTTACTCGTCATTTTCTGGATCGCATATTCTCTCGAATTGTTCGGCCTTGCATTCTTTGCTGTGCCCGCAACGGCCCAAGTTCAAACCGATTTTGACGGAGACGGAGTTTCTGACGTTACTTATACCGCGGTAAGCGGGACCTCGGTGCTATGGAAAGCTACTGGTTCGCACTCCTTGACCGAAGAGATCAACAGCAGCTTTGGCCTATTAACTGATGGGCTCGCGATCGGGCACTGGTTTAGCAGTGGGTCTTCTAATATCGGAGTAATACGTCCAGATAGCGCCAAGAAGAATCTTGTTTGGAAGATCCTAAGCGACGATTCCACTATTACGCAGGTGAATTTCGGCAAACCCGGCGATCTAGTTTTATCAGGGGGCGACTTCGATGGTGATGGCATTACCGATGCAGCGGTAGTGCGCATAGTTAAAGACAAGCTGGTGTGGTCCGTTGAGCGTGGGATATTTTCCGGCTCCCCAGCCAGAGTGCGAAGATTTCGGCTTGGGGGTGTTGGCGCGCGTGCGTTTTTCCTAAACTATGACGGTACGGGCGACTGGTTGGCGACATTCAAAAAAGTTAGCCCCAAAAGAGCGCGCCTGGTTTTGCGAAACATAATGACCGGACGTTCAAAAACTATTAATGGCATACCCAAATCTTTTGCCGTGGGTACGCGTCCCCGACCTTTCGGTGTAGCGCAGTCTGATGGCAGAGATTATATATGTTTCGTAACTAGTGACGAAACGGATACGACTGTGACCGTATTCGATACAAACGGGGAAAAGGTCGTGACGCGCACCTATGCCGGGCTAGGCACTGTATTTACCGGCGACTTCTTGGCCGAAGAAGCCGGCGAAGAGATCGCCTTCCAAACGGGAACCAAGATCTTCTTCTTTAACCCCAGCACCAACGCGGTCGCGACAACAACCGCCGTGAGCGGCACGCCGCTTGATGAAACTAATATCACTCAGTTTTAACGGCTGCCGCTGCGGTGCGCTGCAGCGGCACTCCGCCCTCTAATTCGCCCTCTAATCCTCCGTCTTACGGTAGCACTATATAAAACTTCTGCGCCGCGTTGTCCCCCACGTCATTGCTGAATTGAAGATCAATGGCCAACTTCTCGCCGCTATCCCAGCTCTCACTTAAACAAGTCGATAAATCAACCGTAAAGGTGACCTGATTGGCGCTGGGATTGGCAGTGTCCGTGTCTTGATCTGCTCGCAGATCTTTAAGCTTGTCACCTGAAGCCTCCAGATTCGAGTCCGTCTCGGTATAGGAGCTTGGAAGGCAGCGGCTAGTATTTTGTCCGGAGCATCCTCCGGAGCCAACGCAGGCAGTATTTGGAATATCAATCGAGATGTTCGAGTTGCCAATATCGACCAAGGCACCTTCTCCGGCACCGCTAATGCCTTCGCGCTGTGGGCGATAAGCAGTTACCACTAACTTTTGATCCCAGCCGCCCGGCGCAACGAAAGGGTTATTGGCTGAACCGGTCATACCATCGGTTGCCGGATAAACTGGGGTGACAGTGCTTGCGTCCATCGTTAAAGAAGCCACCGCCGGAGTCGTGTTGAATATAAAGCTTAACATAGCCGGGATGGTTGTAGTGGTGCCATCGCCATTATCCACTTCTTCAATTAGCACATCGCCGCCACCAATCGTGGACTTTGAAGCGTTGGTGGTGAGCTGAAAATCACCGGTGCCCCCTGGAACGATCGTACCCTTGCCGTCGGAGTCGGCGTCAAAATTAGCAGGAAAGGGCTGGTTGTTAGATGTTCCAGTGCCGCCTGTGCTGCAATAATCCAGCGCTCCGCAATCAAGCTCGGTAGCTAAGGTATTTCCGCCCGCCACCTGAATGGCGAGGTTTGAATGGCTTACCAAAGTGTCGATACGATCATCGGTAATGGTTTCTGTGTAAGCGTTCAAGCTACTCTGGATCTCCGGTTTGATGTTCGAGAAAAGTTTGACTTTTGTGGGTAACTCGCCAGCCGGAGGTGTGGTGAAGCTCGTATCCGCATCGTATGAATCCAAGATTCCATCATCATCGTCGTCGGCATCGACCACGTTTTCTAAACCATCACTATCAGAATCAGCGCTGTCTGCGTTAATGCGAATGCGTTTGCGCGCTTGAATTCGTTGTGAGGCCGCAGTGCCCAAACCTAAGGTGGCAGCGGTGGCGGTCGGCTCACACTTATTGTTAATGGTTCCTAAGGCGGTTTTGTTAAGTTGAGAGGGAGTGAGCGCCGCCGTAACATAAGCCCAGCCCGTTTTTGCTTTTATGTTACCTACATTTAATTTATTACCCTTTACCGCGAATCCGTAAACCGCGCGCGCTGAGCCTTTGCAAAGTTTCTGGGCTTTGGCCTGCGACCAAGTATAATATTTACTGCCCTTCTTAATAGCGAGGATCACATTAGCTTTTAAGGCCCCTGTCGTTGAATCAGTTAGGTAAAGCCGACCTTTGTTGCCAGCAGGCAAGCTTACAGTGCTCTGTCCTGAACCTGAGCTACGTATCGCGCTTCCGGTGCTAGATATTACTAAAATTTGAGAACCAGAGGGCGCCTTGCCCTTTACCGATTTAGTGGCGGCACTGGCATCAAAGAGGGCGAAGAAAACAGTCGAGGTTAGCAAAATTGTGCGGATAAATGACATGAGCTTCTCTCCTAAATCACTCAGTTAAAATTTGGGCCTAGATTATACCTGGCAAAAGCGTAGGGGAACCAATCTTGTCTGGCAAGATCTAGAAATGCACCAAATGTTAGGCCAAGAGGCAGCACCAATTGAGAGACGGTATCAGCCGTTACGGCACCGCCAAATCAGGCAAATTCCGAAAAAGCTCCAAAGTTTCAGGATTAGCAAGCGCGTCTAAGTTCTTAGGCAGAATCCCGTGAATCATATCTCTGACCGCCAGCTCCACCAGTTTTCCGCTACGAGTTCTGGGCAAGTCCGGCACCGCGATGATTTTGGCGGGTACGTGAAAGGGGGAGGCGTTTTTGCGAATAGTCGTTTTGACCTTATCGATAAGGGCAGCGTCCAGGTTTATTCCGTCTTTCAATTTCACAAACAGCACAACGCGTACGTCGGATTGCCAATTTTGACCAACTGCTAGGCTCTCTACGATTTCAGGCAGCGATTCGACCTGCCGGTAGATTTCGGCCGTCCCTATTCGAACACCGCCTGGATTTAGGACCGCGTCTGATCTGCCAAAATAGACTAACCCGCCGCGCTCGCTAAGCATCACCCAATCGCCGTGGTGCCATACGTTTGGGAAGCGTGCGAAGTAAGCCTTTTGGTATTTTGTGCCGTCATCCTTCCAAAACCCCAGGGGCATCGACGGAAAGGGGGCAGTGCAAACCAATTCACCCTTTTCGCCCCGCAGTGATTTTCCGTGCTCGTCAAAGACTTCAACTTTATAACCTAAACTCCTTGTTTGTAATTCGCCTCTGTACACCGGCAGGCAAGGCGAGCCCAGCGCAAAGCAGCCGATTATATCCGTACCGCCCGCGATCGAGGATAGCATTAGGTCCGATTTGATATGGGCGTAAACATAATCGAAACTCTCCGGGAGAAGCGGAGAGCCTGTAGAAAGTATGGTCTGCAGCGCGGAGAGATTGTGCTGCTTGCCTGGAGACAGAGCCTCTTTTTCGAGCAGAGCCAGAAATTTAGGATTGGTGCCAAAGATCGTAATGCCTTCTTCCTCCGCCATTTGCCATAAAAAATCCCCTTTGCCGATAAGCGGTGAGCCATCGTACAGCACCAATGTTGCATTGCTTGCCAATCCGCTCACTAACCATGGCCACATCATCCAGCCACAAGTGGTCTGAAAAAAGAATCGATCCTCGGGCTTTAAATCGGTATGAATAATCAGCTCTTTTAAGTGTTCTATGAGAGTTCCGCCAGCGCTGTGGACGATGCATTTTGGCTTTCCGGTGGTGCCGGATGAGTACAAGATGAAAAGCGGGTGATTGAACGGAAGCTGTTCGAATTTAACTTCAGTCTCGCTATTATTAAGGCAGTCCGCAAAGCTTCGTGCTCCCTCCCAAGTATCAGTCAAGGCGTGAGTTGACCCTGCGTATTCAACAACGACGGCGTGCCGTATCGAGGGCACCCTCTCCTTTACCTCTCGTGCCTTGACTAGCGTGTCGATCTTCTGCCCCTTAAAGTAGTAGCCATCACAGAATAGGAATACTTTCGGGTCCGTTTGTCCGAATCTGTCCACCACGCCCGGCACGCCAAAATCCGGCGAGCAAGAGGTCCAAATAGCGCCTATGGCTGTGGTAGCGAGCATGGCGACAACCGCCTCGGGCATGTTAGGCAACATGCCCGCGACTACATCACCTTTGGCGACTCCCCATGCGCGCAGCGTGTATGCAAACTTGGCTACTGCGGAATAAAGCTCGGCATAGGACATCTCTCTACGAATCTTGTCCTCGCCCCGAAAAATTAAAGCCAATTTTTCAGTGCGTGTGCGCAGCAGATTCTCAGCGAAATTGAGCGTGGCACCCTTGAACCAGACAGCGGAAAGCATGTCTTGGCTGTTTTCTAGCACGGAATCGTAGCGCTTTGAGAAATTTACCTCACAGAAATCACAAAGCGCAGCCCAGAACTGAGCGGGCTGCGCGATTGAATAATCATAAAGGTCCCCGAAGCTTTCAAGGTTAGAGCCCTTACTCGCGTTTATAGAGTTTATAAAACGTGCAGCGTTGGAGTTTTGAATCCTTGTAGCGCTGGGCGCCCAACTTAACCGGGGGCCCGATACTTTTTTTAGATTTTTCATAAAACAGCGTTCTTTAGATGAAGAGTAGCTCTCCTAAGTGATTGTTAGATAAAGTCTTTTCTTCGATCAAAATTCAGGTTAGATGATCCCGTACGTTTGTGTAACTGCAATAGCATACTCGACGTGATTTTCGGAATCTGTTTCTTTGCTTAAGTACTAGTTTGGTTAGCGAAAGTGTTCGATGTTTTCTAAGTCGCCTGTCCTTTTTATCTTAATCTCGTTTTGCTTAGGGTTACTTTACCTTGGCACGGTTTTTTTGCCTGAGCGTCTTAGCGCTGAGCAGGCCAATCAAGCCGAGCAGGACGCTTACGCACAACTCGATGTGCGCGCCGGCGTCTGGGACAACGGGCAGGCGGCGCTTTGGGATCTTAATCTTTTGGACCATTTTAAATTCTTTGGCCCACCTGAGAGAGCTCGCGGACATAGCCCTGAGCAGCCCATCAAATTTAGTCACGTTACGCATGTCCAAAAAAACAAGATAGATTGTCAGTTCTGCCATTGGTCAGTCGCTAAAGCTCCCTACGCTGCCATTCCCGAGGTGGAAACTTGCATGGGGTGCCATATGCAGGTTCTGGGAACTAAACGTGATGACGCCACCAAGGCTGAAATCGCAAAAATTGGCGCTGATTATTATAGCCAGGGCGAGTCGATCCCTTGGGTTAAGGTGCACGTTATGCCGGATCATGTGAAATTCAATCACAAAAGGCATGTTAAAGCCGGAGTAACTTGTCAGAGCTGTCACGGGCAGATACCCGAGATGGAAAAGGTCGAGCGGGTTTCATCGATGAAGATGGGTTGGTGTATAGGATGTCATCGAGCCCAGGGCGCAAGTATAGATTGCGTGGTTTGTCATCATTAAAGGTGTTTTGGGAATGTCGGCTCAGAAGGATTTAGTACAGATTAACGGGAAGGCCCAGGTGGAGACCAACGAGAAGGCCACAGCGTCCGGCGGCATGTCACGTCGCAAATTTTTGAAGATTTTGGGGGCCAGCTCTACCGCTGTAGGAGTCGCCGCTTGTGCCGACAGCCCTTCTCAGAAAATTTTGCCTTTCGTGAAAGGTGAGCAAGAGCAGATCCCCGGAGTGGCGGTTTGGTACAGTTCAACTTGTTCGGAATGCAGTGCCGCATGTGGTACCATTGTGCGCACACGCGAGGGGCGTGCTGTAAAAATTGAAGGTAACCCACAAAATCCGGTAAACCGCGGCGGACTTTGTGCGCTTGGGCAAGCTGCGCTTCAGGGGCACTACGATCCGGATCGCATTCGCCAGCCGCTTCAAAAGGGTATTTCTGGCTTTACTCCGATCGCCTGGGAGGCTGCTTACGGCCAGGTCGCCGACCTCTTGAAAGGTTCCGGTAAGAAGCTGCTAATCACCGGCGAAATCTCAGGCGCGAATGAGGAGCTAATCGCTGCATGGTGCGAGCGTCATAAGGTCGAGCACGTAGTTTACGACGCGCTTCAACCGATCGCTTTAGCGCAGGCCTCCGAACTCGTATACGGCAGCTACGGAATACCTGAGTATCGTTTCGACAAGGCGCAGGTCGTATTGAATTTTGGGGCGGATTTTTTAGAAACATGGGTATCGCCCGTAGGCTTTGCACGTGATTGGGCCATTGCTAGAAAATCCCACGACTCGGTTAAGGTAATTCATGTTGAGCCTCGGCTCTCGCTTACCGGAGCCAATGCAGACCTGTGGCTTTGCTCAGCACCAGGTAGCGAACTTGCGATTGCCAAAGGAATTCTCAAAGTTTTGTTGGAAAGCGGACGGGGGGATAACCTTGCTGCCGATAATCGCGCGCGCTTAATGGAGATCTGTAAGTCCGTGAATTTGGATCAGGTATGCGCGGATTCTGGCGTTGAAAAAGATAAGATACTTCTGGTTGTTAATGCGCTGATGAGCGCAAAAAGATCATTGGTGATAGCCGGTGGTTCGGCGGCTGCATCTTCTAACGAGAAGGCTCTCCAGGTGGTTTGCGCTCTTATCAACACTGTCCTGCAAAATGTGGGCGAAACAGTTCTGATCGGCGCTATGCGAAAGCCCAGAACCTCCTTGACTAAGTTGAATAAAGCCATTGAGAGCATGACTAAGGGGGATTATTCGGTAATCTTTACCTACGGCACGAACCCTCAATTTTCGTTACCTTCGAGTTATGGGTTTGGGTACGCGCGCAAAACTGCCCAAAAGTTTGTGAGTTTCTCGACTCATCTTGATGACACAGCCCAGGGCGCAGATCTGATCTTGCCTTCGAGTAGCTCGTTAGAAAGTTGGGGCGATGTGCGTTTTGCACCTGGCGTGTACGGGTTGCAGCAGCCGACCATGGGGACGATCTTTGACACGAAGCCATTTGGCGACTCGTTGATTGAGATTACACGAAAGGTGGGCGATCAGAGCGCCTTCGGCGGCGCTAAAGATTTTGAGACTTTTCTCAAGGCTTCATGGGAAAAACTATACGGCGTGCTTGGAATGGGGATGGGCTTCCAGAAATTCTGGAATGAGTCAGTTGAGCGCGGCGGGTATTTTACCCCGCGTAGAGAATCGGAGAGTGGAAATAGAACTAAACTAAGCGGCGAAATTTTCACCCTCATTAATGCAAAAGCTGGCGACAGCGCAACCTTTGACGATAAAGGCTCAAAGAGCACGGCCCCAGTGCTGCTACCTTATTTTTCGGTTAAGACGTTCGATGGCCGAGCTGCCAATAGGCCCTGGTTACAAGAGCTTCCGGATCCGATTTCGCAGGTAGTGTGGGATACTTGGGCCGAGATTCATCCGGATACAGCCAAAGCCAACGGCTTGGAAAATGGCGACATGGTTTCTGTGCGGAACTTTTACGGGGAATTGAGTGTCCCTGTTTATCTCACCCCCTATGTGCATAAATCGGTGGTGGCTGTTCCCATCGGGCAAGGTCATACAGCCTACGGTAGATATGCCAAGAAGGTCGGCGGAGGCAACGTTTTAGAGATGTTGCCTGCCGTATCCGGTAGCGGGCGTGAGAGCGTAAGTTTTGTCTCTGCCCGGGTTGATCTTATCCGTGGGCGAGGTCGCGCCAAGATGGTGAATGTGCAAGGTAGCGATTCTCAGCTCGGCCGAGAATTAGCGCGCACGACCGTGCTTGGTGGCGCGGCTGCACACTCGGCTCATGCTCATGCTGAGCACAAAGTGCATGAACCGTTACAGATGTATGAACAACGCGAGCACCCTGTTTACAAATGGGGCATGGCAGTGGATCTCGCATCTTGCACCGGTTGTTCGGCCTGCGTGGTAGCATGTTTTGCTGAGAACAATATCCCTGTTGCTGGCAAAGAAATTTGTTGGGAAGAGCGCGAGATGTCCTGGTTGCGAATCGAGCGGTATTTCGATGGGCCGGCAGAGGAGCTCGTGGTTAATTTCTTACCGATGATGTGTCAGCATTGCGGCAATGCGCCCTGTGAGCCGGTTTGCCCGGTGTATGCGACCTATCACAGTGAAGAGGGCCTTAATAATATGATCTACAACCGTTGCGTGGGCACGCGCTACTGCTCAAACAACTGTTCCTACAAGGTTCGCCGCTTTAACTGGTATCAATACGAATTCCCAGAGCCTCTCAATATGCAGCTTAATCCGGATGTTACCAAACGAGACAGCGGCGTCATGGAGAAATGTACCTTCTGTGTGCAGCGTATCTTGGAAGCCAAGGATTCCGCTAAAGATGCTGGCCGCTTGGTGCGTGACGGCGAGGTTAAGCCGGCCTGTGTGCAGAGCTGCCCAACTCAGGCCTTGGCCTTTGGTAACTTAAACGATCCTAAATCCGAGGTGTCTAAGCTTGCTCGCGATGCGCGCGCCTATAAAATTCTTGATCATCACTTGAACACACAGCCTTCGGTCTCTTATTTAAGTGATGTGAAATACAGGATTTGAGGAAGATGGAAGCTGCAATTTGTGAAAAGCACGCCAAGAAAGAGGAGTTAACATACGCCTCTGTAACTGATTCGGTGCTCAAAATGCTTGAGCCACCAACGGGCGGCTGGTTTGTGCTGTTGGTTATCTGTATCAGCTTAGCTTTAGTGGGCGGAGCGTGTTGGACCTATCAGATTCTGACTGGTATGCAAGCCTCGGGCAAATCGCATCCAATATCTTGGGGCTGCTACATTACAAATTTCGTTTTCTGGGTTGGTATCGCGCATTCCGGAACGTTAATCTCCGCAGTGCTTTATCTTTTCCGGGCGCGCTTTAGAATGTCAATCTATCGCTTGGCCGAGGCCATGACGGTTTTTGCTGTGATGACGGCGGGACTTTTCCCACTGATACATCTTGGCAGGCCGTGGTTCTTTTACTGGCTGATGCCGTATCCGAATCAGCGCACTCTTTGGCCGAACTTCCGTTCGCCCTTGTTGTGGGACGTCTTCGCGGTCTCGACTTACTTTACCATATCAGCCGTCTTTTTTATCGTGGGACTCATCCCCGACATAGCCGTGGCACGTGATAAGGCCAAAAGCGCCTTTAGAAAGATGCTGTACGGAATTACTTCGATCGGCTGGACCGGTTCGAATTCGAATTGGAAGCATTACATGGCTGCCTATCTGCTTTTTGCGGCCTTTGCGACCCCCTTGGTTGTCTCGGTACACAGTGTGGTGTCTTGGGACTTCGCGATGAGTATCGTGCCGGGCTGGCATGCTACCATATTCCCGCCGTATTTCGTGGCGGGGGCGATCTTTTCCGGCGTGGCCATGGTGATGACTATCGCCATCCCGCTTAGGAAGGTCTATCACTTAGAAAAAATCATTACTGAGGATAATTTTGACGCAATGGCGAAGCTAATTATGCTCACCAGCGGTATAGTCAGTTACGCTTACATCACCGAGTTTTATTGCGCTTGGTGGAGCAATAACGAATTCGAGCGTTTCCAGTTCTGGTTTAGACCTTTTGGCGATTTCTGGGTGGCGTTTTGGGGCATGACATTTTGTAACTGTATCGCGCCGCTCAGTTTGTGGTACGCGCCGCTTCGCAGAAATATTACATTCTTGTTTATCCTCTCGATCATTATCAATATTGGGATGTGGCTCGAACGTTTTAATATTATTTTTACATCGCTGGCACGTGAGTATATACCGGCGGCATGGGGTAGTTATAATTTTAGTTGGATCGATGTTGGCATCACCATCGGAGCGTTTGGATGGTTTGGAATGTGGATGACCTTGTTTATTAAATTCTTCCCGGCGGTGGCGATTACTGAGATTAAAGAGATCTTGCCTTACCCGCTACGGGATAAACACGGACTTGATCATCATTAGGACGATATGAAAGGAAGTCGCGCAGTAGTGGGAATCTTCGGGTATCTGGATGATACTATTAAGGCCATAAAAGGGGCTAAGGAGAGTAATCTAGATTTTAAAGTGTATTCTCCCTTCGGGTGTCATGAGATCGACCATGCCTGTGATAATCAACGTAGTCCGGTGCGAATAGTCAATATTCTGGCGGCTACTTTCGGATGCTGTTTTGGGTTTGCCCTTCCTATACTGTGCAGCATGGATTATCCATTACGAGTTAGCGCTAAGGCTATCGCTTCGGTACCTGCATATGTCGTAATTGGTTATGAATGCACGATTCTCTTTGGCGGCGTGGCCACGCTTTTAGCGATTTTACATTTTTGTAAGCTGCCGAACATTTTTAGAAAGATCGGGTATGACCCCAGATTTTCTTACGATAAATTTGGCGTAGTGATCGGATGTGAGCCGTCCCAGGTTGAGGAAATGAAGGCTCAGTTGCTTCGGTCCGGCGCGGAAGAGGTGAGGGTTGAAGATGGAATTTAAACACTTCAAGCTTCATGGCTCGCTTGCTTGTGCTTTGCTTCTACTAAGCATTGTCCCAGTTAATGGCAGCGCGCTTCCCTTCAATGATGATATGGTGGCAAACCAGATGCGCGCTGGCAGTATCATGAAACCAAAGTCTCCGAATTCAATTCCCGTGGGGTCGTTGAGTATGCGCATCTCTTCCGCCCAGGAAGCGGAGGGGATGGGATTAACCAACCCCAAGCAGGGGAACTCGGAGGCCATATCAAATGGCCAGCGCCTGTTCTCTGTTAACTGCGCCGCATGCCATGGAGATATTAGTAAGAGCGACTGGACGCCTGGATTAGCTGGCCAAAAATTTGAACTGAAGCAGCCGCCCAATATCGGCAGCGGTGATTTTAAGAATAGATCTGACGCAAGTATTTATAGCACTATTCATTTAGGATTTGGCCTTATGCCGCGTCTTGGTTGGAAGCTCTCGGCCGACGAACGCTGGGATGTGATAAGTTACATCAGATCGGTTCAGGCTAAGAATTAGGGCGAAACAACAGTATGTCATTTAATGTTTCCACTCATATCGATATAGATGCGGTAATGAAGGCCGAGCCCATTAAGCTCTCAATGGGTATCAAGAGGCTCTCCAGTCTATTTATTTGTCTGGGCGCGCTAACCTTTGTAGTAGCGACCTTTGGTGGATATCCACTGGAGCTGGCCTGGGCTACGTATTATCAAAATCTGGTGTTCTTCATGGGGCTATCTTGCGGGGGGGTGATCATCGCCGCCATTGTGCAGATCGTGCGCGCAAAATGGGCCCCTCCAGTTAGACGCATCACAGAAGCCAACGTAGCCTTTCTGCCCTGGGCCTGGATGCTTTTTATGCTGACCTGGTTTGGAAAATCGTATCTTTTCCCTTGGGGCGGCGGCCAGCCCATGCCGGGGCGTGAGTGGTGGATGCAAGCAGGATTTGTCTACGTGCGTTTCGGATTGCTACTGGCTCTATTGTTTTTCATGATGTCAAGATTTGTGCGCCTGTCGCTTCGCAGCGATATCGGTGTGTTGCGCGAGAATGCCGCTACGCGACCGCACTGGGGGGATTGGATTTATCAGTACTTGGCTCGTGGTTGGCAGGGCTCAGAGAAAGAAATTGTCGAGATACAGCGCAAACTCTCCTGGAACGCGCCTTTATTGATCGTGGTTTACGCAGTTATTTATTCCCTCTTCTCGTTTGAGCTTGTGATGGGAATGGATAAATCATGGGTATCGAACCTATTTGGAGCCTTCCAGTTTATCGGAAATATTTATCTGGCTTGGGCTATGCTTGGCTTACTGGTCGTGTATTTTGTTGGAAAGAGTCCCGTCTTTGAACGCTGTATCGGGACGCAGCAGCTTTGGGACATAGGCAAATTAACCTTCGGCTTTTGCATGCTTTGGGGGTACATGTTCTTCTCTCAATTTTTGCCGCAGTGGTACGGTAACTTGCCGGAAGAGACTCAGTGGATGATTATTCGTTCGCGTATTTATCCTTGGTGGGGCTTGGGTTGGGCTACCTTTGCAGCCTGTTTTATCATGCCGTTTATTTTGCTTCTAAGTGAGGATCTGAAACGTTCGCCCAAGGCTTTAACAAAAGTGCTCACCCTAATTTTTGTCGGCATCTGGCTTGAGAAATATATGATCATTATGCCGCAAGTTTCCCCGACTAGAATTCCGACCGAATTTACCGAGTTGGTGTTTCAGTTCTTTGTAACGCTTGGATTCTTGGGCGCCTATCTTTTATCGGTGCATAGCTTTATTGCTAAATATCCTTGTGTGCCATTCTCGCATCCGCTCTCTAAGGGTTGCGGGCACTGGTAGTGGATAGCCCTCGCTGAGTTAGTTGAGCCGGTTTAGATCTACGACGACACACTCGCTATCCCGGTAAACTATGAAGTCCGGATCCTGCCCCTGAGACTGATTTAGCAAGCGCCAACCCAGGTATGCTTCTGGCGTTCTGGCAGTTAATTCCCGGCTTAGAGTCAGAAAAGGCTTAAAAATAGATCTATGAGAGAGCCCGCTGCCATCTGAGCCGAGCTCAAAATAGCTCCTTGGAAAGATAAAATAATCAATTCTCTCTTTGGCTACGGCGCTCTTTAAATCACTTAGATCCTCAGCGTAGAAAGCTTTTAACGAAACAGATATGCGCTTTTGAGCTTCCGCCCAGTACTGGTCGTAAAACGGATGCGCCGTTTCTTCCGTTATATAAGCTCGTCTCATCCCCGCCAACGGAAGCGCGTTGATATACACTGGGTGGCTCGCTAAGACCGCTGTGCGAGGAGCGGCTGCTTTAATCCATGCGTATGGAGGCGCTGGCTTGCGGCTTAAATCAAGAGTTGCCAAGGCCCCGCGTTTACCGACTCGAAAACCAGTACCGGCTAACACTATCGCTAACGCGCTTATAGCTATGACGCTAACGAGAAGCTTTCCGAATTTATTTCTCCGCAGCGCTTCATGCGACCTCCAAAGGGCCACAGGAAAGAGCACGGTCCAGGCCATCCCAAATGGCCAGTTTAGATATCGTGCCGGTACATAAAGATTGAAGGCTAGAACTCTTGCAAGCAGGTAGGCCGCCGTCGCAGAGCCGATTAGCAGCAAGACTTCGCGTTGAAGAATCTCTCGTCTGGTGACGCGACCGATAATGGCAAAGACAGCCAGCAACAATACTACTCCGCCGATCAATATCAGTCGGAAATTACGAGGCATTTTGGCTTTCTTGCTGACAAAAGATCGGAAGGCGTTTTTTTGGAACTCTTGTTGAACCGACAAAAACGGCAAAAATGGGAAGCGCCCGCCCTTTCGCTGGAAGGCTTCCATTTTGCTTGCTTCTGCTAGTGTTACCATCTTTCCAATACCATTCGGTCGGGAGAGCGCCATCATTGTTGTCACCAGAAGCAGCGGGGCCAAGATGCACGCCAATATGAAGGGCTTTTTAAAGTTTGGGCGCGATTCAGCTTTTGTTATTCCCAACACCATAAACGACCCGTAACAGATGGCTGCCACGAATGTGCCCACAGCGTTTAGGAGACTTCCCACGAATAGCACAATCCAGATCTGGGCGTGTTTTTTCTGCACAAGAAAATACAGGAAAGCTATTAATATAGCCCCGATCCAGCCACGCGGAAGCCCGGTGGCTATGTTGCCGATAAGCTGCTCCTGATGCATAAACCATATGAGTGCCAGCAGAGCAGCGGGTGTGCTAGCAAGGTATTGAACCGTCAAGAAAAGAAAGAGTGAAACTGTAAGAAACTGATACAGCATGATCCAGTGTCCGGTCATGACCGGGTCGTGGGTCAGGAGCGTAGTCCCGTAGCCAATCCACCAATGCAGCGGGGCCAGGTATGACTTCATGGATTCAAAGATTATGTCGTCTTTGAAGATATCGGGCGCGATCGCCTGATAAAAGGGGAAGAGCTGCTGCGTGGCGTCTCCGCCAGTGGAGTGAGGGTTAAACCACTGGCCCTTAAAGCTTAAAATGAGGGCGATAAGGTAGGCTAATGCAGCCATGCTTAGCGCGACACTCAGTTTCGGGTAGCGCGGGGAATGCTGTGGTTCGGGTCCATTGTGTTGCATGTGCGGCCAGACACTGTACCGAGGATTAAATATTATCGTCAAGCAGCCCTAAATCAGGAAACTTTTTAATAAAATTCACGATAAGGTTCTGAGGGCTTTGAGATACTGCGATGGAACAAGGGCCCGCTTTTTAAAATTGTAATAATGGAGCTTTTATGTCTAGTAATTTAATTGAAGGTAGCCTTGGGTGGTCGATTACTCAGGGAGTGAAGGCTGAAACGGAAGCTGATACTGCTGCTTATAACGTTGCCGCACAGGCAGAAAACATTGAGGACCTTTTGATGACGTCCTATTCACTTAGCGACCTGAATAGTAAAGTGGGCAAGGATTTTAAGAAAGCATACGAGGATGTAATCGGGAAAGAACTTGCGGCCGATGCCAAGATTGAAGGTGTGCAGCAAGCTTTGCAAGTGAAGCTGCAAAGAGCTATGGCAGCGCTACAGGCCTTCAGCCAGACTCTGAAGGACCGCTTCCAGGCCAGCATGGAGATTTTGCGTAATTCCCGAACAAGCTAAGCGCTTGAATATACTGTTTTTATTGGTCCGTTCAGGCCTTGCCTCATTGCTGTCCGGTAGAACATTGCAATTTGGGTCTTTAACCACGGAGGTCACGGCGAACACGGAGAAAACATTGAGGATTTCTCTCTCCGTGACCGCCGTGTTCTCCGTGGTTAAATTCAAATCGCGACAACTGCAAACTCCTGTTTTTCCTTTTGAAATCAAGAAATTACAGCATCACCGCCACCTTTCTACCGGACAGCTGTGGCCTTGCCTGAACGGACAGTTGTGCCGGAGTGGTGCCGGCCCGGGAATAATTCTAGAAACGAGCAACTCCTAGTGTTACGGGCAGCACCGATACATGCTAAGCCGTTTACCAGATTTGAGCTCACACGGAATCTTTGCTATTATCACCTGCCTCATTTTAGGTACAAGATTTCAAGGATTTAAGGCTATGGCAGTTCCAAAGAAAAGAACATCACATTCAAAACGTAATATGAGACGGGCTCACGACGGGCTAACCCGCACGCATGCCATCCTTTGCCCGAAGTGTGGGGAAGCGGTTCGGCGTCACCGCGTTTGCGGGGCCTGTGGGCATTACCGCGGTAAAGAGATTGTCCAAGTTAGTGCGCAAGCGTGACGGAAGCTGGGCAACACATCTTGCCCATCGCAGTCGATGCCATGGGCGGGGATTTTGGTAGCGATGTCGTCGTTGACGGCTCGGTAGAAGCTGCCCGTAGTTTCGGAATTCGTTCCATTCTCGTTGGAGATGAGGCTACTTTAAAAAGCCGACTAGATTTTCACAAACAGATTTCGGACGACCTAGTTCAGATCCGGCATGCCTCACAGGTGGTCACCATGGAGGAGTCGCCGGGAAGCGCCCTGCGGGGCAAACCTCAAGCCTCGGTCCGCGTGGCCTTTGAGCTTGTCAAAAACGGTGAGGCCGCTGCGGTCGTCAGCACCGGCAACACTGGTGCAATCATGGGAGCAGGGGTTTTAACGTGTGGAACCTTACCTGGAATTGCGCGCCCTGCCATCGCTACCATGATCCCTAAGCCGGGCACGGAGATCCCTAGTATTATGCTGGATGTCGGCGCGAATGTGCAGTGTTCGGCCAATCAGTTGGTGCAATTTGCTCTGATGGGCGAGGCCTATGCGCGCTGTCATCTTGGAATCGTCAAGCCACAGGTTGGGTTGCTGTCGAACGGAACGGAATCGTCAAAGGGCACCGATATAGTACGTTTGGCTCGTGAAACTTTAGCGCGCATGTCCCAGATTAATTTTATCGGATACGTAGAAGGGCGCGATATTTTTAGCCAGAGTGTGGACGTGTTGGTTTGCGATGGCTTCGTTGGCAATGTAGTTCTAAAAGCGCTTGAAGGTGGTATGCAGGCCGCATTTAAAGAGATAAAGCGTGTATCTTCTAAATCGCTTTGGGGCCGCTTGGGGGCATTAGCGCTTGGTCCATCTCTTAAACATCTGGGTGAGGATAAGTTCGATCCGGATAGCTTTGGCGGGGCACCGCTGCTTGGGTTGGATGCGCTTGGATTAGTGTGTCACGGATCGGCTAAATCCAGAGCAGTGCTGAACGCCGTGCGCACTGCTCACGAGCTGGTTCGGCACAGGTTGGTTCCAACCATAATGGAGGCGCTCAATTCTTTGAATGGGGCAGATACCAGCGTAACCAGCGTACGGACTTCAAATGGGATGGAGAACTAGTACGCTGGAACACAAGTTTCTGCACATGCGAGGGGTTTTGTGACCAGCGTACTAGGTTATTGTCCCTCCGGGGGTTCCTCCTACGTCGGAATAGTGCAGCTTTTGACTGGGGGCGGTAAGTGGTAAAATTTGTGTTCCGCTGCACTAGTCTGATAATCGCGGGATATTGGGAGGAGCAATAGAATTATGGAAAAAGTCTTGTCTGGAAAAGTTGCGCTGGTTACAGGAGGTTCTCGCGGAATCGGGCGCGCCGTCTGCGTGAAATTAGCTGCGTTAGGTGCAAGAGTATTCGTAAACTATAGTTCGAGTCCTGAGTCGGCGCAGGAAACAGTTGCGCTCTGTAAAGGACACGAGGCCGTTGCCGAGTCAATCGGGTTTAACGTGGGCGACAGTGCGCAAGTTGATCAGGCCTTCGATAAGATTAAGAGCAGTGCTGGTGGGGTTGATATTCTGGTGAATAACGCCGGAATCTCAAGAGATGGACTCTTAATGCGCATGAAAGACGAAGATTGGGCGCAAACATTGAATACCAATTTGACAGGGTCATTTTACTGCGCGCGCGCAGCTTCTAAGCAGATGCTTAGAGCAAAGAAAGGAGCCATAGTTAATATTAGCTCAGTAGTGGGTGAGATGGGCAACGCGGGCCAAGCGGCTTACGTAGCATCTAAAGCTGGACTGATTGGGCTTACAAAATCCATGGCGCGAGAGTTGGGCTCGAGAAATATTACCGTTAATGCAATCACCCCCGGCTTTATCGAAACAGATATGACCAGCGCTTTAGACGAAAAGGTAAAGGAAGGGCATTTAAGCGTGATACCGCTCGGGCGTTACGGACAAGCAGAGGAGGTTGCCGAGCTTGTAGCCTTCTTAGCGAGCCCCAATGCAACCTACCTAACGGGCCAGGTGATAGGAATTAATGGCGGAATGTACATGTAGGGGCTTCTCAAAACGGCCGGGTAAAGTGCAGGCGGCGGTGTAGTGGAGCGCCGACGGACGACTCGTCGGCCGGTGGTTATAGTGGCATTATCGTTTAGGGCGTAGCCACCACCTGCTCGCACCGGCTGCTGCCTGTCGGCCTAAGAATTTGTGCCGCCCCGTGGCACCGGCCGACGAGTCGCCTGCGCTCCATAATATCCGTTCTCTGCGCCGCGTTTGTAATTTACCCGGGGTTTTTGAGCAGCTACCGAAAGCGCATCTAACCATATAATATCATTGTATATATTCGAATTTAATAGATGCTGATTCCCCGAATTGCATAATTTTTAATAGTTTTTAAGCTCTCGCGTATTGACTCTTGCCCTGATTAAATTTTAAATCTTGTGTTCATGAAGCACCCGTCGGATAAAGTCGATTGAGGTTAGGTGCACTTTTGTAATTTAAGGAGATAGTGGAATGGCATCCGAAGATATTGCTGAGCGCGTAAAAGCCAAGATTGTCGAACAACTTGGTGTGGGCATTGAGGAGGTCACTCCCGAAGCATCTTTCATTGAAGACCTCGGCGCAGATTCCCTTGATATTGTCGAATTGATTATGGCGCTCGAAGAGGATTTCAATATCGAAATTCCTGATGAGGACGCTGAAAAGATTCAGACAGTTAAAGACGTAATCGCTTATATAGAAGAGCGTCAGGGTTAATCGTACCCTCAATTCTTTCAGTTAGACCAACTATTTGGACTTTTGAGCCTAGCATAGTATACTTGCAGCTCATAGTGCGCCACATAAGTTGCTTACAATTCGACGGATATGCGGCGCACTATTTGTTGTTTTGCCTCTCTCCGGTCGGCGTTATAGTAGGTTGCATAACTTTGAGTCGCTTCAATTTGTAAGGTAAGTTATGCAACCTACTATAAAAGGAGGGCATTTGTATGCCTAATGATCGTTCAAATCTGGCCATTGAACAGAGTTTACGTGAGCGGGATACAGAGATATTCTCTCTGATCCGCAGAGAGACTGAACGTCAGGAGTTCGGCCTCGAGATGATCCCAAGCGAGAACTTCGTAAGCGAAGCAGTGCTTGAGGCTAATGGATCTACCCTAACTAATAAATATGCGGAAGGGCTGCCGGGGCATCGCTATTACGGCGGCTGCGAAGTTGTCGATCATGTTGAGAATATCGCCCGCGAACGCGCTCTGAAGATCTTTGGCGCTGATTTCATAAACGTGCAGCCGCATTCGGGCGCGCAGGCTAATCAGGCCTGTTTTGAGGCGTTGTTAAATAGGGGTGATACCGTGATGGGGATGCGCCTTGATCAAGGCGGTCACCTTACGCATGGGAGTCCCGTAAATTTCTCCGGCAAACATTATAAAATCGTGGCTTACGGAGTGCGCGAGAATGATCAGTTGATAGATTCCGAGCAGGTCTGGGCCTTGGCGCGAGAGCACAGACCAAAGATGATTATATGCGGCGCCTCAGCTTACTCACGACGCATCGACTTTGAGATGTTTCGAAAGGTGGCAGATGAGGTCGGTGCATATCTGATGTCAGATATCGCCCACTACGCCGGGCTTGTGGCTGCTGGGGAGTATCCCACGCCCGTTCCGCATTCTGATATCGTAACCAGCACCACCCATAAGACTCTGCGGGGTCCCCGTTCGGGAATTATTATGGGGCGAAGCGCTCACGAAAAGAAGGTTAACAAAGCGGTATTTCCAGGATTACAAGGTGGGCCGCATATGCACACTATTGCCGCTAAAGCTGTGGCGTTCAAAGAAGCGCTCGATCCTGCTTTTAAGACTTATGCCAGAAATGTCATAGAGAACGCGCAGACCCTCTCGGCTGAACTCATAAAACTTGGATTTCGCATTGTTTCCGGCGGAACTGATTCGCATCTGCTTGTGGTTGATCTTAGGCCAGCAGATGTGACCGGCAAGGAAGCCGAAGAGTGTTTGGATAAAGTCGGTATCACCGTTAACAAGAACACTATACCGTTTGATCCTAAACCCCCAACCGTTTGCAGTGGTATCCGTATCGGCACACCGGCCTTGACCACGCGCGGGTTCAAGAAATCCGATATGAGCACGGTGGCGCAGTTGATTAGCCGTGCCGTCCAAGACAGAGGGGACGCTACCAAGTTGCAACTCGTAAGAGAGGAGATCAGATCTCTGGCCGAGAAGTTTCCGTTGTATAGACACAGGCTAGTTAGCTAATGAAATGCCCCAAATGTCATTCTGAAGTTTTACATGTGATTGACACGCGCGCGGATGAAAGCGCTATTCGGCGCAGACGTGAGTGTGGAGTTTGCGCGTTTAGATTCACGACTTTTGAGCGGCTGGAGTTAGCATTACCGATGGTCGTCAAAAAAGATGGCCGGCGCGAGAAATACGATCGCAGCAAAATTGAAGCGGGAATAGTACGGGCCTGTGAAAAGCGACCGGTCAGCGTTGAGGTGATCGACAAGATTATAGAGACCATAGAGTTTCGTTTAAGCGAATTGCCACTTAAAGAGGTATCGAGTCGTCAGATTGGTGATATTTTAATGGACGGCTTAAAGCAAGTCGACCAGATCGCTTACGTCAGGTTCGCTTCTGTGTACCGAGAGTTTTCCGATATTAGTCAGTTTGTTGATGCTTTGCAGAGTCTTTCTGAGCGCAAGCGTGTGAAAAATAATAAGCAGCCTCAAGTTGCAAAAGGCACCCCTAAGAAACACCACAAAAAGACCGGCGTAACTAGGGCGTCAAGATAGATATGTTCTCAGGAATCGTAGAATCGTTAGGTGAAGTGCTGGAATTTAACCCAACAAAAGCGCCTGCACGGCTTGTGCTGAAGACGAAGATTGAGTTTGATACAAACGATCTTAAAATTGGTGATTCGGTGTGCGTCTCCGGAGTGTGTTTAACCGTTGTTAGGCGCGAGCCAGGTCTTTTGGCGTTTGATTTGGTGGCAGAGACCGTACGCTGTTCGATCTTTCAGGCGATAGGTGCTGGCTCACGAGTGAATTTAGAGAGATCGCTCAAGGTCGGTGATCGCTTAAATGGGCACTTCGTGTTTGGCCATGTGGACAGCGTTACACGGCTAACGGCGCGTGAGGATGATCAGAACTGTTTGAAATTAGTGTTTGAATTACCAAAAGCGTTGCGGGCCTATATTGTTCCGAAGGGCTCAATCTCCATTTCAGGGGTATCGTTGACGGTGGGCGAGGTTTCTCCGGAGCGCTTTTGCGTTTACATTATCCCCCATACCGCAGAGGTTACCACACTTGGCGCACTTCAAGCCGAGGATTTAGTGAATTTAGAGATTGATATGTTGGCGCGTTACGTTTTGAGGGAGAACGCTGCGGCGTAACGAGGCATGTCAGAATTCCTTGCGCCATTTGAACAGGTCTTAGAGGCTATCAAGGCCGGGCAGATGGTTATCATGGTTGACCACGAGTCGCGCGAGAACGAAGGCGACCTGGTGTTAGCGACGGAATGTTTATCGGAAAGCGCGCTGGCCTTTATGATGCGCGAAGCGCGTGGGCTGATCTGCATGAGCTTATCAAAAGAGGTAGCGGAGCGGCTAAACTTACCTTTGCAAGTGGTTAATAATAATTCACCCTTTAATACTCCTTTTACCGTGAGCGTTGACCATCGCGCCGTTGCCAATCAAGGCGTAAGCGCCAGCGCTCGCCTGTTTACGATGCAGAAGTTGTTAGACCTTGACGCGAAGCCGGATGATTTTATAGCGCCGGGGCATGTCTTTCCGTTGATCGCAAATGAGCGCGGGGTACTTGGCCGACGGGGGCAGACTGAGGGGTCGTATGATCTGGCACGTTTTGCAGGCTTTGCGCCCTCTGGAGTAATCTGTGAGATCATGAACTCTGATGGCAGTATGGCCCGTGGAGAGGCGCTTAAGGCTTTTGCCAGCAAACACGGACTTTTAATCACGAGTGTAGAAGAGGTCCTGCGCTATCGTGTGCAACATGACACGCGCGTCAGAAA
The DNA here is from genome assembly GCA_964631745.1 of uncultured Bdellovibrionales bacterium. Classification (GTDB taxonomy): domain Bacteria; phylum Bdellovibrionota_C; class UBA2361; order UBA2361; family JBGSMV01; genus CAZVWV01. The sequence continues at coordinate 30,917 of CAZVWV010000008.1, forward strand.
AGTAACTGAATCGAGTTTGGAGACAGACTACGGAGCTTTCCAAGTTTCTGTTTTTGTCGATGACGTTTTAAATAAAGAGCATCTGGCTCTTTGCTACGGAGATATAAGCAAAGCGGCGGAGCCTGGGCTCTTGGTGCGACTGCATTCGGAATGCTTAACAGGGGATGTTTTTGAAAGTGAGCGTTGCGACTGCGGCGAGCAGCTTAGTTTGGCGATGCAACGCATCGTACAGGAAGGCGCCGGACTAGTACTTTATTTAAGACAAGAGGGCCGTGGCATCGGGCTCTCAAACAAAGTTAGGGCCTATGAGCTTCAAGATCACGGCGCCGACACAGTTGAAGCCAACATTAAATTGGGCTTTAAACCAGACGAGCGCGACTTCGCCGTAGCCGGAAAAATTCTTGATTGTTTCGGGATCAAGAGAATCAGATTAATGACTAATAATCCTAAAAAAATAGATGCGCTAGTGCAGCACGGCATCCAGGTAATGGAGCGCATGCCCCTACACGCGCCGCTGAACGAGCATGTTGCCGGATATATCAAGACCAAGCGCGAAAAGCTTGGACATTGGGTGTGACGGGGGGTGAATGTGCCAACTAGTCAGAAAGTAAGGGTCGAGAAAGGAAGGATAAGAATAGGAAAACCAATCATCCCCGACAATATCAACGAGTTCCGCAAAGAGAATTAAAAGTATATTTAAGCTAGTTTAAGTAGAGGCCCTAGCGTGGTGGTTTTTGTGGAGAGGAGAGGCCTGGGGGTGTCTTGACACGCTATCCTGGATAGTGGTACATTAATCATAGTGATTAAGAACTTTCGTAATAGAGCTTCCCTGGAAATTGCTCAAGGGATTGACAGTAGCGAGAGTAGGCGGCTCTTGCCGATTAATTTACACAAAGTGGCACGTATTAAACTGGCCGCCCTGAATCGAGCCAAAAATCTGTCGGACCTTTTTGTCCCAGGTTGGCGGCTGGAAAAACTAAGAGGGGATCGCAGTGGGCAGCATAATATACGGATTAACAAGCAGTTTCGAGTTTGTTTTGTTTGGGTGAAAGAGGGGCCATTTGATGTTGAGATAGTGGATTACCATTAAGGCGAATCTTTTAGAGAATGAGAGAACCATGAAAAATAAATTTAAAAAAGATTTTTTTATAGCAGTTCATCCAGGTGAGGTTCTGCAAGACATTATAGATGGCAGTGACCTAACGCAGCTAGGTCTAGCTAAGCATATCGGAGTGAAGCACTCAGTCATCAATGAGATTTGTAGATGCAAGAGAGGAATCAGTGCCGAGATGGCCGTGAAATTGTCCCAGGCTCTTAATCAATCGCCCGACTTCTGGATGGGGCTTCAGGCCGAATGGGAACTCTCGCAGGTGCTGAAGCACGAAAGCATTGAACCAATGAAGTTACGGGCTTGAGGGATATGGCGTACGGTTGCCCGGCGAACCTGACAGCGAGCGCTTCGTGGCTCGCTACATTGAGCGGGGGCCCATATCCCTGATGTCGGCAAACATAAACGGTAATTTGACTGAAAGGTGACGCCAGCCCACTTCTTTCAACCTAGAAAGAGCAGTTGAATCTACTACGGTTGCGAATATGTCTGAATCTCTTGAAGTTTTCTAGGAATTGGTACTCACCCTAGCGGTGCTAGGGTTCCGTGCCAATTCCGTCGAAAACTTCAAGATCTTCAGCCATCTCCGCAACCTCGCTACGATTCAACTGCTCTTTCTAGGTTCAAAACCGGGTAGGCACTTCGAATTTTCCCGATTCCCCAGAAAAGACATGCCGATAGTGGCGGATAGTTTATACTAGTTTTGGTGTACATCTCGGCCAGTCCGAACTCTGCGCCGGTATCTGCCCACTCGCTAAATTGTTTTGCGTCGGCCTCATAGCCAAGGCCACGGCCGTACAGGACTCTTAGGCCAGCGGCCAGCACTAGCGTAACCACAACTAAAAGAATTCGTTGGGAACACTCGATGGACATGTCTAATACACCCCCGCGCTCTCCTCCTCCGGCCGAGTCTTCCAGCGTCGATGCATCCAGAACCAGGCCTCGGGCTTTTTCCGAATCATTTCCTGTAAACTTTGGCTGCATTCTTCCGTGATCTTAAATATCTTTTGCTCATACGAACTAATTTTATCTTGGTAAAGCTTAGAAAAATCACATTCCTTCACCTCTATACAATATTGGTCGCTGTGCTCATAAAATATTGAGGCCACGATTACCGGCGCCTCCGTTCGTAACGCCGTTATCGCCAATGCTCGCGTGGTGGCTGCTGGTACTCCGAACCAATTCACAAATTCTGCGTGATTTCTGGTAACGTTCTGGTCGAACAGAATCCCCACATCGCGGCCCTCACCGATCTCAGAGATGATCTTCTTGAAGGCGCCCTTTCTGGAGATAACCCTATTACCTTTGGCCTCTCGAACACTTCTCCACCACTGATCGATTTTGGGTAACTTAAACGCTCTAACGATAAAACTAATGGGATACCCTTGCGCTGCTATGTAGTGCGCCAGCAACTCGAAACTTCCTAAATGTCCGGTCGCTATTAAAACTCCCTTGTGCGGGTTTTGTCGTTTTAGCTCCAAAAAACGGGGCAAGAAGCTGCATTTGATGTGCGCATCCGCCCAGGCCCGATCTAACTTCGGCAATCTGGCAAAATCGACAAAGACTCTGGCTAGTTCTGCATACGAACGCCGCAAGATTGATTTATGGAACTCAAGATCACGCTCCGGAAAAACTAATTTCAAATTAACAAAGGCGGTCTTTCTAAATCGTGGAATTATTAAGGTTACGCAATGAATCACGAAGGTGATAACGCCGATGCGAAACTTAAGCGGCAAGAGATTAAGTGCAAAAATCGCTGCGCGTAACAGCAGTAACAACACGAACTGCATTACGCCCCCATCACCAACTCAACCTCATGCGTCTGTGTTTCCGATAATTCTTCGAGATCCTCGAAACTGAGTTTTTTAGAGGGCACCTCGATTCCATTTAGCTTTAGTGAGAGCACTCCGCGCTCTATGCGTTTCGGATTTTGTACAGAGATATTCAAATTCCTCCCTCGAATCTTAATCTTTAGCGAGAATCTATCCCAACCCGACGGCACGCATGGGTCGATCAGAAAACCGTCAGGCATGGCCTTCAGACCAAGGATGGTTTCAATTCCGACCAGATACAGCCAAGAAGCGGAGCCGGTATACCAACTCCATCCCGCGCGTCCGCCGTGTGGCGACACTGAATACACATCGCCACAGGTGACGTAGGGCTCGCCCTGATATCGACCAACAGATTCTTTATCCGAGGTTAAATTTACCGGGTTTATTAAGCTATATAATTCAAAGGCGAGGTTCCCCTTACCCATCATGGCGCTCGCCATAATCACCCACACGGCCGCATGCGTATACTGAGCGCCGTTTTCGCGGATACCTGGCAGGTACCCGGCGATATAACCAGGGCGCGGCTCGCTAGTGTCAAAAGGCGGCGTTAGCAGTTTAATAATATGATTTTCGCGGTCGACTAGTTCACGGTAAACATTATCCATGGCAGTCTTGCCGCGTTCGCTATTCCCTAGTCCGGTGATAATGCTCCAAGATTGAGCCAAAGAATCGATTTTACATTCCGAGGCGTTATGCGATCCAAGAGGCGTTCCATCATCAAAGAAGGCGCGGATATACCAGTTTCCGTCCCAGGCATTCTGCTCGACCGCCTGGACCAGTTGCTTCGATTTGCCTAGATAATCATCGGCTCTGTACTGGTCTCGTCTAGCGGCCACATATTGTGAGAAATTCTTGAGGATATCAGCCAAAAACCACGCCAGCCAAACGCTCTCACCTTGACCATGCATGCCGACTTCGTTCATGCCGTCATTCCAATCGCCGCAGCCGATAAAGGGCAGTCCATGCGAACCGAACTTAAGCGCGCGATCCAGCGCAATCACGCAGTGATCATAGATCGTACCGACTCTGGTTGAAACATTGGGCACGATATACGATTCATGTTGATTCTCTTCAAGGCTTTGGCCTTCAATGAATCCGACCTCGGCCTCAAGGATCGAAAAATCCCCCGTAACCGCGATGTATTTATGCACTACGTACGGCATCCAGAGGTAATCATCCGAGAACTTCGTGCGTACTCCACGCCCAGTCGGTGGATGCCACCAATGTTGCACGTCCCCTTCCACAAACTGCCGCGCCGCATGCACTAGAATCTGATTTCTTACAAGTTCAGGTTTTGAATATAGAAGCGAAAGAGCATCTTGCAGCTGATCCCTAAATCCGAAAGCGCCCCCACTCTGATAGAATGCGCTGCGTCCGTAAATTCGACAACCCAAGGCCTGATACAGCAACCAGCCGTTCATGACCAAATCAAAACTTCGATCGGGGGTACTGACTCTTGTAGCCTCGGTGATGGCCTTCCAGCCATTAGTGGATTTCTCCAGCTCCTGAGTAGCGAATTCGAGCGAACGAAACTTGTTAGCATCGCGCTTACGCTCATCAACGCTGCGACTCTCACCCATAAAGAACAGCACGGTTTTCTCCTCGCCGGGATTAAGTGCCACCTGCACGCCCAAAGCGGCACAGCTATCTAACCCCGCACCAACTTTCCCCGAGAGCGACACTAAATTTCGGCTAGAGCCGATTAAATTAGCAAGACTTGACGTCACCACACTTTCAAGCGCGTAAGGTGATGCCGGTTCACGATTTCGGCCTAAAAACTCCTCGCGGCTGGTTGTGAAAGTGGCCAAATCCTGATTTGTGCCCACAACTACGAACCGCCCCGCAAACTCATTATTGTAATGATTAGTCGCAAAGAGCGTCTGCGAGAAGCTGTCATAATCCGTAACTACATTGCGAATACTCTCCTCTCTTTGAATACCAAGCACCCATTCAAGGTAGAGAAAAACTTCGATATGACGACTCTCCAGATCGGTGTTCTTAAGTTTGAGAGTCCACCATTTTACAGGATCGCTAGAGGCGCTTGAAACCACAAGCTGAGATTGAATTCCTTTAATTTGAGTATCAAATTGAGAGAACCCAAAGGCGTGCTTTATTAGATAGGTTTCTTTAGATGGAACCGGCCGCGGAGTTGCGCTCCAATAAACTCCGGTGTCGGAGTCTCTAATATAAAGCGCCTCGCCCACGTGATCCGACACAGGATCGTTGCTCCATGGTGTCAGGCGATTCTCGCGGCTATTTTCTGACCAGGTATAACCTCCGCCCGCTTCCGAGACCAAGAAGCCAAAGTTCGGATTCGAAACCACATTACACCACGGCAACGGGGGGAAGACGCCGTCTTTCACAATAACGCTATAGCTCGAACCGTTATCGCTAAACCCGCCAAAGCCGTTAAACATCTCAAGCGCAGATTTCGGCACGAATTCAGGGTAGGCTTCCTCTTTGACGTAACTAAAGAGCGCTTTTCGCGACTTGAGCGGCTCGGCATCGGGGATGTCGAAGCTCAGTTGTTGCGCCAAGCTTCCCTTACTTGTGTTCACTACCACCCTGGCGAACGCTTGAACCAGGGCAACATCGTTGTCAGATAGCTGACCGAGCTTTCTAAGATAGACTCCTCCGTGCTTCTCGGCCATGGAGGCTGAATATCCATGTTTGATCAGAGCCTCAAGTTCCTCATGAAAAGTTTGTAAATATCCGCCCGGATACTCATTTAAGACGACCAGATCAAATACCAATCCTCGTAAGCGCAGATACCAGTGTGCCAGCAGCGCTTCCTGAACGGTCTTTATCTGTGCAGGGTCCCCGATACGGATAAATACGATCGGGAAGTCTCCCGATATTCCGAAGCGCCAAAATCCGCTCTGGGCTAGCCGATTTCTTGCGATGCTATCCGCCTCACCGCGAATATGTTCCACGTTAAATATTATTGCATTGGCTAAGCGTTGAAAGACGTGCGTCTGCGCAATTGTAATCTGCTCATGCCGCAACTCAACATTACTCTGACTCCAGGCCATCTCAAATGCACGCGTGACGCTTTGCACCTCGTGATAGCGTTTGGCGGTATGAAGTAGCTCCTCACGATTATTAGAAATCGCAGTCAGGAACGAAACTTGCTCAGTAGCCCCGGGCATAAGCTCTGTGGTGGTGCGCAAGGAAAAGATGGGATCCAAGACTGGACCGACATTGCGGCCCAGTTTAGCTTCAGGTTCAAAAACGGCGGCATCATGGATATTGCGCCCCCGACCTATAAAGTTCGCGCGCGAACTCTCAAACTGCAGACGCTCCCAAACCACATTGGTGGTCAGCATGTGTAATAAATACAACCGTTCTTCATGCACCGAGCGTGGTCGCCGAGAAAACAAAAGAGCGTCATAATCACTAACAAACTCGCTCTGTATAAACATCTTGGCAAAGGCCGGATGCGCCAAATCCGCTCGCACCTTTCCTAGCACGACCTCGGCGTAACTTGTGATCTCTAACTTGCGCACCTTAGATGAAAGGTTCTTAAGAGTGACTCGGCGAACCTCAACGTTATCTTCCGGTGATATTGTGATTTCTGTGTGCAACAGTATGCCAAAATCCCTGCGCTTAAACTCGATCTTATCGGGGTTAAAAATAACTTCATAGCTTTCGGGTTCAACCAGGGTGGGTTGATATGCGACAGACCAAACTTTATTGCTCTCCAAATCTCTTACGAATATATAATAGCCGTAATCGTTCTTAACGGCGTCTTCTCGCCAGCGCGTTAAGGCCACATCTTTATCGAGCACACTCATGCCGCTTCCCGCATTATCGACAAAGACCGAATAGCGGCCGTTAGATAACAAGCGCGTACGCGGATATTTCGTATGAGGCGTGGTCAAGGTTTCGCCACGGGAAACGCGCTGGTCTTCACCGGCAAGCTCCAGCATCGATAATTCCGCTTGATGTGGCACGATTGAGGGTACCCTATGAGGGAAGCGCTCATGCAGCAAGAGCTCAGTGGCGCGAATGGTTGGGTCAGCGTGAAATCGGTTCTGGAAGATTCCGCGATTCAAGAAATTATCGATAGATACTAGTGACATACCCTGATGGTGCGCCAAGAACGACATCACTACGTGATTGCGCTCTTCGCTGGTCAGGCGCTCAGGGGTGAAATCAATAGCTTCGAAGAATCCGAACTCTCCGCGCCCCTTTTCGCTCTCTAACTCTCGAATATTCTCAATGGCAGCCTTGGGGCTGATCGGCAGAGCGAGAAACGAGGAATAGGGTGATATTACCAGATCCTCAGAGAGGCCACGTTTCAAGCCAAGGCCAGGCACACCGAAGGCGTAATATTGGTAAGTGCGTTCGAAGTCGACGCCGCTATACCCGGATTCAGAGACTCCCCACGGCACGCCTCGACGCTTTCCATAAATCTGCTGCGCCCGCACCACTGCTTGGTAGGTTTCAGAGAGAATCGTACCAGGATAGTCCTTAGTTAAAAGTATCGGCATCAGATACTCAAACATGGTGCCGCTCCATGAGAGCAGCGCTTTTCCGCCGGGCGAATCGGTCAACCCGCGCCCCAATGCGAACCAATGTTTCTGTGGCACTTGCCCGGTGGCGATTGCCAACAAAGAAGCGATTCGACATTCTGAAGCTAAGAGATCGTAGTAGGAATTATCAAGACGCGCCTCGTCAACGTTATATCCGATTACAAAAACATTCTTGCGTTCGTCATACAAAAATTTGAAATCTGCTTCATTTATGGCGTTATTGCAGTCGGCGATTAAGGTGCTTATTTGCGCCGCTAAGCCTTCCACCGCCATGGTGCTTGAGATTAGCTGGGCTTCCAAACGCGCAACTAAATTTTGCGCGCCTGGCAAATTCATAGCGGCACCCTCATTCAGGGCTCTAAAATTCTGTAAGACCGCGCCGAGTCTTCGGTGCACCTTAAGCAGTAACGAGATCGAAAGCGTCCGTCCCTCAGTAATCCTCACTAAACTATTCAGCCGGTGCTTTAACCCCGGGAAGTCCTTTAGTGTGCTGTGGTGTCGATCTAAGAAAAATGTAAATTCCCCTAGCGTTTCGTACCAACTGAATAAATTGTCTAGCTTCTCGAACTCCTCTAGTTCATAAAAAATGCTAGCCAAAAGAGTGCTCTCATCGGGCTTGATAGCCAAGCTTCTCAGCCACTCCACCTGAGCTGCCTTGGTTCGCAAATTTCCAACTAGGACTGTCAGTTGTTTAATCCAAGCGATCCCTAGAGCATACTCGGAAAGGTGTTGCCTAACAGCGCCAACTTCCTCTGCCAGCGCCAAGGCCATGTCTCGATCGGAAATTAAGTTTAATAGGCGTGCAAGATGTTCCCAGTGCATGGGGGTAACAACTGGCGCGTGCTGAAATTCCTTGAGCGAGACACGCAGCGCTACCAAGTTTGCCAGAAAATTTCCGGAATCAACCACAGAGACATAACGTGGATAAAGAGCTTGTAGCGTAACGGTCTGATACCAATTTAAAAAATGTCCCCTGAATTTCTCCAGCTTTTTTAAAGTTTCAAAGGTATTACTGATGCGCCGCACGGCCACATTCAGCGGAATAAAACCGAAGTCATTGGCGGAGACGATGCACAACAACGCTAACCCAACGTTGGTGGGCGAGGTTCGCTCTGCCACGGCCCGACTCGGCACAAGTTGAATATTATCCGGCACAAGATAGTTATGGCGCTCAACCATCAGTTGCTCGAAAAATCGCCAGGTATCCCAGGCGATTCTGGTAAGATAATCCCGCTCACTACTTTGCAGATGATAAGAAGAGTGAGTGAGCGGCTGACTCACATACCAGGCCAAGATGGGCGCTATAAACCAAAGCGAGAGAATCGGCCAAGCGTACGGCATGGACAAACCGTGCCCCCAAACGAGACACACAGTGATGGCCCCGGTCAGTAACGTTCCCGGGAACATCTGCACCGTAAAATTCAGTAGGGAGGTGCCAAGGCGCTTCTCGGCGCTGTATGCGGTTTCCCATTCTAGCAGATGGCGTTTTGAAAAAAGCAGCCGAAAGAGCGTCACTAATATGGCGTGCGTCATCAGATAGGACTGATAAGCGAGAAAGCTGACGGCCAGAACCACCTGGACCGAATGCTTCATCAGATCTCGCCCGATGCCCTTCACGTAAACCCCAAGCAGCATTCCTAGTGGGGGCGTGACCAACGCGTTTGCCAAATTGGCATACAGCGGGAATGCGACCACCAAGATAATGAATAAGCTTAGTGGCAATGAGGCCGCCGGAACCGATAGCCATGACAGAACCAAAAAGAGCAGGCTGGTTGGCGCAAGTAAGCTTCGCCTCAAATTGTCGTCTAGCTGCCAACGTCCCAAAGCTGAGATGGGATTTTTGTATCTGCTCCCTTCAGAATTCGGCACCCGCCCAAAAATCCAGGGCAGCAATTGCCAGTCGCCCCTTACCCAGCGGTGCTGTCTTTTGGCAAAGGCGTTATAGCGCGAAGGAAATTCATCCAGCAGTTCTATATCTGTAGCTAAGGCCGTACGTGCAAACAATCCTTCAAAGAGATCGTGACTTAGCAATGCGTTTTCGGGCACGCGATCGCCAAGCGATTTTTCAAAGGCATCAACATCATAAATAGCCTTACCAACATAGGAGCCGCGCCCGAATAGATCCTGGTAGACGTCCGAGACAGTGCTGGTGTAAGGATCAAGACCGGCATGCCCAGAAAGAATCCGAGCGAACAAGGAAGCGTTTGCGCTACCAAGCGATACTCCCACGCGAGGCTGTATAATTCCGTATCCTTTAACTACCAATCGGCGATTAACATCAAAAATCGGACGATTTAAGGGATGGGCGATGGTGCCAACCAAACGTTGCGCCACTCCGCGTGGAAGCTGCGAATCAGAATCCAAAGTAATCACATATTTGCAGCTACGAAAGACCTGCGCGTCATACACACTAAATATGAAGCTGGTATCCTCCGCTCCAAGAATTAAGCGGTTAAGCTCCATGATCTTACCGCGCTTTCGCTCCCAGCCCATCCACTTGCCTTCGGATGGGTTAAATTTTCTATCTCTGAAAAGCACGAAGAATCGCTTGACGGAACCACGTTCATGCTGAGTGTTTAGGTTTTCGATCAAGCGTTGTGTATATCCGATTAGATCGCGGTCACCCTGAATATGCTCTTGAGAAGCGTCTGGAAGATCCGCTAAGAGCGCGAAATAAAGGTTAGGATCATCGTTACCGAGATAACGCACCTCAAGCTGCTCTACTGCTTTGCGGATAGATTCCTTCTCGTTAAATATGGCGTGTACTGCAACCAATGTGCGATGCTGATCAGGTATCCCCTTTTCGAAATCCAACTTTGCGAGCACCGACGGGGGCGCAATATGCGTCACAATCCACTGCACCAAGTCGTTAGCCAGGTGACTTGCTGGCACGAGCGCAAGTAACGCAAAAGCAGCCAGCAGCCCCAATGACAGTCCGAAACTCACCAAATAAAACTCAAGGTAAGCCAAAGTTGCCACAGTGAGCGTAAATATCGCAGTTGTATATAGAGTCAGCGCGTTTCTAAATAAGGTTCGGCCCAAAGCTTGAACAAAGGCGGGCTCGTAAGCGATCTCCTTTTCTAGCTGTGCCAACCCATCATCGATTAGATAATACCCTATATGTTTGACCCTTAAGGTGCTCTCAACAACATTCCCGTCCGCATCGCTCTTTAACTCGGCTTGCTCCGCCAATTTTAAGGCCGTAGCGGCGATGCGGGTTTCGTCAACACCAGAGTAACGCGAGAGGTTTTCAATTACATGGCGAACTTTATCTCTCGTAACGAAATCTGAGGCGGCGTAGACTTTAGCGGGATCCTGAATAAGTAAGGCATGCACCTGACTCAAGTTCTCGAACCAGTTTCGCCAATTCAAACTGCTGACAGTCTTTAGCGAAGTAACCGTGTTACCAATCGAGATTTGATTGGCTGCGTGAGATTGATGTTCGAAACGAATTAGCTCTTCTGGATCGGTGCCGCGCTCTCGAAGCCTTTCTTCCAACCACTGCTGCGTCAGCCCTGCTTTGAGCCCTTTGCCACGTAATTTACGCAGAAGATGCACTGCTCCGTTGACCAACACATCCGGCTTTTCTTTCACGCGGTTAGCGAGATCTAATAAGATATCCGTTCCGGCGCGCGATTCGTCTCCTAAAACTTCGTCAATCAGATCCTCCGCGTCGCGGCGAGCGTCTTTAACTAATAAATTTGCGGTAGAGAGCCGTCTAAGGTTCTCGATCAAGGCCAAGCGCAACATAATGGGCACGGCCCAGAGCTCTCCAATTGAGAGAACCTTCTCTGATTGATAGCCACGCACAAAATCGGACAAAAGATCTAGGTCTACGACGGCGTCAGAATGCGTGATGGCTTCCTGCGCAATCTGATAAACCCTTGGATAGCCATCGAATTCATCGCCGAGCAATTTGGGCAGATCTCGATAATATGATTTTGGAAGATGGCGTTTGATATCGCGCACATGCTCTTCAATCACATGATAGTTATCGAGCAGCCATTCCGCCCCGGGAGTCAGTTGCTCTTTGGAAGTATCCGTCTGCGCAAACGCAAAGTAAGCCTTTTCGATGATGCGATCGTTCTCTTCGAAACGAACGATAAGATTAATACCGCGTGTTTTCTTGGGCGCTAACCTGTGTCTACGAGCAAGCTGCTTAGCGTGCTCTATCATCTCATCGCGAGTGAAAATCTCCGCTCTTAAGGGCGACTCGGAAAAAACCGTGGGCCGAAATTTCTTGAACATCCCTACAGGCGAAATGCCTGAACCTAATAGCCCGTCTAATTCCATATTTAGCAGCCTGTCTCCGAGGAGCGTAACTCATTGATAAGAAAGCATTAGCTGTCCACCCCGAAGAAAGGGCAGCGCTTATTTGCTTTCACCATAATATCTTGCTCAAATATACCCCATCCACGGACATGAGAAAGGGCCAAAAGGTAGCAGCGGTTGGACAAGTACTCATCCCCCAAGAAATTAGCTCTAAAAATGATTCCCTTGCTCGAGAGTGCTTTGGGCGACTCGGAGGTCAAACATAGGCAACTCCTCTTTGCTTTGGTTCTCCTTGGCTATACGGGGCAGAGTGCCCAGGCGGACTTATCGAACAGCGATATATTGGAGGCGCTTAGGGCGCGTGGAGCGCATTACAGGACCGGCCTCTTCACTGATTTTGATTTTGAGCTCTTATCTGAACATTCCAAGCCGATCTCGGCTCTTTATCAGCAACTTCGACCGATTTGCGCGCATATGTCAGTAGATACGCTTGGCTTCCTTTACGAAAGGCTTCTCAATCACACAAAAATTAAGAATGAAGGTGTGATCTATACGCCGCCCGAGGTGGTGAAGTTCATGGTGGCAAGCTCAATCAATGCAGTACGTGAACGCTCGCCGAATCTCCCTATTTCTATTCTGGACCCCGCTTGCGGCTCGGGCTTGTTTCTTCTCGAAGGCCTGAGATTTCTCGCCAACGCCTATCCTGAGGTGGAGAAAACTTGGATTATCCAGCACTGCTTATTTGGCGCAGATAAGGACCCAAAAGCCGTACAGCTAGCCCAGTTGTCGTTGCAGTTGGAGCTCGAACGTGACACACAACTTCCTCTGTTTGCCCAGAAACAAGTGCTCGACTTGTCTTCAAACTTTGCATGCGGCAATAGCTTGATCTCTCCTGAACTCGTAGGGGAGATCGATCGCGATTCCGCCAAAGAGCTAGGCGCAATAGATTTCAAGGTGAGTTTCCCAGCCATAATGAGCCAGGGTGGTTTTGACTGCGTGGTCGGAAATCCGCCATACGGCCTCTCACGCGAGGAACGCCTTAGCGCCCAAGAGAACTCTTTACTCAAACAGCTATACGAAGAGTATCGCCACGGAAAGGTGAACAAGTATCAGCTCTTCATCACCAAGGGATACGAACTTTTGCGAAAAGGCGGTGAGATTTCGCTGATTGTGCCAAACTCTTGGCTCGGAATTGAGAGCGCTCGCAATCTTAGAAAACTTCTGGTAAGCGAGGGCGCCCTTCATCACATTTATATAAACGAGTATAATGTCTTTCCGGAGATCGCCGTCGAAACCGTGGTCTTTCAAGCCACAAAAGTTGGCGGTTATCCAAGCTTTGATATTCAACGGGTTGGTTTGGGATTCTCAATTAAGGATGGCTCGCTAGTGCAGGTGCCTATAACAAGCTGTAACGAAGAGAACGCCTGGCGCATCCCCCTACATTGGTCAACCGAGCACAATCAGGTGCTTGAACACTTAGCACAGCACGCGGTCCCGCTAGAGAGCGAGCAGTTTGGTTTCACCGCCATGATTGCGTTACAGGCCTACGCAGCCGGGCGCGGAATGCCGCCGCAAACTTTAGAACACTCTGAAACACGCGCCTTTCACAACCGCGAAAAATTGACGGAAGACCACATCCCCTATCTTGAGGGGAAAGACATCGGGCGCTATGCACTAAGTTGGTCCGGCGAATATCTGCATCACGGCCCCTGGCTGGCAGAGCCACAGCAGCCGGAGCGCTTCCAAGGTCCGCGCATAGTATTGCGTGAAATATTGGGCCCAAGGCCCAATATTGTTCAGGCGACATACGTAGACGAGCCATATTTCTACAACAAATCTGTGCTGCATATCTTAATAGCAGGCGAAGCCGCAAAAGAACGCGCCTATGCCCTGCTCGCAGTGTTAAACTCGAAACTGACCTCCTTTCAGATATTAGTAAACGGAAGAAAATCGCAACGCCGGGTTTTTCCAAAGATACTCTGTTCGGATCTGAAAAATCTTTTCCTGCCAAACGACTTTGATAGATATGTGCCCGACCTTGCTAGGCTCTGTGAGCAGCGATTAAGCACAACCGATCCGCGCAAGGGCGCAGGCATTGAAACGGAGATCGACACGCTGGTGTTCGGCGCTTACCAGTTGAAGAATTCGGATGTTGAGGCAGTTGAGGGATTGCTATCGCGGGCAGGGCGATAGCTCTGGCTTAGAACCTTCGCTATTTGACTATTTCAATTTGACTATTTCACCGGCCCAGAGCATTTGGCAGAACAACTCCCACGGTAAGATCTCTAGTTTGTCAGCGGTCACGCGAGGCTGCGAGTCACGAGAAACAACCATGGATCGTCTCGCCTTAAACTCCTCTAACATGCTTCGCATCCCCTTCAATTCATTATTCCCCACAGTTAGCGAAGATTTAAACTCGATCGCAACATCCATCTCACCAAGTATCAAATCAACCTCTTGGCCGGAGTGCGTTCGCCAGTAACTCATTTTGAAATCTTTTTGGCGTCGGTGCTCAAAAAAGGAACTGGTAACCCGCCGTTTTTTAAATAGTGCGGCAGGTGCCCTACTCCAATTTCTTGTGTGGTTAACGGGAACATGAAATAATTAATCGCCCGCCCACCCAGAAGGTTCTTTGCCTGGCGCATTAATTTCCGCGCGCTCGATCCACACAGAACAAATCGCTTGGCGCTGTTTTCGAGTAGCCAGTGCACCTCGTCTAATAGTGCGGGAACTTTCTGGACTTCATCAATGATTACTAAAGACGATTCGTTTGCTTGGACCCGTTCTCTGAACAAATTCGGTTTAACCAGGTACTCTGCGCGCACTTCAGACTTTAACAAGTCAACCCAAAATGCATCCGGAAAAGCCGCTCTCAAGTGTGTGGTCTTGCCAACTTGCCGTGCCCCCCAAAGAAAGGTAGCGGGAGAACCATGCAGCGGGTTAATCAAAAAATCTAAGTTAACTATCCGTTTAATTTCAGCTATTTGCATATCAGTACGCCTAGCAACGATTTTCGTGCAATTCGGTGGTCATGTTAACGATTTTCACGAAAATCCACTTAATTCAAACATTACGAATAGTTATAGCCATAATATGTAGCTGCTCAAAAACCCCGGGCAAATTACAAACGCGGCGCAGAGTAGGGATATTATGGAGTGCCGACGACTCGTCGGACGGTGCCACGTAGCGGCACAAATTCTTGGGCCGATAGGCAGCACAGCCGGTGCGAGCAGGTGGTGGCTACGCCCTAAACGATAATGCCACTATAACCACCGGCCGACGAGTCGTCGGCGCTACTTAATATCCCTGCTTCGCCCGGGGTTTTTGAGCAAATACCATAATATCTACTGCCATGAGGGTTGAGGGTTACGTGAGGGACTACTTTTAATCGCTGCGCTAATCACGAACAGGTAGATTTTTTAACACCCGCAGCCCGGGAATCTTCGAGAAGTGCTGGTCGGATGTCAGCACGGCACCAGGAGATTAAAATGTGGGAGCAACAATGAACGCCAATGATTAATTACCCTTCATAGGGCACAAAGCTAGTACCCACTACTTTAAAAAACCTGGGCTCTCTTTTGACTCCACCCTTAGGATCAAAAGTAATTCTGCCCGAAGCTCCGTCCCATCCGATTTTAAGCATCTGCTGTTTTACCAAAGTGGGATCAAAACTATGGGCTGCCACTATAGCCCTTTCGTAAAGATGGACTGCATCATAGCCCGTATCAGAAGAGATTCCAGGGCGTTCTTTAAATCGTTTGACATATTTATCGGTAAACTCTGGAGAGGCTTCCGGGAAGTTACAAAATATGGTTCCTTCCAATGCTCCGTTAACAGCCTTAATCATACTCTGGTCAAGGTGAACTGCCATGAAATTGCCGGTGTAGCCCATTTCTCTCAAGTATCTCGCCGCTGCTCGCATATGGACAAAAAGCGTAAACAAGACCACATCGGGTTTGGTAGCCACAATCTTCAACACCTCGGGCCGCACGTCGGCACTTGTTGGCAGCGGCTCCACAGATGCCACTATCTTCCCACCTTGCCGAGCAATTTCATATGAAAAATTGCGTGCTTGGTCGGCTGCCCATGGATCTTGCGCGGATACGATAGCCGCATTCCGCCAAGCGTTCCTAGCTGCAAGCCTGGCAAGCGCCTGAGTTCCAATTTTATCAGGCGGTCGCAAGTTGAATATATTATCCGACGCCTCATTAAAATCACTAACCCCAACGGAAGGAGAAACTATGATAATTTCGCTCCGTGATCTAAAGAATGGAATCAGCGGCATTCCGGCCGGCGACCAGCTGGGGCCAATAAAGAAATGGACCTCAGGATCTAGCGCAAGGCTACGAAACGCTTCTACCGCGTAACGAGCCGATTCACCGTCCCGCGAATCTTGTGTAACTATTTCAACCCTTTGTCCAAGCAACCCGCCGCTATTGTTAATTTCGTCAACCGCAATCTGAATCCCGTGTAGCGCCGCCATTCCCGTCGCGGCGCAACCGCCTGTTTGACAAAGCAGCACTCCAACTTTTACTGGTTTGCTCTGTGCAACAGCAACGGAAGCGCTAAGTCCAACAAAGATCAGAATTAGTAAATATCGCATATGATTATTTGGAATACACACGGTGAGGAATGTTTTGCCGCTTTAGTTGTACCGCTTTAGCGGCACCTCCCGCAAGTTATCGAATCGTGGTTTGAGCTTGTTAAGCTACGCAAACAGTAGTCCATCGCCAGCGCGTTTAAAATTGCCGCGGAGTCAAGAAGCGAAGACGATGAACTTTTGCCAGTATAAATATTCCCAACGATCGCCCGAGGTTGGACACCTGTAATACCGGGAAATAGCTCACAACATTGGTAAAATTACCTGAGAATAATCTTAGCGCCTTAGGTGCATTTTGACTTGGGGTGATATTGGCAATATCATTTTGGGAAAATACAGAACATTAGCTAGCATCGCACATAACATTATATGATAGAACCTGCGCGAGAAAACCCCCAAGATAAAGCGCCTGAGAGTTGTGCACCTGAACGAGACCTTTCAGTTCAGTCCATCATTGACAGGGTAAATGCGCGGCCAATGAAATCAACTAATTTGCATCATATGTTCGTGGGACCCGAACATATGAATGAGTTAATTGAAGAGTCGAACCGACTTAAGAAAGAAGAACTTGGTTCGATCTGGACAGAGTTTCTTGAAAGGCATCCTGCACTTGTGGCGCGAGCAGTCAAAGCTGTACGAGCTTATCTTAAAGTGCATGCGCTAAGTGCCTCGAAAAATGATTTGCTGCAAATGCATCGAAACGGTCAAGGCGCTGAAGCGGAAAGAATCGCGCTCGACAAGAAGATAAGAGAAGCTCCATATTTAACGGAAAGACAGGCAGCTGTAGACGCTTGCTTTGATGCCCTTGTTGAACTTGGCGCTGACGTTATTTTACTGAGGAGATAGTTGTGCTAGCTTTTAGTATTGTATGTCAAAAATCGTAAAGCCGAGTCACTTTTCACAAAATTTTCTTGAGGCGTTCAGAACACGCTATCCAAATTTTGCGACTCAGATCCAGGTTGAAGTTAAATCCAACAATTTTGGCGACTCTTTGGTTATTCGACGCCCCTCACCTTCTGAGCAATCGGGTGAGCTGCTCCTGCTTACGGAAAATGAAGAAATTACTATTGCGTTTGCTAACCTTTTTCATTGTCATTGCGCGGACTCAGAAGAGGCCTTTAGTTTTCTAGATGAATTATTTGGTGAGGCGCTCTGTGTGGCGGCGTTTTACGATGGCGAGAAAGCGTTAGGCGGCTGCACTTTTGCGGCCGGAGAGGATCCTTTAACGCAGGGATTTGACGATGCAACCCGAGTCTGCGCGAGATCTTGGAACGGAAAATTTAATTTTGATTTGAAAAAGAGCTAGCCAACAAACTGATGCAGTTGACGCGAAGATCCTGGCCGCCGGGTTCAATAACTTAACGCAACACCGTTCAGTGAAGTAATTGTAACAGA
>CAZVWV010000009.1:0-21956 GCA_964631745.1 uncultured Bdellovibrionales bacterium
ACACTCGGCGAGGAGTCGGGTGTACTGCTGTATGGAGTGACCGAATGTTGGAAGCTTTGGAACGTGGAGTTCCAAACGGGTGGTTTACGCTGATGGACAAAGTCTATCGGGGTAAGAACCTGGAAGCGGCATATGAAGGAGTAAGGAGAAATAAGGGCAGTGCCGGGGTGGATCATGTAAGTGTTACAGAGTTTGGCAAGCGGTGCGACGTTGAGTTTGCAAAACTAGAAGTGGCGCTTAGAACCGGCACATACGCCCCGCAGAGCGTACGCAGAGTGCATATACCCAAAGTTGGAGGAGGGCAAAGACCGCTGGGAATACCGACGGTCAGAGACCGAGTGGTACAAGCAGCGGTGCGGCAGGTGATAGAGCCGATATTTGAGCACGAGTTTTTACCGTGCAGCTACGGGTTCCGACCGAACCAGAGCTGCAAGGACGCGCTCAGAGCGGTAAGCACCGCGCTGCGAAGCGGATACACCGTAGTGGTAGACGCTGACATCAAGGGGTTCTTCGACTCGATCGACCACACGAAGCTGATGGGTTTCGTGGGGGAACGTATCAAGGACGGGCGCCTCCTGAAGCTAATTGATTCGTTTCTGCATCAAGGCATCTTTGAGCAGAACAAAGAATGGGAGCCGGCAGAGATGGGCACCCCACAGGGAGGCGTAATCAGCCCCCTGTTGGCGAACATCTATCTGCATCAACTGGACAAAGCAGTCACAAAGGCAGGCTACCGCATGGTGCGGTACGCTGATGACTTTGTGATTATGTGCCGCACGCAAGAGGAAGCTAAGTCAGCGCTGGCTCTTGTAGCAGAAAAGGTTGAGGAGCTCAAGCTAACGCTGCACCCGGACAAGACCCATGTCGTAGACATGGCCATGCCAGGCGGGGCGTTTGAGTTCCTTGGGTACCTATTCAAAAACCACAAGGGGCGGACACTAAAGTATCCGCGCCCTAAGAGCATCCAAAAGATGCGAGACTCGGTCCGGGAGCTAACACCTCGCAACTGCGGGCATAGCATGAAGGTAACGATTGAGAAACTCAACCAACGCTTGCGCGGGTGGTTCGAGTATTTCAAGCACAGCTCATCGTGCGCCTTCGAGCGGCAGGATGCATGGATACGGTCGAGGCTGCGTCATATACTCTGCAAGCGTACAGGAAGTAAAAGTCGCGGACATGGAAAGACGCACTTTCGATGGCCCAATAAATACTTCACTGACCTGGCGCTCTTCTCTCTTGCTTCCGCTCATGCCGCGCTCCGCCAATCCGCTCGGCGGTAAGATCCCTGACTGGAGAGCCGTATGCGGGAGATCCGCCAGTACGGTTCGGAGGGAAGACGGCCCGAAAGGGCCTTCTTACCCCTATCTTAATCTCCCTGCTTCGCCCGGGGTTTTTGAGCAAATACCTTCAAACGTACCTACTCATTAACTCTGGGTAACGCCGGGTGGGAATTGGCCCACTCCGTATATCGCCGTGATCTAAGTGGTGAGAATATTAAGAATTTTTTACCACTGAGGTCACGGAGATACACGGAGCAAGAAACTACCCTAAGTTTATGAGCAATTACCTTCAAACCAGCGCGTTGACTCGGCACGGCTCTCATTCAAGTAGGGAGAGTTAGTCCAACACTCGATTTTTAGCCTTAAATTTCTCAGCAATCCACATCTTCACCAGCGACTGTCTTGTTATGCCGAGACGGCGAGCCTCTTTATCAAGACTTTGTATAACCCAAATAGGAAAATCAATATTAACCCGCTTTAGTTCTGAATTTACACGCCGTGTTTTAGATTTGTCCAAATACTTGGTAACATCTTCACCACGCTCAAAGGCATCATCGAAATCTTTAGCTTTAACTTTCTTCATATAAATCCACCTCTTCTTTTCTAGATCTTCTGACGGAAATAATTCGCACTTTATTATTGCGATACGTATTTCTCTACTTGCTTAAGTACGCGTTTGCCATGAAACTTGAGATTAATTGAATATTCTCGCGGAACTGAGAACTATGCCAAAGCTTCCCACGTCAAAATATTTCACCGGCCTTCTGATCTGGAACGTTGTCTTTGCGCTGATTTGTATTCCCACGGCCGGAAAGATGGTCGATATATTCGGGATACCGCTATCAATCTCCATCTTCTATTTCCCTTTTGTATATATTATCGCAGATCTGCTGACGGAAGTTTACGGATACGCTGCGGCTCGACATGTGCTTTGGTATACGGTGATAACTCAAACGGTAGCAACCGTTATCTTTCAGTTTGTGGCATACTTCCCCCCAGCGCAAACGTTTGCTCAGGATGAAGCCTTTCGCGCTGTTTTGACGGCCGCACCGCAGATGACATTCTTTGGTATGATCGCTGTTTTTTTTGGGGATATTAGCAACAACTATGTCCTCGCAAAAATGAAGATTCTTACCGGTGGGCGCCTAATGAGTTTGAGATTTTTCGCCTCAACCGTGGTAGGGCAAACAGTTAATACGGCAATTTTTTACATATTTGGTCTATGGGGCTTTTTGAATTTTGATTTTATCGTCCAAAGCGTGCTTCTCGGTAGTTTTTGTAAGGTAGCTGTTGAGTTAGTGATGTTGCCCGTGACCGTCAAGGTAGCAGCGCGGCTTAAGCAGGCCGAGAAGCTTGACACCTTCGACAACGGCACAGATTTTAATCCGTTCAAGCTTTGATGGCATCAGAGCCTTCACCTCGATCAGATTTCGATTCAGGCAAAAAAGCTCATCCCGCCAAAGCCGCACGCTGACGCAGCAGAAAATCGGCTGTTACTAAGGCGCTCATGGCTTCCACGATCGGCACGGCTCTAGGCAAGACGCAGGCGTCGTGTCGCCCTGAGGCTTCAAGTTCGACTTCGGCGCCGGTTGAGTCGACGGTTCTTTGCGGCGCACGTACTGTCGAGACCGGTTTAAACGCCACCCGAAAATAGACTGACTCGCCGTTTGTTATTCCGCCCAGGACGCCACCGGCTCGATTTGTGGCGGTATGGATTTTGTTGTTCGTATTAACTATAGCATCGTTATGCTGGCTGCCGCGCATTTTGGTTGCAGCGAAGCCGCAGCCGATTTCAAAACCTTTTACGGCGTTAATACTTAGCATGGCTTTACCGAGTTCGGCGCTAAACTTGTCAAAGACAGGCTCGCCTAATCCGGCGGGGATGTTTCTGATTAGGCCAAAAATTATGCCGCCTAAGGAATCGCCTTCGGCCGCTACTTCTTGAATAAGCGTCTGCATCTTGGCTGCTGTCTCAGTATCTGGGCAGCGCACGGGGTTTGAATCAATTCGCTCCCGCGAAAGAGATGCCTCTGCAATCTCGGCCCGCAGCTCGCCTACCGATTCCACGCAAGCCAAGCATTCAATCCCTGATTTTTGCAACAACAATTTGGCCACGGCCCCGGCGGCTACTCTGCTCCAGGTTTCTCTGGCTGAGGATCTGCCGCCGCCGCGCCAATCTCTGATTCCGTATTTCTGTTGGTATGTGAGATCGGCGTGTGAGGGGCGGTAGATATCCTTTAAGTTTTCATAGTCTGCACTTCTCTGATCTTCATTCTTGGCGAGTAAAGCTATGGGCGTACCGGTGGAACGCCCTTCGAAGACACCGGAAACTAGCTGAACTATATCGGACTCCTTGCGCGGTGAGGTAATGGCGCTCTGGCCGGGACGGCGCCTGTCCAACTCGATCTGAATTTGCTCCTCGCTGATCTCAAGACCGGGGGGACAACCATCAATTACAGCGCCGATCATGGCACCATGCGATTCGCCAAAGGTTGTCACTCTAAATATTTGACCGAATGTGTTACCTGCCACGTTGCACCGCTTTGAAAATCTCGGAAAGCTCAGCTCTTGTGAGCTGTCCGGGAGCGCTGGCATTCTCCGCTTTAACCGGCGCGTATGTCAAAAAATTGCCCCAGATCGCTCCAAATATTCGCACCGGAATTCCAAACTCGCCCATACCTTGAATTACGATTTTTCCGGCAGCCCTATTAGATAGCAAGAGTTCTAATAATCTTAGGGCGTCGTGTTCGCTCATACACTGGGTTGCGATCTTTCGAATTAGGGGCGAGTAGGACGTCATTTGGTTAAGAATATCTTGAAGCTCTTCAGTGGAGGGGGTTCTTGCGTAGTTGTGATATGAGAGCAAGATCTTGGCTTGGGGCACAGTTGTGCGCAGGCTCTCTAAATCTTCCTTCTGAGAATGAAGATCCAGGTCAATCCAGAAATCTTTAAGAGCCAGCGCTTGTAACAAGCGTAAGCGCTCACTGGAGGGCTGTTTGGGTTTCTCAAGCTTTAAGCGCCGAGTTACCACTATGGTCCGCCGCGGATCTAGTTGGTCAAAAAGCGCACTTAGGTCTTGCTCAAGATAATCGGTCCATACTTCAAGCATGGGAAAATCAGCGCCGTGTTGTTCGAGAATCTGAAGAACTTGCGCTGTCTGGCTCACGATAATCGGCAAACAGTATCGCACGGAGTTCTCTGGCTCAGCGCTGGTTTTCATAGAGCGCCCCCTCCATGGCGCTTTTCGGCGCGCTTTTGCCGGTGTAGTGCTCAAACTGAGGAAAGGCTTGATGCAGCAACATTCTAACTCCGGGAACGGGTCTGGCTCCGGCCTTCTTGGCGTCTGAGAGCAACCTGGTTTCGGCTGGGTAGTATACTGCGTCTAGGACGATTTGGTTTGGATGTAACAACTTCACCGGAACCAAAGAGGCTTCGATATTCGGGTACATCCCCACAGGAGTAGTGTTAATAATGATTTCGCAATCAGATATTTGGGCTATCTCTGAGAGAGGCAGCGCTTGCGCCTGAAAGGCTTTCGCTAAAGTTTCTGCATTTGCTAAATTTCGATTAAAGATAAGCGGCTCGGCTCCGCGCTCTTTTAGCCCGTAAAGTGCCGCGCGCGCTGTGCCTCCGGCTCCAAGCAAAGCCACTTTTTTTTCGCGCAACGGTGTGAGCTCTTCTAACGCGCCCACTAAACCTTGCCAATCCGTGTTGAATCCGCGCGATCTTCCGTTTTGAAATACTACTGTGTTTACCGCGCCGATACGCTCGGCGGCTTGGTCCAATTCATCGAGAAAAGGGATTACATCTTGTTTGTGAGGCAAGGTGCAGGTCACCCCTCTAAAGCGCATACTGAGCGCGCCTTTAATTACGCCTGCAATCTCACCTTTTGGAACCTGGGCATTAAGATATACAAATTCATCTTCGAGCCCCAAGGCCTTGTATCCGGCGTTGTGCATTGCGGGTGATAATGAATGCACGATGGGGTCTCCCACGCCGATGCAGATCTGTTTTAGCTTTGGGGATGTCATAGGAGCTCAGCAACTTTCTATCATCTTTAGTACGCTAAAATCATAGTTTAGGTGTGTGCTGCAATTCAAGACGCTCCCAAATAATTTTGGCCGTCTCGTCCGCCGAATCGCCCTCGTTCTCGATCACCGTGCCTGCCACCGACTCGTATATTGCTTGTCGACGGTTAAAGAGCTTCCGAGCCGTTGCAGGGTTGTCAAAGAGCGGGCGAGCCGCATCTATGGCTGCCCGCCGCTTGGCGGTTTCGAAACTTACCTTAAGCCAAACTACCTGTATCTTTGTCGCCTTAAGCCGAAGAATGTTGGAATCTGACTCGATGATTCCGCCGCCTAAGTCCAGAATTTTAGAGTCTGAATTCAAGGCAGCCTCCAACGCGCGCGACTCATACGCCCTGAATCCGCGCTCGCCTTCTTTTTCAAAGATCTCCCGAATCGATCCCATCCTCGAAATTTGTAAAGCCAGGGTGTCTGTCGCTACAACTGCCATTCCCGAGATCCGCGAAAGCTGCTTGGCGACACTGCTCTTTCCGGACGCCATAAATCCGATTAAGGCCAGCTTCATACGGTTTCAACTCCCAGCTTTCTAAGTTCCTGCCAGTAATCGGGAAATGATTTTGATACGACAGCCGGATTCTCAATCTCGATAGTGCCTGTGTGAAAACACAATAGTGAAAAAGCCATAGCCATACGGTGGTCGTCGAAGGTTGCGATGCGGGCTGACTTGGGATTTCCTCCGTAAATTACGGCGCTATTATGATTAATCTCAACTTGGATCCCGCACTTTTCTAGTTCAGATTTTAATGCGGCTAAGCGATCCGACTCTTTATGTCGAAGGGTTTGAAGTCCGGTCAGTCTGCTAACTCCGGGCACAGTGCTGGCGAGCACAGCCATCGTGAGAGCTTGGTCCGGCATCCGAGAGAGATCTGCTTCAATGGGGCGCAGAATTTTCGGCGCTTCGATTTGGAGGCCGTCTTGCTCAAGCACGCGGCAGCCCATTAGCTCAAGCAGCCCAAGAATCTTTATGTCTGCTTGTAGCGAGCGAGGCGAGAGATCTTTTATGCTAAGAGGGGTGCGGCTAATAGCGCTCAGGGCAAAGAAATAAGCGGCCGAGGAGGCATCAGGCTCGACCGCAAACTCCCAGGGCTCGACCTTCCACTCGATTGGGGCGCTAACCGAGTATGTATTCCCGGCCGAAATCACCCGCAGCCCAAAAGCCCGCATTATCTCTAAAGTAAGCTCGGCGTAAGAGCTCGATGCAAGTTTGCTGAGAAGTTCTATCCGTAGGCCATCCGGAAATAACGGCGCAAATAACAGCAAAGCGCTCAGAAACTGACTGCTATGCTCGGCGTCGATTTGAACTAGATTTGCGCTAGGGGACTGACCCTCGATTTCAAGCGGCAATCGGGGCTGCCCTTCATGAAATTTAAGCTTAGCTCCCAGAGAAGTCAGTGCGCCAAGAAGCGGCGCAATCGGGCGCTCCCGCATCCGTTTGGAACCATCTAATCTTGCCTTCACTCCCGGACTAAAACAGAGAAGAGGCAATAGGAAGCGCAAGCCGGTTCCGCCCGCTCCCAAATTTAGTTGCCCGTGAAAGGGGGGCAGCGCACCGCCGCAGCCGTGAACCGTCCAGCTCAAGTGGTCCCGATCGATTCTGATGCCTATTTGGGTTAAGGCCTCGGCCAGCGCAAGGGTATCGTCGCACACTGAAGGCGCAAGGATTTTAACGGCGGTGGGACCTTGAGCTGCCAAGATCAGGGCTCTATTTGTGATACTTTTAGATCCAGGGATGCGTGGCGTGGATGCGCTTAATCGAGTCGGTGCAATTAGTGTGAGTGCGTTCATCTTAAGTTAGGCGGGGAAAATTGACTTAACTGCGGCCTCAATTAAAGTTAACGGTACCTCCACATCATGCACCCCCTGGCCGATGCGTTTAAGTAGAGCCATGCGAATAAAACCGGAGCTGTTCTTTTTATCAGCCCGAAGTTTATTTATTACGGTTTTGAGTGAGACTCGTCGATGTAAGCGAGTCGGTAGCTCGTAAGCTCTTAGCATCCGTCGCACTGTTTCCAACTCATCGAGGGGCAGGCCCAGCAGTTGATTTGCGATAAATCCCTCGGCTAATAACCCAAGCCCTACCGCCTCGCCGTGCATCAAGTTTGAGTCCTCGAGAGCGTGCCCCACGGTATGGCCCAAATTTAGAAGTTTGCGCTGGCCGCGCTCAAAAGGGTCCGCGCAAACTGTTGCGCGCTTAAGCTCTATCGAGTGCGAAACTAATTCCGGCATTGCTACGGGCGGGTTCACTAGCGCGCCACTTAGCAGTAGATCTACATCTTGGCCACCAGCTAAAAGCGCATGTTTTATTACCTCGGCATATCCACACGCCATTTCGCGCCTTGGAAGTGTGCTTAAGAGATCGGTATCGCAACCCACAAACAACGGAGCGCTAAAGCTTCCGATATAGTTCTTTAGCTTCGAGAAATTGATCCCGTTTTTACCGCCAATGGAGGCGTCCACTTGCGAGAGCAAAGTCGTGGGAAGATTTACAAACTCCAATCCGCGCATGAAGGTTGAGGCCGCAAAGGCGCCCACATCACAGACACATCCGCCACCGAAGTTAATCACCAAAGAGGCTCGATCCAGTTTTAACTGAACCATCTTGTGCCATAATCTCTTGACGACTTTTAAGTCTTTGGCTTTTTCCCCGCAAGGGACTTCAACGGCTTTGAAATTAGTTTTAATAGCCTGGCTTAATCTCTTGAGATGTCGCGAAGCCACATTGCGATCTGTTATTACAAGGATTTTTGAGAAGCGGGTGAGGTCCACTAGGTCAGGGAGTGAGGAGATCAAACCTGCCCTTACCTGGAATTCCCCAAGCAGAGGTGCGGAGGAAGATTGTGCCGCCGTTACTGACATCTTAAGCTTCCAAAATCAGGGTAACAGGGCCATCGTTTATGAGCTCCACCTGCATGTGGGCTTGAAACACGCCCTTTTCCACAACACCCCCACCGAGGTCCTTGAAGATCTGGGCTAAAGATTCAAAAAGGTGAGCGGCACCCTCAGGCCGCATGGCTCCGAAAAATTCGGGCCTTCGACCTTTGGATGTGTCGCCAAAAAGGGTGAACTGCGGAATCAATAAAAGTTCACCTTTGGTATCACGCAAGCTATACTGAAATTTGCCGGCATCGTCCGGAAAAACACGTAAATTCAAAATCTTTTCCGCCATAGGGCGAAGCTTCTCGGCTGTGTCTTCAGCGCCAATGCCAACAAGGAGCAACAAACCACAACCAATCTGGCCGACTGAGACCGAGTCAACGCTGACGGAGGCGCGGCTCACACGTTGCAATACAATGCGCATGCTAGAAGATACTATTTTGTGGGATGGCTTGTCGAATGTGGCTAACGAATGTGGCTAACGAGTTAGAAACTGGGCCAAAGCGTGCTCAACCTTCGATTCTGTTAGGGGCCTGGAAAGGTAGATAGCTTCACTTTCCGCGGCGCTCTCGCGGGTATGCTGGGCATTTCCTACAATTAAGCATTTGGTAAGGGCCGCCTTCGGAATATCCGGTAAAAAATAGGGCTCTGTGATAATTTTAGTGTTGGAGAACCCAAAGGGGATCTCATGTAAAATATGAGTCTTAACCCCACGGGCTGTCAGCAACTCGGTGAATAGTGCTTGAATTGCGGGGTCTATAAAGCAAACTGTGACAGTATCGTATTTCATGGCGCTTAATGTAAGATGACCCCTGACACTTAGGTTCTTCTAAAAAAAGAGTGGCCGATAACATGCACAAACGGCCCTGAGCCAGTACCCCGGTGCGATTTTTATGTGCGATTTTGCTCAGTTAGCTTTAAATGCATCTAGTATTTGTGATATAAGGCCTCTTTATGAATCTCCCCGATTTTGATCTTTTTAACCCATCACCCGAGCATAAGCTGCTTCGGCAAAGTGTGCGCGAATTTGTGCAACATGAGGTCGAACCTCAGGCTGGGGACTTCGACGCCAAAGAGCTTTTTAATCTTGGGCTATTTCGCAAATTGGGGGACTTGGGGCTTTTAGGTATTACGGCTCCGGAGGAGTTCGGCGGCTCGGGCATGGATGCTCTCTCGGCAGTGATAGCGCATGAAGAGATCTCGTATTCTGATCCGGGATTCTGCTTGGCGTATCTGGCGCACGCCATGCTTTGCGTAAATAATTTGGCAGTCAACGGATCCACCGAGCAGAAGCAGCGTTATCTGCCGAAGCTCTGTTCAGGCGAATGGGTGGGCGCCATGGGACTTTCGGAACCGCATGTTGGCACGGATGTGCTGGGGATGAAGACCACGGTCGGAAAAACCGCAGATGGTTTTAGCATTAACGGCCGAAAGCTCTGGATCACCAACGGCACCATTGATGAAGCCGGTAAGCCTTGCGATGTACTCTGGCTTTACGCCAAAACTGGCTCCGATCCAAAAGGTCGCGCTCAGATCTCAACGTTTATCGTAGAGGGAACATTTGCGGGGTTTAGCGTCGGTCAAAAAATTCGACAAAAGAGCGGTATGCGCGCTTCCAATACGGCTGAGCTATGCTTTGATGATTGTAAAGTTCCTCTGGCAAACTTGGTGGGGCAAGAGGGGGATTCACTGACGCACATGATGCGCAACCTGGAGATGGAACGTTTGACACTGGCCGCTATGAGCGTCGGCATAGCCAAGCGATCCCTCGATGTAATGCTAAAATACGCCAACGAGCGCCAGGCCTTCGGTAAACCGATCGCCAGCTTCGGTCAGGTGCAACGTCATATCGCCGACAGTTATGCTGAATACCAGGCCGCGCGAACTTACGTGTACAACACGGCCCGCGGTTTAAGCCTCACCTCTGGCGGTAATCGCCTCGATTCCGATGGCGCTAAGCTTTTTGCGGCGCCTGTCGGTAAAACCATCGCGGACCGCGCTATCCAGGTTTTGGGTGGTTTCGGATATGTTGGGCAGTATGTGGTTGAGCGATTGTGGCGTGATTCCAAGCTGTTGGAGATTGGTGGCGGCACTTTAGAAGCTCATCAGAAAAACATCACCGTCGATCTTCAAAAACGGGTGCAGTCGGGTAACTTGAGACTAGATTGAGCGTATAGATTAAGACTTGTAGCGCAAGATGTTAAAAGAGAACTGGCGTCTTGTTTCCAGAATTGAGCGGCTCGGAGATCTGCTAATTATCATCTGCTCGTTTTTTTTCGCGTATTTCGGGCGCAGCTCATTACTGTATTGGAATCAAAAATTCAAATGGGAGCTTCCCTTTGCGGGCCTGGAATTAGCTCCGCTTCAGAACTATTACATCGTCCTGATAATCGCCATGTTGGTTTACTTAATAGTGCTGGAGGTGATGGGCGCCTACAGCAGTATGCGGCTTAGCTCAAGTTTTAATCTGCTTAAGCTTTCCTTTTTAAGTAGCTTTTTCTCATTTTTCGCGATCTCTACCAGTCTGTATATTCTGAAACTGGATCTGAGCCGTTCGTTTATCGCGTTATTTTGTATCATTGTAACGTTGGCGATCACGCTTGAGCGTTATGTGATCTTGGAACTTCTGAGGTTTTGGCGAAAACGCGGGAAGAATTTTAGAAATATAGTGGTCGTGGGGGTGGGCGAGCAGGCCGCCAGATTGGCGCATGAGATTTCGATGCGCCCGGAGCTCGGGTTGCGCATTCTTGGATTTGCGCACCTCAAAGAAGGCACGCCCAAGAACACTGAGATATTCGGAGCCTTCAGAGAGAAACTTAGAGCTTACGGATGTGTGCGTATCGGTCGCTTGTTTGTGGGGAGGGCTGAGCTTGAAAGCTCGCTCAACGAGCACGCCGTGGATGAGGTGATCTTCACGGACGTGATCGAGGTTATGCCTCAGGTGGAGGAGATGATCGTGATCTGTGCGGAGCAGGGCATACGCACCACCATCGCCGCCGATCTTTTTAGTATTGGGCTTGTAAAATCCGGCATTAGCTATTTCGGGGCGATGCCGCTGATTCATTTCCAGACGCCGCCGGGCGACAAATGGGAACTGGCGCTAAAACGGTATCTAGATATCGCGCTCTCACTTTTTCTTTTGTTGGTGTTATCCCCAGTATTTCTAGTGTTGGCCCTCCTGGTGAAATTTGGCTCAAAAGGCCCGTCCTTTTTTTCACAAACTCGCGTGGGTCTAAACGGCCGCCAATTTAAAATGTACAAATTCCGCTCGATGTATTTGGGAGCCGAGAAAAAATTGCACGAGCTCAAAGCTCATAACGAGATGGACGGGCCCGTCTTTAAGTTAAAGAACGATCCCCGTGTGACCTGGATCGGAAAGATCCTAAGAAGATTCAGCCTAGACGAACTTCCGCAGCTCTGGAACGTGCTGCGCGGCGACATGAGCCTAGTCGGCCCCAGACCGCCAGTGCCCGGCGAAGTCTCGATGTACGAACGCCGAGATCGCAGGCGACTCTCGATGCGCCCCGGCATGACCTGCATCTGGCAGGTGAGTGGACGCAGCGAGATTAGAGATTTCGAGTCGTGGGTCAAACTAGATCTCGAATATATAGATAACTGGTCGCTGGTGCTCGATCTGATTTTGCTGGCGCGCACGATACCTGCGGTATTGTTCGGGGTAGGGGCGCGCTAGGGGGCTACCAATTCTGCTACCTTTAGCACTTTCGTGCTGTGCGAAATTTTTTTTGAACCACAAAGGCTCCAAGTCACAAAGAGGCACAAAGTCAGCAATATTTTGTACCGTTCTCTTTGCCGCTGCCTCAAGTCTCACTTTGTGCCCCTTTGTGTTTTGGTGTCTTCGTGGTGAAAAGAAGTCCGCAAACCTTGAGTTCCATATTGCAAAGCCAAATTGACTAATTTGACAGATCTGCTTAGCTAAGTTAGACTAACCCTATGGTAAAGCGTAAGAACCGTGACAAGAACCAGCCTGTAATCAAGTTAATTAACACCCATAAAGCCAAAACCGAGCTGTCAAAATTAATTCGCCAAGTCGAAGAGTTCGGCTCGTCCTTTAAAATCTGTCGTGATGGCAAGCCGGTGGCCGAGTTACGACCTATCAGCGCTACCGAGAATGTTTTTGAACGAGATGCAGTGCTGTCTCGAATTAAATTCCTTGAAGATCCCGCAACCCCCTGTGACGAAGCGGATTGGCCGAAGGACCTGAGATAAGGTGTACCTACTGGATACCTGTACATTGCTCTGGCTTGCGTCCGCGCAGGAACAGTTGTCGTCAGAAGCAAAGCGACTAATTAAAGGTAGTCGCGCAAAAATATTCGTCTCCTCGATCTCGGCACTCGAAATCGCGATCAAAGCCCGGCGCAAGAAGCTGACCCTTCCCCTAAAAGCAAGCGAATGGTTCGCCCGCGCACT
Organism: uncultured Bdellovibrionales bacterium; assembly: GCA_964631745.1. Taxonomy (GTDB): domain Bacteria; phylum Bdellovibrionota_C; class UBA2361; order UBA2361; family JBGSMV01; genus CAZVWV01. The sequence goes on from CAZVWV010000009.1 coordinate 12,668, forward strand.
TGAGCACCATGGGTTAAGTGAGATTGCAGTTGATCATTGCATTGCCGCCACTTCTGGCGAATTGCCGCTTATACACCCCGATCCTTTTGATAGGATTCTGGTGGCAACTGCGGCCTTGAATGATTTTAGTATTATCTCGCCCGATCGAGAGATTTCCACGTATAAACAGGTTCGGGTGTTGTGGTAGGGTTGGCTGGTATCGAGAAATGTGCATTACCATCAGAGATGGTAGAACTTCACAATCTTCAAAAAGTAAGCAATCATGATAGATTACCTGTCATGTTTCAGTCGCGCCTCGGGCGCGGCTCAGTCCAACGGCTTGGCTGAACAGGCGAAGGCAACTTGGCTTCTAAAATCTTAGTCACCGTTCACGGCTTTTTCTCTGTTCGAACCGATTTTTCAGGGGCAGCACTCCTGTCCAGTTTGCAATCAGCTTTTGCTACCGGAAGCAGAAAAGCCCTAGCATGTATTATCGTAACCGTTCACCCCCCTGCTGTACAGGAAGCTGACCGAACTGGTAAAGGCGCGATTTTGCTGGGCAACAGGCACCGTGCGCAAATACCGCAAGCACTTGGCGGGTGGCTTCCGTGCTGCTGGGCTTCGCGTCGGCAACGTCGATCCCGCTACTGTGGGTGGCGGTACGGGTTGTGCTGCCGCCTGGAATTTGTAGGAGCTTGGGGCTTGGAGGCTTGGTATTTGGGTCCTTGGAATTTTGGAGATTGGGGCTTGGATTTTTTGGGATCGTTGCTATTTGAAAAGTTGGATCTGACCTCGGGGCTATTACCTGCAACGGCAGCTTAAAAAAATCATGTATGGACAATGTACGCCTATATGTTATACTAATCAAGTCCATAACTGAATTTTCACAGGAGTAACCATGACCGGCCAACCCGCACCGAGAGCAGCGCTCAAGGAGCTTAAAGTGCAGCTTCGCTTACGACGAGCACAGAAAGAGGTCATCAGTCGCGCCGCACAGATCAAGCAAACCTCATTAACGAGCTTCATGGTGGAGCACGCCTTTAGCGCGGCACAGCAGGTCATCGCCGATCAAGTGCATTTCGCACTCTCGCCTGAGCGTTGGGAGGCCTTTTGCGCTGCGCTCGATATGCCACCCAAAGAAATTCCGGCACTTCGTAAACTCCTCACTGAACCAAGCATCTTCGATGACAAGTGAGCCGCGCCTTAACAAACCCGTGCCTCTTGATATCAATCACGACCTTTCTCTCTTTGATTGCGGCGTCGATGCGCTAAATGATTATCTCCGAAATAACGCCTATCAGAACCAGCAGAATCGTTCCGCCCGGACCTTTGTGGCCGCACGGAGTGGTCGTGTTGTGGGCTACTACTCGCTGGCGGCAGGTTCAGTGAGCCGCGAAGAGACTCCGCCGCGCGTAGCGCAAGGTTTGCCAAGACATCCCGTTCCGATCATTCTTCTTGCGCGGCTTGCTGTTGATTTGGGGGAAGCGGGGCAGGGGTTAGGGAAAGCGCTCCTCAAGGACGCCTTGCTTCGTGCTTCGCAGGCTTCCGATATGGTCGGCTGCCGAGCGGTTTTGACTCACGCCAAAGATGAAAACGTGAAAAGTTTTTACAGCAAGGTTGGCTTTGAGCCTTCGCCGGTAAACGAGCTTCATCTATATCTTCTAATGAAAGATATAAAAAAAATTACCGGATCGTAAACTTCTGATTTTGGGTGCGCGCACAATCCCTGCGGTCCTGCTGAGTGAGACCGTAGAGCGCGAGGTGGCATCAAATGCCCGGCTGGCAGGCAGCACATTTGGGCGATGGCAACTGACCGCCCCACGCGAAATGCTTCTAGCTTAATATGGTAGCAGTGAAGGTAGTGCAACCGTCCGCGGCCCGCGCGCGGGAAGAAAGAACTTTCTATTGCCACCGGTGAGAGTAAATTTCCCTAAATAAAATTAATAAAGAATTTTACGCCGGAACGAGTCGCACCCCAACCAGCACAATGCAGACTTATCCATAGGGGCGCTGAGCTGAGCCCCCGGATCAGAGCTCAGCGCAGTGCCCCCTGTGGGTAAGTCGTCAAATTGCAATGCCCTTCACCGGCACTCGCCACAGAGGCGGGCGAGAAGACGGGCCATTAGGGCTAAACTCTCCGAGAAAACTTTTGGGCCGGAACGAAGGAGTGCCAGTTACTTCCACCGGTGACAATCGAAGCAATTGCTAAAAACCCCGGGTAAAGCACGAAATATTATGTAGCGCTGACGACTCGTCAGCCGGTGCCGATAGCGGCACTCCTCTTTAGGGCGAAGCCACCACCTGCTCGCACTTGGTGCTGCCTGTCGGCCTAAGATTTGGTGCAACTTCTCGGCATCGGCAGACGAGGTCGCCTGCGCTCCGATAAATTCTTGCCCCGAGCCGTACTGTCACTTTACCCCCGGTTTTTGAGCAGATACCAATAGAAAGCTCCTTCTTCCCGCGCGTGATACCGACCGCCCACTGCGGACCTCGGCCAGGCAAAAAATCCCCTCAAGTTCCGAAATTCCCGCTCCGATAGTACTTATATGCTCGCCCCACGGAGTTTAGGGTTTAGTACGAGCTATTTATGACACTAAAGGTTACGCGTCTGGGAACAGACGTCAGACAGGTTTCAGATTCTCTGCGTGCGGGCGAGCTGCAACGAAAAGATCCGGCCGCGAAGGCCAATCAGAGCCAAGTTCCCAATCAAGTACATAATCAGGTAGCACAAGTTGAGGCGGCGGTCGTTTCTACTGTGCGCACCATTTCGCGCTTATCCGGCAGCGGAGCGGTCGAAAAGGTGAAAGATTACAAGGAGGCCAAGGAGCTGGCCGAGAAAGTTGCCGATGATGTGCGGGAAGACAAAGAGAACGCTACTGGTGCCCATCAAACGCTTGAAGGGGTTGCGGTTAAGGAACATTTGACCAAGTAGTGGGTGTCTTGCTCTGGCCCACTTTGAGGACCCACGGCGCTTTCTAAGCCAATTCTAGCCACTTTCCACCCCTCCTTGACCTTTCCACAGTTTATGCTATTCTCTACCGTCAATTTTTCAGACTAAAGTTTTGTAACTAGAGTATCGAAATGTCTACACTTTTTCTTAGTAATGAAGCTGCCCAGAGAGGGCGTAAGTGGTGGGTCGTCGACGCAACTGGTGTTCCAGTTGGTAGGTTGGCGTCAGCCGTGGCTGGATTAATTCGTGGCAAGCATAAGCCAAGTTTTACCCCGCATAATGATTGTGGGGACTTTGTGGTGGTATTAAACGCCGCAAAAATAAAATTTACGGGTAATAAGCTCGAAGGGAAGATCTACTATGATCATACCCAGCACATCGGCGGTCTAAAGACTGTCAAGGCTGGCGATCTTTTGAAGCGTAATCCCAACAAAGTCGTTGAGAAAGCTGTTCGAGGTATGTTGCCAAAGAATATTTTAGGCCACAGAATGCGAACTAAGCTTAAGATCTTTGCGGGGGATCAACATCCGCACGGAGCACAGCGGCCGGAAGTTTTTCAGGTTAAGCACTAGAGAGAGCTTAAGAAAGTTCGGATTGGTATTCAAGATTTGTATCGGAACGTATTGGAGGAAATAGGTGGGAACCGTTAAGGGTGGTTATATTCACGCAATAGGCAGACGAAAGACTGCCCAAGCTAGAGTTTATCTTAAGGAAGGCTCGGGAAAGATTACTGTCAATCGCAAACCTTATGAGGTTTATTTTGGAAGGCAGACTCTGCGAATGATCGTGCGCCAGCCTCTTGAGGCTCTCAGCGCCTTAGAGAAATACGATATTCTGATTAATGTTATTGGCGGCGGACCATCGGGTCAGGCCGGCGCTGCGCAGCTTGGTATCGCTCGCGCATTGGTTAAGGTATCAGAGGATAGCCGAAAGGCTCTTCGTGCCGAGGGTCACTTGACCCGCGATCCAAGAGCGGTTGAGCGTAAGAAATACGGCCGTCATAAAGCTCGTAGACGTCCGCAATACAGTAAACGTTAATTCTAAGCGGTTAATACTAAGCGATAACAGTTACGTTGAGATTCGTAGGTACGTTGAGATTCTTAGGGCGCTTCGGCGCCCAAGTTTAACACTATGCCCACGAACCCGATCAGGATGTTGGCCATCCAGGCGGCAAGAATTGGTGGCCAAAGTTCGGCGCGTCCAAGCGCTAGGCTTAATGAATGCACGGCATAGTACGAAAAACCGATCGCCAAGCTGGCGATAAATCCTACGGCTAAGGATCCTGAGCGCGCCGATTTTAGCGAGAAGGGCAGGGCCGCGAGCACGACAATAAAACTTGAAAATGGGAAAGAGAACTTTGAATACAGGTCCGAGAAGTAGCCGCTAACCTTAATGCCGTTCTTGCCTTGCTCTCGAATAAATCTTCTGAGTTGGCGATAATTCATGGTTTGCGTATCTGTCTTGGTGTCATAGAAATCTTCGGGCTGTTGTCGAATAGGAAGGGGCAGGGCCGCAAACGACTTTATCTTAAGCTGCGTGTCTTGGAGCGAATCGGGCGCGGTGGCACCGAAGTCGTACTGTTTTACATTTGCCATGCTCCAACCCAAAAGCGGATCTAGAAACTGCGCCGTTCCGGCCTCCGTGCGTCTGGCCACCTTAAAGTCGGGAGAGATTTCAAACATCGACATGTTGTAAATCTTGTTAGTTCGCGAATCGAAGGTGTCAATCGAATAAAATCTCTCCTTCTCTCGCCACCAGAAATCTTCCTGGCTGTATCCACCTTTCTTGTCCTTCTTTCTTATATCGATATTGTAGATCTCATGCGCTCTGCGTTGGGTATACGGGACCAACGTTTCGCTAAGTAATAAATTCACAAGGCTTAAGCCCACCCCCACCAAGAGGGCCGGGCGCGCAATCCAGATTAGTTTTAGTCCCGAAGATCTCATGGCGATTAACTCTGAATTTCGAGCTAACAAACCAAAGGTGAGCACGGTCGTAATTAACATGGCTACCGGCAGCATTAATGAGATCGTGAGCGGAATTTTAAAGGCGAAGTATTGAAGGGCAAGCCATAAGGAAGCGCCTTCGGCCATGATGTTGTCGATTCGCTCGAAAAAATCCAAAACTATAAAGAGCAGGGTAAAGATCGATAGCGTCAGAAAAAGGTTCCGAAGTAGCTGCCTTAAGATGTATTTATGAAGTGTGTTCATGACGGGGCGCCTTGTTGTGACCCTTCTTGTGCGCCTTGACGCGCCGCCAGAAAGGCTCTGATTTTAACCTCGATGGCGTGTGGAATTGAATGCCAGCGCTCGCTACCGACCTGTCTAATGGAATAGATGGCCAAGAGTGTGGTCACAATATTTGGTAACCACAACGAAAGCGCGATGGGGATCTTGCCGTTCTCGCCCAAGGCCACGCCCACGGATACCATGGCGTAATAAAGTACAAATACCAACATACCGAGACAAGCTGAAAGCCCGGCACCCCAGGTCTGCTGCATTCTGGGTACTTGAATGCCAAGCGGCAGGGCTATCAGCGCCAAAACAAAGGCGGCATACGGCATCGAAAAGCGTCGGTGCCATTCAGTTTCGAGACGCGCCAAACGCTTATTAAGCTCGTTCTGAGTTAAGTCAACCCCGGCGTCATCTTTGAGCTCTTCACCGTTTGTGACTCGTGAAAGCAGGGTCGACAGCTCAGCGCTGCGCAGTTTGATGCCGCCCAGGCTTAGCTCGCGGGCCACGGCTGTTTTGGTGGTGGCGTCCTGGTTGTACATCTCAGCTGAGCTCATTACTAAGCTGTTCGTATTAAAGTGCGTCAGCGCATATTTGTTCTCCACGATTTCGTGAATATAGCCATCACGCAGTTCGAGAGCGATATTCTTGTGCTCGTCATCTGAGAGCAAACGGCCTGTTTTGGCGGTGATAATCTTTCTCAGGTTTAAATCACGTTTGTCGTCGATCAACACACTTCGCAATGAGCCGTTACTGTAGTCGATGACCTCCGAGTATAGAATAAGTTTGCCGAGCTTGTTAAATATTCCTTGTTCGAGCCCCGCTAAGCTTTGTGAGCGCGCGATTTCGAAGAGGGTTTTAGAGAGAACTCCGTAACTGAGGGGGCTAAGCCAAAGCGTGGTTACCAAGGTCAGTGAAGCAGTCATAAGCCCAAAGGCAACAATCGGCTTAGTAAGGCTTAGGATACTGGTTCCGCTGGCACGCATTACGACAATCTCAGAATCGCCACAGAGCCGACCAAAGGCCAACATTATTCCGAGTAGCCCGGAGAGCGGGACGGCGATCTCAAAAAAGGTGGGAATGACTGATAAAAAAACGGTGCCGATCTGAGAAAATTTTACGCCGCGATTAATGATTAATGTAGCAAAGCTAATCATGCGCAGCGTGAACAGTATTCCAGTGAACGCCAACAGGCAGATCGAAAAATAGATTAGCGATTCTTTGAAAATGTAACGATCAAGGATACGTATCTGCATTGCAACCAATTATGCAGGCGCCGAACTAGATAGGGCAATACAAATCGTAGTTGAAAAAATGCGAAGAGAAGAGCCGCGGGACTGCTTATGGCCTAATAAACAGACCTCTATCAACCTCTATCCAAAGAGAGCCTGATTCTTTTTCTGCCGAGCCTCGTCCTTGCGCATCTTTTTGATAGCTTCCTTGCTCTTGCGTTTGCGTTTAACGGAGGGCTTTTCGTAATACCGGCGCATTTTAAGTTCCTTGAAGAGTCCTTCCTTAATCAGCTTTCGCTTTAGGATCTTCATGGCCTTTTCGATATTGTTATCCACATGGACTTCCATGGCGCCAGCTTTTGCGCGTTCGGTAGCAGGAACGTATCCGCCTTGGCCGCGTCCCTCGTAACGTCCTTCGCCGTTTCTTCCGTCAGCTCGACCATCGTCTCGTCGGTCGCCGCGCCCTTCGTACCGGCGGTTCTCTTTCTCGTTACTTCCAGATGTTGCGTCTGCCACGTAGTCTCCAATCAAAATAATATCACAGGTAAACGTTACGCCTGATTCCTAAGTTAAGATCCTTAAGTCGATAGAATTAAGGGTACTGACTGATAAGAGTCCTGCTCATACAGGAAGGCGTTTGCGCAATCCGGCGCAAACGTTTACGTGCTCAGGGTTTGTACTAAAAATCGCCAAATAAGTCCATGGGTTGGCGCAAGTTTCACGCCGGCCTGCGGGTTCCAACGGCACAAGCGCCTGCCAGTGTAGTCACCTATTGTAGTAAATATCTGAAATTATTAGCTATTCTGCCCCAAGATCTAGCAAGACAGAGTGATCACCGTAAGCTCTGGCGGGCAATTGATGCGAATGGGTAGTTCAACGGTTCCAATTCCTCGGGTTGTGTAAATTGAGGTTTCACCTACGATGGCAAGCCCGCTCTTGAAGCGCAGATCCTCGACGTTGTAGAACGGGGCTCCCAAGCCAGGAATCTTAATCTGGCCGCCGTGGGTGTGCCCAGCCAATCCTAGATTAAATGAGAAGTTTGGAAATTGAAGGGCCGAGCGAAAGAGATCGGGGTTGTGAGTGGCGACGATCCGGTATTCATCACTTTTGTTGACTCCGGTTCGGGGGATCTTCGGGGCGCCCGTCCAATAATCATCAATTCCAAATAGCCGCAGCTTCTGCTCATCACGTCGCACGAGGGCTTCTTTATTAACAAGCAGCGCAAGTCCCTGTGCCGTAAAATCCGTAAACTTAGAGGGTGGCAGATACCAATGATCGTGGTTTCCAAGGACGGCGTATACACCATCCCGTGCCCGTAAGGGCGCCAAGAGATCTCCTGCTACAGAGATTAGGAACGTTCCCAAATCCGCATTAGATACAGTATCTATTTTTGGAAAAAGCGGAGAGGGGAAGAAGTGCTCGAGAATGGGATCGTGAACCCAGAGGTAGTCCCCGCCCAAAATTACTAAGTCTAAGTCACGTGCGTTAACGGCCTTAACTACCAGTTCTAGATGCTCGGGAGGAAACCACCGGCTAAGGTGAATATCCGAGAGAAAACCGATGCGGTAGTCCTTGAATTTTCTGGGCAAGAGCTGATCGGTTATCTGAACCTCAGAAATGTCTAAATTGAAGCTTGAATTTGCACTTTGAAGCAGCAGCCCGGCTCCTGATAACCCAAGGGCCCCTAAGATAAAACGTCTTCGAGTGAACTTATTCAATGTATCCTTTTTCATTAGGCTCGCATCTTAGAGAGTGAGTCAAAAGGTGATTTCAGTCAGGGATATTAGCTTATCGTCAATATTCCGATAAAACTTAGGCACTTAGAGGGAAAATTATGGATCAGACCAAGGCATTGCACCAGCTAATTGAGGCAGCAGATTTAGTTTCGATGCTTGAAACTCTTACAGCTCCTGGAATGATTGAAAAAATGGCGGCGTCAAATTCATGGTCGGGACTCAGGATCACGCTCAGGAATGTGCGAGATGCGATCCTAGCCAGCCATGACGGCTTAGCCGAGCAAGTTGTCGCCCTGGCCAGGGCTGGCTTTGAAAGCGCGGCGACGCCAGCACAAGTAACGACCATAGTCACTGCGGACCCCGAAACTAGCAAGCCCGCGGCGGCCGTGCGAGCTAACGCCATGCCTCAACAAAATGGTGCAAACCCTATGAAGATAGAGCGACGTGACTTACGCACGCAGCTTGAGCGCTTCATCGAGCGCTAGTTTGAGCAGTGAGCCTCTCGGAAAGTTACCGAGCGGGCCCTTACTTGTTCGTAGAAAATAAAGTGTTGAAAAAATTTGCCAGCCAGTTCGAGTCGTCACTCTCTCGGGTATTGTTAACGATCGCCTCAAGCTGTCCTGACTCTAACCAGATACCGCCACTATCAGGGCATCGGTAAACAGTAACTCCTGCAATGCTGGTGTGGGTCATAGCCTTGCCGCTGGCAGGGCTAAGACGAGGCTTATGCGAGTCCTTCTCGGCTTGCAGCTTTTTGATAGCTCTCTCGTTCTCTTTCTCAAAAAATTGCTCTTCTTGCGCTTTGCGGCGCTCATCCCAACTGTCCGACATCTGATTATTCTCCAAATTTGTAGGGAGGGAATTATATGCAAGAGCGCAATAAAACTCAATTAGTTCCACCAAATTTGACTTTTCGACCTACTTCACCTAAAAAACAGTAGTCATTTCGACCGAAATGCGGGCGTAGCTCAGCTGGCTAGAGCGCTTCCTTGCCAAGGAAGAGGTCGAGAGTTCGAATCTCTTCGCCCGCTATTTTTCGCGCTCGCCGCTCCGGGCCAGGGGAGAGAACTCCCCTCGCTCGCTGATCGCGAGCTTCACCCCGGTAGTTTTTCGCGCTCGCCGCTCCGGGCCAGGGGAGAGAACTCCCCTCGCTCGCTGATC
>CAZVWV010000009.1:22056-47762 GCA_964631745.1 uncultured Bdellovibrionales bacterium
GCGAGCTTCACCCCTCCTGGCCGGTATGACCTTTAGTCGCATAATCACATTTTCTTTCTCCATTCTACCCTTGGGTTTCGTTTTTCGCGCTCGCCGCTGCGGGCCAGGGGAGTGGACTCCTCTCGCTCGCTGATTGCGATTCAGGTGTTAGGGCGACCGTTGGTCGTTTTTGCTTAACTATACCCGTTTGAGCACGAAATATTCGGAGCGCCGGCGACTCGCCGGCCGGTGCCTCGAGCTGGTACAGAGTGTTTGGCCGATAGGCAGCAGCCATTGTTTGATGGCAGTGGCCGCTTTTCTTATTTGCTTCCTTTCCCGATTCGTAGTACGGAATACTCGTGCTGTGCGGGCGTAACTCAGTTGGTAGAGTGCTTGCTTCCCAAGCAAGATGCCGCCGGTTCGAGCCCGGTCGCCCGCTCCAGTATCTATATTGAGGACAAATAGAGAGGACCTGTCCAGCTTATCCAGTCACCCCGAAATTCACCCTTGACAAGCGCCAATTGTCACTTTACAATTAGATATGATTCAGAGATTCCGGCACCGTGGCTTAGAAAAATCTGTACCGAAAGGATCGGTCTCGCGGCCTGAACCCACAGCACGTTGAAAAAATTCGCCGAATCCTTGCTCGACTCGATATAGCCACTCGCCCAAGTGACATGGATCTGCCCGGATGGCGGTTTCACCCTTTGAAGGGAAGGTTGGCGGGCTTCTGGTCGGTAACGGTAAATGCGAATTGGAGAATTATTTTTCGATTCGAGAAAGATAATGTGACCGATGTGGATTATGTTGATTATCATTAAGGAAAAAAAGTATGACTATGAAAACCCCTCCGCATCCTGGCCTGTCCGTACGTTTTGACTGTATTGAAGCGCTTAGTCTTACCGTAACGGCCGCAGCTGATTTGCTTGGAGTGACCAGACAGACGCTAAATAATCTGATTAATGGTAAGAGTGGTATTTCGGCTGAGATGGCGGTTCGATTGGAAAAAGCGTTTGGTGGAGGTGCTGAGACATGGCTTAAGCTTCAGATGGCATACGATCTGTCCCAGGTGCGTGCGCGAGGGCGACAAATCAAGGTGAAACGTATTCGACGTATCGATCTGGATCGAGTGGCGGCACAATAGTTATGAACGGCTACGTAGTCTTAGATTTACCGGCGCTTTGTCAGGGTGAGCACCCAGCAACATTTGATGGCTTTACTTCACCTTCGGAGCCAGGTTCGCCTCTATTACAAATTTGCCTTCCGGCGTACTGAAGGGCACCTGCAAGATTGGGGCTTTTGACATCTGTTGCATCTCAATACCCGCACCTACCAGCATCATGGGCGTGGCCATTTCGAAGGTGAAACCTTTTTCGGCGATTAATTTCTTAGCGCCGCCGGAGATCATGTTTGTCAATTCGCCTACGGCGTCGACTACATCCTGAGTAACCTCAGTAAAATTCTCCATCAACATCTTACTGACGATGGCGCAGATACTGGGGGCGTCGAAACTAATGGCCATGTTGCCCGAAATCTGCGAGCCCGCCATGCCTATTACGCCAGTTACCGCTCCGTAAGTCAGGTTGCCTGACTTTAGGGTGGGCTTATTGGCGACAGGATCGGTCTGCGCCATGGTTTTAAGTACATTAACAGCAGACACTATGAAGGGATTTACCAGCTCAACGTTCATTTAACTCACCTTTAACGGTCAAGCACGTTGGCCAGATTTATAAACTACTAGATCTAAGCAGCAACGTGAGCCCTGAAAAAAACTACTTAGCTCTATTAGCGAAGATAGCCTCCATCTTGGTCTGGAGTACATCCGCTGTAAAGGGCTTAATTATGTAATTCGATACGCCAGCCTTGGCGGCCTCTATCACGTTTTCCTTCTGAGCTTCTGCCGTCACCATCAAGAAGGGCAGAGTCTTAAGCTTTTCGTCGCTGCGAACGGCTCGTAACAAGTCAATTCCCATCATATTGGGCATATTCCAGTCAGAAACAACGAACTGGAAATTACCTTCCTTTAATTTGGTTAGGGCGATTTGTCCGTCCTCTGCTTCTGAAATATTATCAAAACCCAGTTGCTTTAGACAATTCTTAACAATACGCCGCATGGTATTGAAATCGTCGACAACAAGTATGGGCATTTTTTTATCTAGGCTATTTAGTGCTGACATTGTGAGGGTTCCTCCAAAATTTATTCAATTGCTTTGGTGAGCTGTTCTTCCGGAAACTCTGAGATGTTTTTTGTTTTGGCGATCTCGGTCCAGCGCTTGGCATCCCAGTTCGGCTGCCCGCTTTTCTCTTTATGTCCAAAATACTCCGGCTTAGCTGTCTTGCGCGAATGTTTGGCGTTGATGGGAGTCATGCAGCAAACATCGCCAGGCTGCGCGATGTATTGCAGCCAATAACGGGCTTTTTTTAGGGTTTGGGCATGGAAAACCTCTTCCAACTTGCCGTCAGCGGTAATTCTGTAAACCACAAAAGGTGAATGCCAGTCCATCAATATTTCCCACCCAAAAGAATAATCAAACTTATCAAAATAGATATCGGCAAGACCCTGAAATAAATTTAGTTAGTTTCTGCTTGATCCGACCCCGCTTAAGCATCGCCTGATTTGCTTACCCCGCCAGCTTAATTGGCACGGGCCATAATCATGGATGCGATCCGTTCTAACGCCAAACTCTCATGAACAGCACCGGCATCGACGGCGGCCTTAGGCATGCCGTAGACGACACAAGTGGCTTCATCTTGAGCCACATTGTACCCGCCCGCATCCCTAAGTCGTTTCATGCCCAAAGCTCCATCAGCGCCCATTCCTGTTAGCATTATGCCTATCGCATTCTTGCCCACATGTTGGGCGGCAGAGTTGAAAAGTACTTCCACGGAAGGGCGATGTCGGTTTACAAGCGGTCCGTCCTTGACGTCTACAAAATAGTTGGCCCCGTTTCTCTTTATCAACATGTGTTTGTTGCCCGGTGCTATTAAGACCCGTCCGGGTATCACTGAATCGCCATCTTGGGCCTCGCGCACGTCCACCGCGCAGATAGATTTTAGACGTAGGGCAAAGGAGTTTGTGAAGCCAGCCGGCATGTGTTGAGCGATGACCGTGGCGGGGGCGTTGGGTGGATACTCCTTCAGCACTCGCTCAAGCGCTTGCACCCCACCGGTGGAGGCACCAATCACGACCACTTTGTTTGTGGTTTGGGTTAGTGCGCCTAACGGTTTGACTTTCAAGTCTCTGGCTTCATTGTTTCTGGCGGTAAGCTTTGTCAGGTTTACTTTTGTGGCCGCGCGGATTTTCTCGCTCAACTCAATCGACATATCCCCGATTGAATAGGCTTCGCCGGGCTTGCAAAGGACATCGACGGCGCCCGCTTGCATGGCTTCGAGTGCGATCTCTGAGCCTTGCTTGGCTAGAGAAGAAAGCACAATCACTGGAAGAGGGTGGTGTTGCATCAGTTTTTTCAAGAAGGAGATGCCGTCCATGCGCGGCATTTCGATATCAAGAGTAATCACGTCCGGATGCAACGCCACAATTTTGTCGCGCGCAACATACGGATCCGGAGCGCTCCCAACAACTTCGATCTCTTTGTCCTGCGCGAGCTCACGCTCAAGGGTTTGTCGAACAACTGCAGAATCATCTACAATCAAAACTTTAATGGTCATACTAATCCTTCGTAAGGGTGAACGTAACGGCCACTGGCTGCTCCTCTGCCAAATAACAGAAGGCCTGATTGTGGAAATACTCATCGGCCTTTTCAAGTGACATCAGTTCAACATTGGGCGATGAGAGGTCGAAGGCTGTGTCTTCACCCCACTTGGTTGTCAATAGGTTACCGCCAATCACATTGGCCATCTCTCTTAAGGCATCCATTCTCTCACTGTCGCTGTTGTTCTCGTCCTCTCCGATTAAATTGGCTGCCAAAATTCGGGCGAAGCCTTCCTGGCAGATGACAGAGTATTGGCCGTTCACTACACCCTTAAACTTTAGATAAGCCACGTAACACGGCATCTCCGGATTGAACACTTTAGTTGAATTCTCGAGCGCCGGCTCCGCCAGCATCATGGCCCAATCCTCTAAAATTCTGACGATCGTTGTCCCTATGTCTTTTCTCATCTCAGTCATGCTGCACTCCTAAAGACTTACTCACTGCGTCGACCAACCCTTCCGGAGTTACGGGCTTTCTAAGGTAGGCTTTGACGCCAAGCTCGTTCAAGCGATCAATTCGCTCTTTGCTGCCCTCGGTTGAGACCACAATAACCGCTGTTTCCTTGAGGTTCTCGTCCGTTCGCAGCTTTTCCATAAACTCCATGCCGTTCATGATGGGCATGTTAATATCTAGGAAGACTAGATCCACCCAGTTGTCTTTCAGCAAGGCCAAAGCTTGCGAACCATTTTCGGCTTCCAGCAAATTGGAAACCTCGATGCCGGTCATGCCAAGAGTTTTTTTAATCGTCTTTCTGACGATGCTTGAATCATCAACAATTAATAAGTTATAAGCCATAAATCGCACCTTTTCTAAATCATTCTCTTGTTTTCGCCGCCACTAATTCGGAGCCAGATTTCGCCACTTTCGATATTTAGTGAAATCGTACGGGATACGCTGTCGCCGATATTCTCGGCTTTGATCAGTAAATTATTCTTCCACAACACCTTTCTTAATACCGTATAATTTTTCTTGCCGATTTCGAAGACGTTTTCGGAATCGTTAATATTTGACCCGCCAGCAACGGCTATGATCAAATCCTTCAGAACGGAGCCTCTTTGAATAAGTCCGTTAAGAAGTAGCACTACCCCGGTATCTACAAAGGTGGCCGGTTGCGCGCTGGCTTTTTCCGGGTTGGTCTTGGAGTTGGGCAAGAGGCAGTGAATCATGGCGCCTTGCTTTTTTTTGGGATCGTATACGGCGATGCCCAAGCAGGAGCCCAAGTTCGGCGCAGTAAGGACTAGATCGGGTGAATTCCCGAACTTAAGCTCTCCAATTCCTACCAATTCAGTGCTCATCGATCCCCGATACTATTTTTCAAAAGTAGCGACGCCTCTGCCCCTTAGCGCGTGAGTAATACCTAGCAAATTCTCGGAATGTCCGAGCATCAAGTACCCGCCGGGCCGAAGGATGCGCTCGAATTCCGAGATGATCTTGGCGCGCGTGGGCACGTCGAAATATATCATCACGTTTCGGCAAAATATTATGTCGATCGGACCTTTAAGTGGGAGCGGGGACTCAATCAAGTTAAGCCGCTTAAAGCTGACGAGTCTCTTAATTTCCGGAATGACTTGGTAGTGCGAGTTTTCACCGTCGTTTGCCTTTTTGAAGTAGGTACTGAAGAGCGAAGGAGGCATCTTCTCAAATTGTTTCAACTCATAGATACCCTCAATGGCTTTGCGCAATACACGGGTCGAGATATCAGTCGCTAGAATCTTTAGATCTGCCTGTTTTAAATCAATGCTTTCCTGTGCAAGGAACGCTAGGGTATACGGTTCTTCTCCAGACGAACTGGCGGCGCACCAAATACGGAAGCTGCGCTTGCCGGCGGCATACCATTCTTTTAGCAAGCGTGTGTATAGCTCAAAATGCTGCGGTTCACGGTAGAAAAAGGTTAGATTGGTAGATACTACGTCTAATAATTCTACCAGCTCCTCGCCGGAGAGGTCCGTTTCCACCATCTTTAGATATTGGCCAGGTTCTTTGATGCCCAGTTTACGAAGCCGTTTCTGCACACGGTTGTTTAACAGCTCCTTCTTGTCGGAGCCTAAATTGATCCCGCTTTCGCGGTAAATCAAATCCTTAAAACGAAGATAGAGTTCCTGTTCCATCTGGGCCTCTAGTTGGGCAGGCTTTCCTGCGCTACATCCTTAAGCAAGACTGCTCCTTTGGCTTGGTCGTAAGCGCGGCGGGTATAATTATACGAGTGCCTTGCCATCTGAACTAACGAGAGAACGTCCAAGATAAGCGATACGTCGCCTGTGGCGGTTACCGCGCATCCGGCAATGCCTTTACCTTGCTCGAACACATCGCCAAGGTTTTTGATAACGCAAGAGCAGGTGCCCAATATGTCGTCAGCCATCAGTGCAAAGTGTTCGCCGCCCGATTCCACGACGATAAACAAGGCTTCAAATGGGTTCTCACGTTTAGCTGCTAACCCAAATAGGTTTGCCAGCCGAAAGACCGGCAGATATCTCCCACGAAAGTGAAATGTCTCTCCTGAATCCAGGGTGCGTGTCACCATATCAGGAGTTGGACGCATGAATTCAATTACCGATAGGGTTGGAATTATGAAGCGTTCGCCACCAACAGCCACTTCGACACCATCCATGATGGCAAGGGTCAGAGGAAGTTCGATAGTAAATACAGATCCAGCTCCCACCGTCGATTGAATTACTACGCGCCCGCGCATGCTCTCGATGTTACGCTTCACTACATCCATGCCCACTCCGCGCCCCGAAATATCCGTCACCTGAGCGGCGGTAGAAAATCCAGCTGCAAAAATCAAGTTGAAAACCTCTGACTCTGAGAGTTTCTCGTCAGGGGAGATAATGCCCTTTTCGATGGCTTTCTTAATAAGCTTTTCCGGATTTAGCCCGCGGCCGTCATCTTCGATGCGAATATGAATGCTTCCGGCGGCATGGAAAGCTGAAAGCTTTATGGTGCCCGTTTTCGATTTGCTAGTTTTGGCGCGTTCCTCTGCGGACTCGATGCCGTGGTCAAGCGCATTACGGATCATATGCATAAGCGGATCAGCTAACTTATCGATGATGGTGCGATCGAGTTCGGTATCTTCTCCGTCCATTTCGAATTTGATGTCTTTGCCGATCTTCTTAGCAGTGTCCCAAACCAATCGCGACATCTTCTGGAAAAGTCCCCGTATGGGGATTAATCGCATCGACATGCCGATGTTTTGAAGTTCTCGTGAGAACTTCTCAACTTGATGGGAAATGCGAGCCAGATCTTCATCGTCGGTCAGGCGCTGTTTGCAAGTTTGGATTAGCATAGACGAGTAAATGCACATCTCGCCGATGGAGTCGATTAGCTGGTCGAGCCGTTGCGTCTCAACTTTTACGAATGTCTTAACCTCGAGTTTCTCGCCCGATTTTTGCGCCGAAGCCCTGACTTCATCGCCTTCATCCGCGACTGGTT
The DNA here is from genome assembly GCA_964631745.1 of uncultured Bdellovibrionales bacterium. Classification (GTDB taxonomy): domain Bacteria; phylum Bdellovibrionota_C; class UBA2361; order UBA2361; family JBGSMV01; genus CAZVWV01. Next base: position 29,178 of record CAZVWV010000009.1, read on the forward strand.
GTTTGCCGGGCGCTTCTGTAGTTGGGCTGCTTTGCGGTTTGGTTTCTTGTGCCATATATTTTTCACCCTTTTCGTACTGATTAAGCTTGTGCATATAGTTACGATAAATTTCTGTGCGCTGTAAGGTAAGGTCACCATTGATGGCCTCTTTAGCTTGTTTGAGCAAGTTACCTTGTAAGTCAACATATGTTAAGAGAAGTTCGGTTAAGGGCTGATCGATTTTTCGTTTTCCGCTACGGACTTCATCGAGCAGATTTTCGGTTACATGAGAAGATCTATTGATCTCTTCTAATTTGAAGTAAGAAGAGGCGCCTTTGATGGAATGTATGGCTCTAAAGAGGCAATCGATTGAATCTTTGTCGTAGTTTCCGCCTGATTCTAGTAGCACACACTCTACGTTTCCTAAGTGCTCTTCCGCTTCAACCGCAAATTCAACCAGCAAGTCGGCCTCGCCAGAGATTTTGTAGGGCGCAGAGCTCTCTGAGGAGGCTTGTTCCGGCTCGTCCTCTGCTTCGACCTGGATCGTCTGTGTATTGGTGGAACTGAGCGAAGTTTCTCCCATCAATTCCGCCAATAGCGCTAGATTTGCTTCTGGTGGCAATTCTTCGGAAGCAGGCGCGCTTGGTTTGACAGCCGTGGGGGGCGGGGGCTGATAGTCTGCGGCGATCTGTTTAAATGTCTGCATGAAGCTTTCGCAAGTTTGTGAGGGCGCACATTTCTTTTCGTACGCCTTCATGCATGTGATTACCCATTCTTTATAAGCTATTAGGGCGTTCAAAATATTTTCGGGGGTCTTGTCGACTAAGATATCTTCGATGTAATGGGAGCTGCGCTCTATGCCCCGTAAGCCAATTGAGCCCGCATCGCCTTTAATATTGTGAATGTACCCCTTAACATAGGCACGTAGCTCCTCTGCTGCTTCGCCAGATAGCTTCCCAGCTTCATGCTTGAAACGAGCATCGACCAGAGCGGCTTCGAATTCCTCCATAAGTGTGGAGTGCTTCTCTATGAACTCGATTAGAAGCTCCGTGTCTAAATTACTGCTCACATCTTCACCGAAGCAAGAAATAGGGTCCATTCCTCCGGAAAAGCGCGCGCTATCCGGAGCTCTGAGGAAGTTTTGGGCTTGAGAGATGAAATTACTTAGTTCCGTAAGGGCGTTTGGATTGGAGCCAATCTTGAGTTGGTTGAGAACTTGCTCTATGGCATCGCTAAAGGGCGCAAATTTCGGTAGCGTCGCCGTAATGGTTTTTAAGGCGGTAAGTTTTGCCTCTGCCCCAGTCAGTGCCTTGCCGGTAGTTGCAGGATCCACCATTAGCAGATCTAAGGCGAGTTCATTGAGCAATTTTTCAATTCTTTCCATCTTTCTCTCACAAACGGGAACACAACTATCTCTAGCTCATACTTTCGGTAGAATGCCTAAAAATCTTGCGGTAAAAGTTTAGGTGTTTTTCTTAGGCTCAAGCGATCGCAGCAGTGTTCCGATAGAAAGTCTTAGGGAAGCTTGTGGGATTACTTTTTAAGCGAAAAATAGCCTATTTTATTATTGGATAACCATCTATGTCTCAGGCGCAAAGTGGACTTGAATCGAGTTTGGGTGGCCAGAAGCATTTGGCTGGAAAGTATCTCACCTTTATGCTCTCGGAGGAGCAATACGGTTTACGAATCCTAAAGGTGCAGGAGATTATTGGGGTAATGAAGACCACCAGAGTTCCAGGCAGCCCCCATTACGTTAAAGGGGTCATTAATCTGAGAGGAAAGATCATTCCGGTTGTAGATCTGAGATTAAAATTCGGCTTACCTGAGCTGACCTATGACGATCGTACCTGCGTGATTGTGGTAGAGGCGGAGCTGGCCGGACGCGGCGTGGCCGTCGGTGTAATTGTCGATACGGTGCTGGAAGTAATAAATTTAGAGTCTGCAAAAATCGAGCAGTCCCCAAATTATGGAACGAATTTGGATACTAAATTTGTGTTAGGGATGGCGCGTTCGCCCGACAATCGCGTGATCATATTGATTGACGGGGACCAGGCCCTAAAGGGTGCCGAGGTTGTGGCCGCTGTGCAGATGGGTGCTTAATTTAGTTAGTTTTAGTTAGAAGGATTAATGTCATGAAGGTAACTATTCAGAAGAAATTAGTAGGAATGAGCCTATTGAACTTGATCTCGGTGCTGATCATCGGCTTACTTAGCTTTTTATCGTTTCAAAAGACCGAGGTTACTTTAGGAAGAATCGTGGTGGACACGAATCTCCTGCGTGACCAGATGGAAGCCGACATGATGCATGACGCCTTAAGGGGAGATCTCTATGCCTCATTGATGGCCGCCACACCGGAAGAATTCGCTCAGGCCAAGAAGAATAAAGATGAGCATATTGAACTGTTCAATCAGTCAATCGCAAACGTTCGTGAGCATGCTGCTACGGGCGAATTGTCCGAAGCTGTAAGCCAGGCGCTGCCGTTTGTAAGGGACTATCTCGACTTCGCACATTCCTCGATTGAGACAGCCATCAGCGATCGCGAAGCGGGCAAATTGTTAATTCCTCAATTCGAAGAAAAATTTGAAGCTTTGGAATCCCGCATGGCTAAGCTGGGTGATTTGGTTGAAGAGTCTACCAACGAACATGGGACCAAAGGCACCGCTGATGTCCACGCAAGCTTGACTTGGGTCGCTATCATTTCGGCAATTTCATTCGGATTGGTGCTAATTGTAGGTATCGGAGTTTCCAAGAGCATCGTCAATCCCTTGCGCCGCATAATGGATGTGTTGACCAACAACACCGAACAGCTCGAACAGGGAACCGCACATATATCTGCGGCCAGCGGGTCGTTAGCGGAATCTGCAACCAAGCAAGCGGCGGCACTTGAAGAGACTGCTGCTTCCTTGGAAGAGGTATCCTCGATGTCTCGGCAGAATGCTGATAACTCGCAGCAGGGAAGCGCTCTAACGAAAGAGGTGGAGAACGCCTCTCAGAGCGGGGTAATGGCGATGGAGGAGATGTTAACGGCCATCAGCTCCATTAAGCAAGCCGCGGAGGAAACGGCTGGCATTATAAAAACTATTGACGAGATCGCCTTCCAAACGAATTTATTGGCGCTCAATGCCGCAGTTGAAGCCGCACGCGCTGGCGATGCTGGAAAAGGGTTCGCGGTTGTGGCAGAAGAGGTGCGGGCCTTGGCGCAACGCAGTGGTACGGCTGCACGCGACACGGCCGAGAAGATCAGGCGTTCGCGTGAATTGGCGGATAACGGCGTGCGTGTTTCTCAGTCGGTTCGAAATTCGTTGGAGGACATAAAGAATAACGTAGTGAAGTCTGCTGGACTAATGCGCGAAATCGCGGCTGCGAGTCAAGAGCAGTCACTGGGAGTTTCCGAAGTCAACAAAGCCGTGAACGATCTGGATAAATTCACGCAGGCGAACTCTGCCGCCGCGGAAGAGCTCTCTGCCTCCACTAATCAACTTTCCACGCAGGCGAAGTCGATGTCGACCGTCACGCATGACTTGGCCGGAATGGTCTACGGTGATTGGAAGAAAAATACTGACATAAAGGATGGGGATTGGGCTTTGGCTTCCACGAAACCAACGGAGGAACCAGCGCCGGTGGTTTCTAAAGCATCTGCGCCGAGACCCGAAACGGTAATTCTTGAAGAGGCTGCGGAGGAACCAGCATCGGTGCCGGCTGCCAAGATCACAACTTCCAAGCCGATCTCATTGAAGCCCAGTCAGATTATTCCACTCGATGACGGAGATTATCAGGGATTCTGAGAACACTCTGCACTAAAGCAGCTTGCCAATATATTCTTCTAGCTCCTGAGCATTTATAGGTTTTGGGAGAAAGCGCGATGCACCGAGCTGGAGTAGCGAATCGATCTCTTTGGGGCCGATTACTCCGGAGATAACTATTACGGGAAGCTCCTTCATGCGCTCCTGCCCACGGATAATCTTTAGAAGTTCGCGGCCGTCTAGGCCGGGCATGGCTACGTCGGTGAGTAGTAGCCCGATGTCGGGATTGTCGGCTAATACCTGCCACGCGGTATCGCCCCTAGAAGCTTGAATGGCTATGCAACCTGAGGTCTCAACCACATTTACAAGAATCTTTCTGGCTATGGGATCGTCTTCGGCAATCAGAACTTTCTTACCTTTCATGCTCTATACGATGCAGAAGATCGCCAAAGGAAGCAAGCTCTTTAGTTTAGGGAACGGCGTTTGACGATAATGAACGCCAAAATTGAGACCGGCCAGCAAAGCACACCCCAGAAAAAAGTTACGGCAGCTCTTCTTAGCAGCGAACCTTTGGTTAAAGCAAAGATATAACCCGCAGAGGCAGCGATCGAAAAGATGAAGAGGCTGATCACCAAAAACCACCAGGCGGCCTGTTTTATCGCGAAAAGATCGAAGCCGTAAAATCCGCTCTGGCGAAAAGAGGACAGCAAGTTAGATATTTCTGAAAGCTCTTCGGCTTTCATACCCGAGGATTGGAGATCTTTCAAAAATTCTCGTTCGTCAATCGGCACCAAAAATTTTTTAAAGAGTCCCTTACTTTCTAGGTTGCTCGCCATAATAAGACGGGAAAAGGCGCTGTCATGTGTGGGAGTGAAAGGCACCCCCGGATATTCTGCCAAGGCCAGGAAGGAGATCCTTTCTCGCGGAGTCAGAGGCGGCAATGCAAACGGGGACCTCAAAGAGTTTACGGTAGAAATGAAATCGGCACCTTGCAGAAATCGATCCCAGCCCGTTAGGGGGAGAATTCGCTTATTGTAATATTCGTTTAAAGCTTGAATTTCAGACCCAATACTTTCTTCATCGATGCTAGAGAGTCGTTGTCTAAGAGCTTGGGCCTTAAGGAAACGCAGCTCGTAAGATGTGCCGTATAGACGCGCCATCAAAGCTTGGCTTAAGGATGTGGCCTGCTGCGCGACTCCAACCAAATTGTAATTTTGGTCAAAGGCCGGACCGCCGCTGCTGCCGGGTGCCGCTTCGACCGTCGTGTCGAGCCATAAAACTGCATCCTGTTTCACGCGTCCCTGGCTCAGTGCCAGATCCTGACAGCGCGGAAAGCTTAAAAATGAAATATGATCCGGCGTGGCCGATCCGGCCAGTTCAAAGACTCCGGGTTCGAGGGCGCCAGCTATTACTGCCAGGTCCAACCAGGGAATGTTCAAAACTACTTTGGGCGTCTCCCGCATCGTCAGTGTTTCAAGCGCCGGCGCGCCTAAGGAAGCCGCTCTTCTTATTACAAGTCCGGGGCACTCGCTCAAGTTGCAAAGTGACTGCACTACGTGTGAAGCGGTCACGAGCCGTCCGTCTCGAAGCAAAAAACCTGAGGCGCATGCGCTGCCTTTGGAATCGGTCAGTAAGACCACAGAGCGTAGGGCTTGCGGCGAGGGCTTAAACTCAGCCCATAGATCGCGTTGCCAGCCCGAGAGTAAGAAGGCGATTATAAGAATTAGTCTAATGATCATTGTTTTTGTTTATGTTACGGTATTTTTAACGATTTTTCGAGAGGCGCAAATGCAAAAACCACAGGTTGGAATGATAGGGCTGGCGGTTATGGGCTCTAACTTAATACGTAATATCGAAAGCAAGGGTTTTTCGGCCGCTGTCTATAATCGAAACGGTGCCGTCACCGACGAGTTCATGACAAAATTCGGATCTGGACAGTTCACCTCTTCCCACTCGCTGCAGGAGTTCGTAGCCAGTATGCGAGCTCCGCGTATGGTTTTTCTAATGATCAAGGCCGGAGCAGCTGTTGATGCGGTCATGGACGAGCTTATTCCGCTTCTTGAAAAGGGGGATGTCCTGATTGATGGTGGTAATTCTTTATTTACCGACACCGCCAGGCGTGAAGAGCGCTGTCGGCAGGCTCAACTCAATTTTATCGGTTTAGGCGTTTCGGGCGGAGAAGAAGGAGCGCTTAAAGGTCCAAGTTTGATGCCCGGCGGACCAAAGCAGGCCTGGGAGCTTGCGGCTCCGCTGTTTGAAAAAATTGCTGCAAAGGTCGAGGGGGAAGCCTGTACCGCTTACATGGGGCCGGGCGGAGCGGGTCATTTTGTAAAGATGGTGCATAACGGCATTGAGTATGGCGATATGCAACTTATCGCTGAAGCCTACGATCTTTTGAGGCATGGCGGCTTTGCGCCCCCCGAGTTAGGGGAAATTTTTAGTAGGTGGAATTCCGGGCCGCTTTCGTCTTTTTTGATCGAGGTGACCGCAAAGGTATTTAAGAAAAAAGATGATTCCGGTCAGGCTTACTTGGTCGATAAGATTTTAGACAAGGCCGGACAGAAAGGCACCGGCAAATGGACTTTGCAGTCGGCTTTGGACTTAGGGGTTTCTGTGCCAACTTTGGCTGCGGCTGTGGATGCCAGAATTCTGAGTAGCATGAAGAGCGAGCGAGAGGGGGCCTCTAAGCTTTTCGTAAAGACTCTGGGAAGCCTGTCCGCAGGCAGAGATCAACTTGCTAAGTTGGTTGAAGATGCGCTCTATGCCTCAAAGATAATGGCCTACGCTCAAGGCATGGCCTTACTTTCGCGGGCGTCGACCGAATGGAATTGGAATCTGCGTTTATCGGAGATAGCGGCGATTTGGAGAGGGGGTTGTATTATTCGCGCACGTTTCCTAAGTGATATCACGCGCGCTTATCGAAGTAATCCATCCCTTAGCAATCTCTTGTTAGATTCTGGTGTGCAAAAGGCCGTGGGCGAGACTGTGCCTAACCTGAGAAAGGTGATTGCGCTTGCGGCCGAGGCTGGTGTGCCTGTGCCCGCATTTGGAGCCTCACTGGCGTATTTTGATTCATTTACCACGGCCAGTCTGCCTCAAAACTTGACACAGGCTCAGAGAGATTTTTTTGGTGCGCACACTTTTGAGCGCATAGATAAAGCCGGAACCTTTCATGTCGAGTGGGAGTAGTCCCGACAATGCTATACCATATTTTCTTGGCGCTTAAGTCTCACTACACCTGGCTGAATGTTTTTCGCTATATAACCTTTAGGGCGATGCTCGCTTTTTTACTGAGCTTTGTTCTAGTTTTAATTTTTCAACCGATCTTTATTCGCAAGCTAAAGCAGTTGGGATTAAAGGGACAGCCCATTCGTGATGATGGCCCCAAGGAGCATGAAATAAAGCAAGGCACCCCCACCATGGGTGGTTTGGTAGTGGTCGGGGCGGTCATGTTCAGCGCTCTGATGTTGTGCGATCTGACCAATCTTTATGTTTGGTTAGTTTTGGTGGTGATGTGTGCCTATGGGGCGATCGGCTTCATGGACGATTGGAAGAAAATAACTCAACAGAACAGCAAGGGGCTCTCCGAGAGACAGAAGTTGTTGTACCAATCAGGAACGGCTTTGGTCGCGGCGTTGGTGTTGTGGCTTATGGGTTTTTCGACCGTGCTTACGGTGCCATTCTTAAAGGAGATCTCGGTTAACCTTGGGGTGCTGTTCCTGCTATTTTCGGTTTTGGTGGTTGTGGGCACTTCCAACGCTGTAAACCTTACCGATGGTTTGGACGGTTTGGCTATTGGGCCAGTTATGACTGTAGCCGCCACTTACGCTATTTTCGCGTATGTTGCCGGTAATTCGAAGATCGCAGAATATCTCTCTGTGAATTACGTGCCTGGAGTGGGAGAGATCTCAATCATTCTTTCCGCCATCACCGCAGCGGGGCTGGGGTTCCTTTGGTATAATACTTTTCCTGCCTCGGTCTTTATGGGGGACTTAGGAGCGCTTTCCTTGGGCGGAGTGCTTGGGTTCATCGCCTTGCTAGTGAAGCAGGAGCTAATTCTCGTTATTGCAGGCGGGATTTTCGTACTTGAGGCCATGTCCGTTATCATTCAGCGCTACTCGTTTAAGATTACCGGGCGGCGAGTCTTCAAAATGGCTCCGATTCATCATCATTATGAACTAAAGGGTTGGGCTGAGCCCAAGATTATTGTGCGTTTCTGGATCGTCTCAATAGTGTTGGCCTTAATTGCTCTGACTTCCTTGAAACTGCGGTAAATAATTATGAACGTTAGGTTAAATTGTATTGCTCAGTTGCGGGAGATTCGGGAGCGCAAACAGAGAGTGCTTGTAATCGGGCTTGGAATAAGCGGTATTGAATCTGCCAAATTGTTGGCTAGGCTTGGGATCGCGACTAGCACCATCGAACGCGATTCTTTTGAGAACTACAAGGCCAAAACAAAATTTAATGACCGTTTGGCCGAGCTGAATGATGTGGGTGTAAAAACAGTTTTTGGCATCGATGGCGAGAAGATCTCAGATCAGCTAAACGATGCTGGACTTTGTGTGCTAAGTCCTGGCGTATCGCAGGAGTCTGCTATTGTTGGGGCGCTTCGCCGCCACGGCATACCAACTATCGGAGAACTTGAGCTGGGCATCGAATTAAAAGGGCTCCCGTTTGTGGCAGTTACCGGGAGTAACGGTAAGAGCACTACGGTTAGTCTGATGCAGGCGATTTTTGAGAGCGACGGTTTTGACAGTACTCTGTGCGGAAATGTGGGTACTCCGGTGGTCTCGTCGTTGGGGGCAGATGCGCTTGACGTTACCCCCAGAACAGAGCGTGCTTTGCAAGTTGTGGAGGTTTCAAGTTATCAGTTGGAGAGCTGTAGCGTGATAAAGCCCAAGGTCGCTTGTCTCTTAAATATATCGGACAACCATTTAGAGCGTCATGGATCGCTAGAGCGTTATCTGCTGTGCAAGTCCAAGCTTTTTGAGAATCAGGATGCCTCAGATTTCGCTGTTCTGAATGTCGATGATGGTAGAGTGGCGGCGCTCGCACCAAAGTTAGTGGGACAGGTCATGTATTTCGGTAGGGCCGGTGCCAACACCAAGGGGAAGCTCGGAGCTTTTTTTCGTTATGAACCAAAAACGGGGGAAGATGTTATTGAGGTAAATCTTCCCAAACGAAGGCGAGAGTTTCTGGTGCATACAACTAAACTGCATGGCCTTCATAATCGGTACAATATCTGCACAGCGGTTTTGGCGACGCTCTTGATGGGGGCTTCTGATGCGGCCGTAGAAAAGGCCATTCAAAATTTTCTGCCGCTGGAGCACCGCCAGGAGCTAGTCGCTAACACCGGGCGCTTTGTAATTATTAACGATTCCAAATCTACCACGGTGGCGGCGAGCCAGGCCGCTATCTTATCTGCCTTAGATACTTATCCCAATCGGCGCCTGACCTTGATGTTAGGCGGTTTGGTTAAGGCGGGTTCTTGGGAACCGGTTATCAAAATAGTTGAGGCTAACAAGAGTAGGTTGCAGCTAATACTTTTTGGTAAAGACAGAAATATATTAGCCGACCACTTTGAAGAACGCGGTTGTCGGTTTGAGTCATGTTCCAAGTTGGCCGACGCAACCAAGTTTGCGATTGAGCATTTGCAGAGCGACGATGTCTTGCTTTTTACTCCAGGTGCTGCGAGCTTCGATGAATTTAAGGATTTCGAGGAACGTGGAAGGTTCTTTAAGCAGCAAGTTAGCAATTATTTGGGGGCTTAGTCTCAAATGACCATCGACCTTCGAACGATTCGGGCGCCCACTGGTTCAACTTTAACTTGTAAGGGATGGCAGCAAGAGGCGGCCTACCGCATGCTTCAGAATAATTTAGACGCGACGGTCGCCGAGCGTCCGGAGGATCTGGTGGTTTATGGAGGTTCGGGAAAGGCCGCCAGAAATCCGCAGTGTCTTGAGGTAATCCTTAGCACACTTAAGCGACTTGAAAGCGATGAGACCCTTCTGGTTCAAAGCGGAAAGGCTGTGGGGGTATTTAAGACGCATGATCAAGCGCCGCGAGTATTGATCGCCAACAGTCACCTGGTGCCACGCTGGGCGACTTGGGAGGAGTTTCGAAGGTTGGAGGCCTTGGGCCTGACTATGTTTGGCCAGATGACGGCCGGGTCGTGGATATACATCGGCACACAGGGTATCTTGCAGGGTACTTACGAAACTTTTAACGCTTTGGCCGATAAGCATTTTAACGGTAGTCTGGCCGGTCGCTTGATCGTCTCTGGCGGCCTTGGTGGGATGGGTGGCGCCCAGCCACTGGCGGCCACTCTGAATGGCGCAGTTTTTCTTGGGGTGGAAGTCGATCCTGTGCGCGCCAAACGTAGAGTCGATAGCGGATACTGCGATTGTTTGGTGGAAGATCTCGACGCTGCTCTGAAACTTGTGCTGGCGGCCAAGCAGAGTGCAGAGCCGCTCTCTGTGGCGCTGGTCGGAAATGTGGCCGAGATCGTGCCAGAGCTTGCGCGGCGCGGAATTATCCCTGATGTCATTACAGATCAGACTTCGGCGCATGATCTTCAACTCGGTTATATTCCGCTGGGATATAGCGTGTCTGCTGCCGCCGAGTACCGTTTGCGGGACCCGCTTGGATATGAGGAATGTGTGCTTGATTCGATGGCGCAACACATTGAGGCTATACTTGCTCTGAAAGCTAAAGGTGCAGTGGCCTTTGATTACGGAAACAATATTAGAGGCCAGGTGGCGGATCGTCGCGGCTTGGCGCGGGCATTTGAGATCCCGGGTTTTGTGCCTGAGTACATTCGCCCTCTTTTTTGTAAGGGCTCTGGGCCGTTTAGATGGGTGGCGCTCTCTGGCGATGCGCTTGATATTGCAGTGACTGACCAAGCTGTGCTGGAGACATTCCCAGGGAAACCGGCCTTGGCACGTTGGATCAAGAAGGCGGCTGAGAAGGTTAAGTTCCAGGGGTTACCGGCCAGAATATGTTGGCTCGAGTACGGCGAGCGAGCGGAGATGGGACTTCGATTTAATTGGCTCGTGAAACACGGGAAAGTTAAGGCTCCCATCGTGATTGGGCGCGATCATTTGGACACAGGCTCTGTGGCCTCGCCCAATCGCGAGACTGAAGGGATGAAAGACGGATCTGACGCCATCGCTGATTGGCCGCTATTAAACGCTATGTTGAATACGGCCTGCGGAGCGAGTTGGGTTTCGTTACATCATGGCGGCGGAGTGGGGATCGGTTATTCGATTCATGCGGGCATGGTGATCGTTGCCGACGGAAGCGAGGCAGCTGGAGCCCGGCTGACATGTGTGTTAACGGCCGATCCTGGCACGGGAGTTATGCGGCATGCAGATGCCGGGTATGAAAGCGCCATCGCGGTAGCTAAAGAAAGAGGGTTGGATCTTCCGAGCGTGCGAGATCTATGAAGGTACTAAAAAATATCGCCAAGCTTTATGCGGTAACGGCAGAAAGCCCGGAGCGGGTTATTGAAGATGCCGCCTTGGTATTTGATACGGAGAAAATTAGATGGGTCGGACCCGAAGCCGATCTTCCAACGCCATATGCCAATTTGGATGCGCTTGATGCTGAGGGAAAGCTGCTAATTCCTGGGTTAATCGATTGTCATACCCATCTGGCCTTTGCGGGCTGGCGCGAGGATGAATTTGTAAAGCGCGCCCTTGGCATATCATATCTGGATATCGCTAAAACTGGTGGCGGCATCTTAGCGACCGTGCAAAAAACGCGTGCTGCAAGTAAGTCTGAGCTAATTGCACGCGCTAGGATTTTTGCGAGAGAGATGCTTAAGTTGGGCGTTACGACGATTGAATGCAAGAGCGGCTACGGCCTTACCTTTCAAGATGAGATTAAGCTTTTGGAAGTTTACAGCGAGCTGGAGGTTTCTCAGAGACTTGTGCCCACATTTTTGGGAGCCCACACTATTCCGCCGGAGTATCGTGATAATCGCGCTGGGTACATTCAGTTGTTGACAGAAAGATTAATCCCCGAGGTGGCCCGGCGAAAGTTGGCTGTGTTTGTGGATATCTTTGTTGAGGAGGGCGCCTTTACTCATTCTGAGGCCAGTCAGATACTGACTTGTGCCAAGAGCTTCGGCCTTTTACCGAAGTTGCATGTGGACCAATTAAGCAACGGCGCTGGCGCTAAACTCGCGGCAGATCTTGGCGCAGTCTCGGCTGATCATTTAGAGTTTTCTGACTTGGAAGGCAGGCTTGCTCTAGCCACGGCGGGGGTGGTGGCTGTGTTCCTACCATTTGCAAGTATGTACCTTGGTAAACAGGCTCCCAAGGCAAGAGATTTTATTGAGGCCGGGGTTGAGGTGGCGCTGGCAACAGATTTTAACCCGGGCTCAGCGCCAAGTTATCATTTACCGCTCGCGATGACATTGGGCGTGACGCTTTCAGGGCTGACGCCCATGCAGGCTTTGAAAGCAGTTACGCTAAATGCTGCCAAGGCTTTGCGTTTGGAATCCAAAATCGGAAGTTTGGAACCGGGTAAGGTGGCTGATTTTGCTTTGATTGATGCCATAAGCGTGGAAGAGTGGCTGTATCATTTTGCGCCGAATCGCTGCGTGGGGACCTTTGTTTCGGGGAGCTTGCAGGTGCAAGCGGGGCCAGGGGTTTGCTAGGGCTCAAGATTATTTAGGAGGCTGGATTATGCAGAAGCTGATCGAATGCGTGCCAAATATTAGTGAAGGTCGAAACCAGGCCGTGATCGATGCCGTCGTGCGTGCGGCCTCCGTTGAAGGTGTGCGCATCTTGGATGTTGACCGCGGGGCTGCCACTAATAGAACTGTGATTACATTCGTAGGTGATCCCGAGTCGGTATTGGAGGGTGCTTTTCGGTTAGTTGAAAAGGCCGCAGAGCTAATTGATATGAGCACACATGCGGGCGAGCACCCGCGCATCGGCGCAACTGATGTGCTGCCATTTGTGCCCCTCCAAGGGGTTGAAATGGGCGAGTGTGTAGAGCTCGCAAACAAACTGGCCGAACGAGTGGGAAGGGAACTGAAGATTCCGGTTTATCTTTATGAATACGCTGCCACCAAGGAGGAACGACGGAGTTTGGCGTATTGTCGAGAAGGGGAGTATGAGGGGCTAGAGAATAAATTGAAAAATCCCGAGATGAAGCCGGATTTTGGAGAAGCTAAATTCAATTCTCGTAGCGGATTGACTGTAATAGGCGCCAGGCCGTTTTTAATTGCCTACAATATTAATTTGAACACGCGTGATAAGAAGCTAGCTAACTGGATTGCGATGCGGCTTAGAGAATCCGGATTTAAGAAGAAGGATTCTGAAGGAAGATTTGTACGAGACAAGAACGGCCAGCCGGTGATTGAGCCCGGGCTGTTCAAGCACTGTCGCGCAGTTGGTTGGTACATCGACGAATATAAGCGCGCACAGGTCTCGATCAATTTTACGAACTTCGAGGTGACGCCTATCCACACGGTTTTTGATGCTGCTTGCAAGTTAGCCGAGGAAATTGGTTTGCGAGTTACGGGCTCTGAATTAGTAGGACTGGTTCCGAAGCGTGCCGTGCTGATGGCAGGCGAGCATTATTTAAGGAAACAGAAAGCACTGAGTGCGGTCCCTGAGAAGCAGCTGATTGAATGTGCGCTTAACTCGTTGGGATTGAGTGAAATTGTAGAATTTAAACCAAAGGAGAGGATTTTGGAGGAGAAAATTAGCGGACCGACTAAATTGTTGGGGCTGGGTTTGGTAGAGTTTGTGGATCTTTTGTCAAGCGATACTCCCGCTCCGGGGGGCGGATCGGTCTCGGCGCTGGGCGGTGCTTTGGCCGGAGCGCTTTGCAGCATGGTCGCAGCGCTTACTTTCGGGAAAGCCAAAGCTAAGGAGTTGGAGAAACGGAAGCAGATGGAGCAGATAGCGCATGAGGCTCAGCAATTAAAGGCGGAGCTACTATCTTTGATGGAAGCTGATACAGGTGCTTTTGATGAGGTGCTTGCTGCTTTTAGGGTGAAGGCCGAGTCGGTTGAAGAGCAAACCAAAAGGAGCTCTGGAATTGTGGCTGCTTATCTGAAGGCCACGGAGATTCCTCTTTCGGTAATGAGAACATCCTTGCGGGCATATGAACTTGCTTTTGGCTTACTTACAACCGGGTTGCAGAGCGCTTTATCGGATGGAGCTGTGGCGTGCGAGTTTTGTCGGGCCGCGATTAATGGAGCTTCTTATAATGTGCGCATTAATTTAAAAGAAATAGAGCAAAAATACGCAAGCACTGAAGAAGCTCAAGCGTTTGTACGGCGAGCCAAGCAGGAGCTGGCTGAGATGCTCGAGCAATCTGAGGTCCTCACAAAACAGGCGCAACAGAGGATTTTAGCTGTGTTATAGGGGAGCCAGCCGTAGCCGGCACCATTATCTAATTCTCTTTCTAGACGGAAAAAACATCTTTGGCAAAGTCTTAATTCTACCGCATAATTCAGGTTATGCATGACTTTGGAGGTTCACGAACACTTCGCCCACCGCTATTTGTAGATCGAGTACTGGTTACGACTACGCTTGCCTTGGTGGGATTTAGCTTAGTAATGGTTTATTCAACCACTGGTATTATTTCGCAGGAGCATTTTGGGGATCCTTTTTACTATCTGAAACGCCAGATCGTGGCGGCCACTATCGGAATCGTACTTATGTTTTTGGCTTCGCGTGTGAGCGCGGAAAAGCTGCGTGAGATATCTGCTGTCTTTTTGCCAATCACCCTGGTGTTACTGGCATTAACCTTAGTACCGGGACTTGGCGATAGAGCGGGCGGAGCGCAACGATGGGTCGGGGTTGGTCCCATTCGATTCCAACCGGGTGAATTCGCTAAGCTTACATTCGTTATTTTTATGGCGGGGTACCTGGCTCGACACGAGGGCAAATTGCAAACGTTTTCTCATGGAATAGTTAAACCGGCTTTAATTGTGGCGGCTACGGGTGCCCTATTCTTGATTCAACCAGATTTTGGCAGCACAGTTATTATCGCCATGGTTACACTTTGTATGGGGGCGGTTACTGGCGTGCGCTTGATCTATCTTTTGATGGGGGCGGGAATCGGGGCGCTATCTTTGGCTTCACTGGTTGTGCTCTCTCCCTATCGATTGAAGCGTATCGTAAGTTTCCTCTCGCCCTGGTCAGACGCCTCCGGGAAAGGTTATCAACTAATTCAATCTTTGATTGCGATCGGATCGGGACAACTTACAGGAGTAGGGCTTGGGGAAAGCAAACAGAAATTATTCTTTCTTCCCGCTGCCCATACTGATTTTATTTTCTCGATGGTTTCAGAAGAGCTGGGCTTTATCGGTGGCGCTGTGCTGCTCATGCTTTTTCTGGTCTTTCTTTGGCGTGGCGTGCGACTTGCTTCACGCATGGCTGATGACGCGTTCTGCTTCTCGCTTTCGGTGGGGCTTACAATGTTGATCGTGATCCCGGCCTTGTTAAATATCGGCGTGGTGAGCGGAGTGCTTCCAACTAAGGGGATGGTTTTGCCATTGGTTGGTTATGGAGGGTCCTCGTTAATCGCCTCACTAATCGGTGTTGGCTTATTGCTTGCGCTAGCGCGCTCAAGATATCGGATATGAAGATCTTTATTGCTGCCAGCGGGACGGGTGGACATCTATTTCCTGCGCTGCTGGTTGCCAAGACGTTGAGAAAATTGGAACCAGCTTGCGAGGTCGTGTTTGTAGGTTCCGGGCGCGCGCTTGAAGCGGAAGTTATCGATAAAGGTGGATTTCGTCGCCATGTTATAAACACCGTCGGAGTGAAACGATTGGGGGTCCTCGGGTTGTTGCGATTTTTGTGGACGTTGCCTAGGGCCTTTCTGCAAACTTACCGTCTTTTTTCCGTAGAGAAGCCGGAGCTTGTCTTTGGAGCTGGCGGATATGTCAGCGTTTTGCCGGTGTTAATGGCATGCTTGCGCGGTGTGCCGAGTTGGATTCATGAAGCTGAAATCAAGCCGGGGCTCGCAAATTATGCTTTGAGTTTTTTCGCCACCAAGATTTCAGTGGCATTCCGTGAGACCGTGATGCCGTGCGCTCAAAAAGTGATAGTTACAGGGCAGCCGGTTCGTGAGGAACTAGTAGGGATTGGGAACGAAGCTGTTGGAGCACGGGTCAATGGCCCCCCGGAGCACTTGCTTGTGCTTGGAGGTTCTCAGGGAGCCAAAGCGTTGGACGATGCCATGCGTGAGGTTGCACCCTGGCTTGCCAGTCAAAACATAGAAGTTTGGCATCAGGGGCGGCCTGAGAATGTTGAGGCGCTGCAAGCCGAGTATGGGCGCGTGCGGGTCAAAGCGCGCGTGGTGTCGTTTATTGAAGCGATGCCGGAAGCATTGAAGTGGGCAGATCTTATAGTTTCACGCTCTGGCGCTTCCACCGTCATGGAGCTTGGGGTTGTAAATAAGCCCGCCATTTTGGTGCCGTACCCGTTTGCGCAGGGTCAGCATCAAAAGGCCAATGCCTTGACTTTAGTAAACGCGAAAAAGGCGATTTTGGTAGAGGAGGGGGCTGGCTTTGTGGAGCGGTTGCAGGAGGCTTTGCGGACTTTATTTGTCCCGGCGAACTATCAAACTATGAAAGCTGCGCATTATGCGGGTCGTAATGCAGACGGGGCCGTAAATATAGCGCGGGGGCTTTTGGCGCTCATTTCTTCCCCGAAGAAATAATTTTGCGCTTTTCTGCATTGAGTCGGGAACCTGTACCAAAATTTAACCAGCTGTAGTAAGTTAGGGTGTAATTATGACAAATCTTAAAAGTGTATACCGCACACATACTTGCGGTGAGTTAAAAAAAAGTGATGTTTCTCACACAATCAAACTGTCTGGCTGGGTGCAGCGCAAGAGAGATCACGGCGGATTATGTTTCGTTGATCTTAGAGACAATTATGGCCTGACGCAGATAGTTTTTGCCGAGCCGTTGGTGCATGAGATTCGGAAAGTTCGCGTGGAATCTGTGGTGAGTGTTTCTGGCGAGGTGCTTGCGCGCTCTCCAGAAACCGTCAACCCTAAGATGCCCACTGGCGAGATAGAGATTAAAGCTGCCACTCTTGAAATTCAGTCGGAAGCGGATGTGTTGCCATTCCAGGTAGCTGAAGAGGATGGAGCGCCTGAGGCAACCAGATTAAAATACCGATTTCTAGATTTGCGTCGGGAGCGTGTACATCGCAATGTCTTGTTGCGGTCCGCAGTCATTAAAACGATTCGGGAAGTAATGCAGGCGCTCGGTTTTTTTGAGTTTCAAACGCCTATCCTGACAAGTAGCTCACCGGAGGGCGCGCGAGACTTTATAGTTCCCTCAAGGCTCTTTCCGGGGAAGTTCTATGCGCTGCCTCAGGCGCCCCAGCAGTTCAAACAGTTGCTGATGGTCTCAGGGTTCGATCGTTACTTTCAGATTGCGCCGTGTTTTAGAGATGAGGATCCGCGCGCGGACCGCGCGCCTGGGGAATTCTATCAGCTAGATCTTGAAATGTCGTTTGTGGAAGAAAAAGATGTTTTCGCTGTTGTTGAAACTTTAATGAGCGAGCTTTTTACTAAGTTTTCGACTTGGAAGAAGGACGAGGCGCCTTATGTACGCTTGCGCTATGAAGATTCAATTGCAACCTACGGAACCGATAAACCTGACATGAGGAATCCGTTAAAGATCGAGAATGTTACCTCAGTGTTTGCGAATACGGAGTTTAAAATCTTTCGTAGTGTCTTGGCAGAGGAAGGGCAGGTTTATGCAATTAAGGTTGAGAGCTCGGAAGCGCCTTCGCGGAAATACTTTGATTCGCTCTCGGATGAGTTCCAAAAGCAGAACGGTTTTGGGGTTGCCTACTTAGTGATCGATGGGACAGAGGTAAAGGGATCAGTGGCGAAGGTTCTTAAGCCCGAGGAGGTCGAGCAGTTGCGGGCGACATTGAAGGTGAGCTCAAAAGCCGTGATTTTTCTGGGTGCTGGCCGGGGAGACAAAATCTTATCTGCGCTAGGCCGCTTGCGTGTAAAGCTAGGAATTGATTTTAAGCTGCGCGAAGAAAATGCCTGGAGGCTGGCTTGGATCACTGATTATCCTATGTACGAGCGACATGAGGAGACTGGCAAAATTGAATTCTCGCATAATCCCTTCTCAATGCCCCAAGGTGGAATGCAGAGCCTCTTGAATAAATCTCCGTTGGAGATATATGCGCATCAGTACGACCTGGTGCTTAATGGATACGAGATTTTGAGCGGTGCCATTAGAAATCATTCCCCTGAAATTATGTACAAGGCTTTTGAGATTGCTGGCTACTCGCGCGAGGAAGTCGATCTTAAGTTCGGCGGCATGATCAGGGCCTTCAAATTTGGCGCACCTCCCCACGGAGGCTGCGCCCCCGGGATCGATCGCATCATCATGCTTTTGGCTGGAGAAGAAACGCTGCGCGACATCTATGCTTTCCCCAAAGCCCAAACTGGAGAAGACTTACTAATGGGCGCTCCCAGCGAAGTTTCGGAACGGCAGCTAATAGATGCAAATATCCTTCTGCGTCCGCGGATTGGGTGATTGAGCGGGATGACTAGCAGTTAGTTCGAGTTCCCGGCATCATCTGCAACATAGAAAAGTCCCTAGAAAAATCTCAGAGACATTTCGAAGCGCCGACGGTCCCGTCCCTATGTTTATAGTAGCAGTGTCCTGTGCGGCGGCGCCCCCAACGTCTCGCGGGCCAAGGAGAATCCGGGTCAAGGAGAGTCTCAGAGACTTTTCTTAGAGAGACTTTTCTTAGAACTTTCAATTCCCAGCGCCAGCCCCCAAATATTTTTCACCACGCCCAAAGAAACAACGGCAAAACCACGCAACTTTTTCCAAAAATTCACGATAAGG
>CAZVWV010000010.1:0-42680 GCA_964631745.1 uncultured Bdellovibrionales bacterium
TCCCCCACCCCCCTCAACCCCCCCCCCCCAGTGTTCTTGTTCCAAAAAATAAATACCAACCAACAACCGATTCAGCCATCTCCGCCACCGTAGTAGATTCAGCTGCCCTTTCTAGGATAATGCCTTTGCGCGTAATCCTAACAACAACTATAATGCCGAAGTGACTGAATCAGCTGAAAATGCTATCGCCCCGGAAGATCTAAAGCGCATGGCGCAGAACTTAGGTCTTGAATATGTAGACCGCTTGTCAGAGCCTACGCCTCCCCGAGATCTTGTTCGCGGAGATTTCGACCGCATTACTGGCTCGTGGGGACGTCAATTTGGGGTAGTGCCAATTGCTGGAGATGCGCGCGAGGTTGTCGTAGCCACCAGCGATCCACTTAGACTTGAAGCCTTCGATGAGCTGCGATTGTGTTATGGGCGGCCCTTGAGAATCTGGGTTACGTCGCATGACGAGGTCACTAAAGCCATCAATGCCATCCGCACCTCTCTCATGAGCGACCGCACCAGTAATCTCTCAACCGATCAGGATTCCAACGAGGAATCCGAAGATTATACCCACCTAAAAATAGACGTGACCGATGCCGAAGACGATGACGCCCCCATTATTCGTTACGTAAACGCCATTATCTTTAAGGCCAGCACCGAGCGTGCCTCAGATGTTCACATAGAATGTTTTGAAGAGAAATTGAAGGTTCGTTTTAGAATCGACGGAGTGCTCTACGACGTAGCCGCTGAGGACAAGGCTTTCCAGTCGGCCATTATCTCCCGTATCAAAGTCATGGCGGGGCTAAACATCGCCGAGAAGCGCTTGCCTCAAGATGGCCGTATCGGCTTAAAGATAGCCGGAAAAGATGTAGATATTCGTGTCTCCACAGTTCCGACGCAATTTGGCGAACGGGTGGTTTTGCGTCTTTTAGATAAAACCGGCACGGTGCTGGATCTTGAACAGATCGGGGTTTCCAGGAGAAACCTAGAGATAATAGAGAGACTGATCCAGAAACCCAACGGAATAATCTTGTTAACCGGACCAACCGGTTCCGGTAAGACCACCACCTTATATAGCTGCCTAACTCGCATAAACACCTCTGATCTGAATATCCTCACGGTTGAAGACCCGATCGAGTATCAGCTTGAGGGCATTGGGCAGATGCAGGTGAATCCAAAGATTAATTTCACCTTTGCCAACGGGCTGCGCGCCATTTTGCGTCAGGATCCAGATGTGGTCATGGTCGGCGAAATTCGCGATCAAGAAACGGCAGAGATCGCCATCCAAGCCTCGCTTACCGGCCATCTAGTGTTCTCGACCTTACATACCAACGACTCCTCCGGAGCAGTCAGCCGCCTTTTGGATATGAACATAGAGCCATTCTTGGTGGCTTCGAGTCTTCTGGCGGTAGTGGCGCAGCGCCTCGTTAGAAAACTTTGCACTGACTGTCGCGAAGCCTATCAGATTACCGATGAAGAGTTACAGGAGCTGGGAATTAGTCTCTCGGCTTTGGGCGCTAGCTCGCGGCGTGTATACCGACCCAGCAGCTCTCGGGTTTGCGCGACCTGTCACGGCAACGGCTATCTTGGGCGTACAAGCATTCATGAGCTATTGTTGATTGATGACGCCGTACGCCCTCTGATCTTGCAGCGCGTCGATTCAGGTTCCATAAAGAATTTGGCTTTAAAGCATGGCTTCGAAACATTGCGCATGGACGGAGCTCGCAAAGTTATGGAGGGCGTGACCTCCGTTGAAGAGGTCTTGATGGCCACTCACGAAGAGGCTGGCTACCAGCAGCAGCCTAGTACATAGCGACAGCATATGCCAGTTTTTGAGTACATAGCGGTTAGCAGTAGCGGTGGAAAAGTTAAGGGGCAGATTGACGCCGACGGTATTCGCGCTGCTCGTCAGAAGCTTCGCGCACAAGGAATCTTCCCTACCGAGGTGCGTGAAGGCACAACTAGCATAGAAAATCGTTCGCAAGATATTAAAAGATACTTTCAAACAAACCGAGTGTCGGGAGGCGAACTAGCTGTGGCCACCCGGCAGCTTTCGACCTTGGTGGGCGCGGGTCTTCCCTTGATAAACGCTCTGCAAGCTCTCTTTGACCAGACCGAATCGGCGGTTTTAAAGCGCATCTTAGTCAAAGTTCGCGACTCGGTTGAGGAAGGCAGCTCGCTTGCCAAGGCTCTCTCCGCCTACCCCAAAGCGTTCCCAAGATTATACGTGAATCTGGTGGCTTCGGGGGAAGCCTCGGGCACTTTAGACGCAGTGCTTGAGAATCTAGCAGATCACTTGGAATCCCAAGGAGAACTCAAGCGCAAGATTCTTTCCGCGCTGACTTATCCGATTCTTATGCTGTGTATCTGCTCTTTAGTAATCGTGGCACTCTTGACCTTTGTTGTGCCGAAAATCGTGGAGATTTTTCAGAAGCAGCATCTGACACTGCCACTTCCGACCGAGATCGTCCTGGCGGTCTCCCACTTCTTAATCAACTACTGGTACCTAATCTTAGCCGCCCTGGCATGTTTTATTTTTGGAACGCAACACTATTACCGACAGGAAAAAGGCCGCGAGGCTATCGATCGTTGGTTAATGAAATTGCCCATATTCGGTCGCACTTATACTAAAGTCGCCACGGCACGAGTCTGTCGGACCTTAAGCACACTGCTGTCGAGCGGCGTGGAGCTTCTTACCGCGCTCGATATTACCAAGAACATCGTGGGGAATATTCACTTCGTGCGGGCTATAGAGTCTGCGCATGACGGAGTGCGGGAAGGACGCAGCCTCGCAAACGAGTTTACACGCTCGCAAGTTTTCCCCGTGATGGTATGTCATATGATCGCCGTAGGGGAAAAGAGCGGCGAGCTAGAAAAGATGCTTTCGCGCGCCTCCAAGGCCTATGAAAACGAGGTGAATGCCACTCTTTCAGGGCTAACCTCGATACTTGAACCGGTTATGATGATTGTGGTGGGAGCGATTGTGCTTTTTATTGTGCTATCGGTTCTATTGCCGATGACGGATATGATTGGTAAAGTACGTTAAAGTTATAGATCGAGGTAACATTTTATGCGAAAAATGCAATCTGAGCGCGGTTTGACATTAGTTGAAATTTTAGTGGTTCTAATCATTTTAGGAATTGTGATCACTTTTGTGGGCGGTAAGATATTAGGCGCCGGAGATCAGGCCAAGGCCGATCTGACCCGCATAATGCTTAAAGATCTGCAGGGCACGATCGAACAGTTTCGCTTACGTTACAACGCCCTACCGACCTCATTGGATGATTTAACACGCTGCACTGAAAGAACCGGACAAGGTTGTGTGCCGCTCACTAAGAATGAAGGTTTGAACGACGCTTGGGGGAATCGATTCGGATATGGCGTTGATAACGGTGGGCGCTCGTATAGGATCAAGAGTTTAGGCGCTGATGGTCGAGATGGCGGTGAAGGCGTGGATTATGATACCAGTGTCACAGGCCCTTAAATCTTTCCCGGCCCTTAATCGTTTCAGACCCAAGTTTTGTAGCCCGTGTATTTTTTGGGCAAGACAGAAATTTTCATCAGCTTTCACACTGATCGAGCTAGTGGTTGTGATTTCAATTATCGGGATTGCGGCCTCGATCATGGTGATTCGAACCGGCACTTACGATTTCTGGCAAGAGGAGAGCTTCCTCAGACGCTTCAGCGAAACCATGCAATTTTTGTTTCATCAAGCCGTTCAAGATGGAGAGTATTACCGCCTGGAGCTAAATTTCAGAAAGAATACGTACAGTGTGGGTGTTATGCGAAACGAGGGCGCGGAACTCGAGGCTGTGAATGCAGACACGGATACAGGCGCGCTAAATCAGGAGCTTGAGTCTTTTTTAAACCCCTCGATCTCTCAGGACGCCACGCTAATCCCGCCCCCCTCCTTCCCTTCTCTAGCGGAGCCACAAAGTTTGCCAAATAGCCTTAGATTTGAAGATGTATACACCATGCTACAAGGCCAGGTTAACCCAAGCTTGAGCGAGAGCGCCTCAATCTTGTTTTCACCCAGAGGATTCAGCGAATTTGCGGTGATTCATTTCGCCACGCAAGAAGGTGGGCAGATAACTTTATTGGTAAATCCCTTCACCGGCCTAGTGCAGATATTCCGGGAACGACGTGAATTTAAATGGAGCTATGGCTCTGAGAACAGCAATGCGAACAAGTAAAGGCTTCACACTACTTGAGGTAGCGCTGGCCATTCTTATTTTGGCTAGCGCCTTGGTAATTCTAATCGGCATGCAAAGTTCTGCCGTTGATCAGGCCTTCAGGGACCGTTACAGCCAGCAATCCATGCTTTTAGCGAGAGAGCTCCTTTCGGTCATAGAATCAAGCGAAGACGTTGTTGAGATCGCCGATAAAGAAAGTAGCGCATCAGAGATGCTGAAGCAGGAACCATTTTCCGTCCTTGAGGAAAGACGAGAACGCGATCCCGATTACGACCAGGCCTTAAACGATTTGACCGTGCATTACTCCGTGGCGTATTGGGGCATAGCAGGGCTAGACGAACAGGCCATGAAAAAAATTACCTTGGAGATCTGGCCGATGGACATCCCCGACGATGTTTTTCAGGTGGTCTATTTTATTCCAAACGACGATGACAAGAAGAACAACAACAGCAATAACTAGGAATGCCAGACTAGGCGGTTATTCCAAAAGCTTGGCTCAAGCGCCCCCCTCTGGTTTTACGCTTATAGAGCTAGTAATTTCCTTGGCCATTCTTGTAATCATGTTCTCTGTGGCCTATGGCTCTCTAATGAGCCTCATCCGTTCTAAGGCCACGCTGGACGAATACCGCGATACTCAGGCCGTTGCATATTCAATCCTGGCAAGAATTACCCGAGAACTTCAGCTAGCCTCAGCTCGTAGCGACCTGCTTCCGGAGGCCGCCACACCGAATCAGTTTTATCCGCAAAACGTGTGCCTGGTCGGCGGCAGGCAGGGTGGCGGCAAGGCCGACTCCGACACAATCGCCTTTATGGCCAACGGTGTGGGTCAGTATATCTTAGGTGAGAACAGTTTCGCCGGCGAGGTCAAGATTTCGTATCACCTAGAAGAAGATCCTGAATCCCAGCCACGGACCTTCGCCCTCGTTCGTGACGAAACTCCCAATATTAGACCCCTAGAGCGCGCCTTCGAACGCATCATGCGTTTCCCCGTCAGTCAAAATGTGATTTCGCTAAATTTCCGGTATTACGACACTCAAAACAGCGAATGGCTTAGTGAGTGGGGTAACACCGAACATAACGGACTTCCGCCAATAGTTGAGATCTCGTTCAAGATTCTCACTCCCGGGGGAGAAGTTAAGGGATACCGGACGGCGGTTCCTATGGCTAGCACCCGGGACACTAACTAAGCGCTACTAAGCTGCTTGCAGCCGCATGTTGGGCATGCGAAAATTCCAGGGTGTCTCAAACTGTATTAAGTATCGATGCTTCAAGCGAGCCGGCAAGACTAGTGGTCCTAAACACCTCGGCCGATCAGTACTCCGTGCTTTTAGACAGATTGTTTACCCTTAAGAGCGCTAATTCTGACACGCCAGCGCTGCTTACCGGTGAAGATTCCAGCCAAGAAGCGCTATCAGACTTGCCGACCCTTAAACAGGCTCTGGCTAATGTGGAGGCCGATCTTAGCTCTTCAGTGGTTATCGTTTCCCCTAAAGATTATTTAAGCCTCAACGTTTCACTTCCGCTTGCCAATCCAAAAAGTATCGCCAAGGTTTTACCGCTTGAGCTAGAAGATCTCTTGCCCTTTGACACCAAGGATTTTGTAGTTCACCACCGCATGGCGGGCACAGGTCATGGGGATATAAAGCATGTGCATGTGAACGTGCTGCCCAAAGACACCGTCTCCAAAGTCCTGAGCGAATGTCGAGCAGCTGGTATCGAACCGCTGACGATCTGTCCGCCCTCGTCGCTATTGGGAGCGCTTTACAAAAAGATCCCTTTAGACGAACGCCCGGAGGACTGCGCCCTGGTAGTGCTACAAGAGAGGTATTTGAGCATCTTGGTGATCGTAAAGTCCGAGCCATATCTGGACCGAGTACTTGATGTTGGCCTCATTACCGCCGACGACCGCACTCAATTGCAAATAAACCGGGAGTGCGTGAGTCAGATCTTACAAACTCTAAGCTGGGCTAGCTCTCATAGCGGCAGAGCTCCTACGAAGATGTTTGTACTCGGTGAAAGCTTGGCCCCTGACATCCTTGTACAGGCTGTGGCGCTGCCAGTTGTGGCTTTACGGCCCAGCGATTTTACGGCGGGTGAGAGTACTGAAGGGTTTATGGCTTATCTGGCATCGCAATTCATTCTCGATGAGCATGCTGCCGTTCCCTTTACGGATTTTAGAACCCAGGAATTCCGATATAGATTTCCATGGAGCAAGTTTTTCGGCATACTACGCACCTTACTGCCGTACTTTTTGGGAGCCGCCGCGGTGGCGATTGCGGCGCTTGCAGGCACCTACTATTCCAGAGCTTCTTATCTAACGCGCCTAAGAAACGAACTAATTACTCA
This sequence comes from uncultured Bdellovibrionales bacterium, assembly GCA_964631745.1. Taxonomy (GTDB): domain Bacteria; phylum Bdellovibrionota_C; class UBA2361; order UBA2361; family JBGSMV01; genus CAZVWV01. Next base: position 6,528 of record CAZVWV010000010.1, read on the forward strand.
GGTGAAAGCCGAACTACCAAATTTGGACACAAGCACCAATGACACCCTAGCGCAATTGTCCAGGGATGCGGATACCATCGACGTCGCATTAAAGGACCTAGGGTCTCCAAGCGGCGTTACCCCACTGCATGCCTTTGCGGAGCTCTCAAAGCATATCCCTGGTGTCAATATTACCGTGCGTCGTATCGCCATTAAGGGCAATAAGGTTACCTTAGAAGGCGGGGCCCTGAATTACTCGGATATTGAAAAGCTTGATAGAAATCTGCGTAAACGTAAGCGCGTGTACTGCGACGTTAAAAAGGGCGAGGGCGGCAGTTTTTATGGTGGCCAGTCCATGACTCCGTTTACTTTCAACCTGACGCTGTGTGATTAGACGCTGTATGATTAGACGCTGTGTGATTAGTGATGAAGATCGAACGATTTAGTAAATATCTTGAAGCGGCCTTACAGAAATTTGCGACCCTCTCGGAACGGGAACGCTTGCTAATAATAGGATCAGCAGCCGTGATTTTTTCCTTAGCAGCAACACAATTAATCGCAAGTTCCATATCACTGTTCGAGACCCAAAGCCGCTCGATTACACTCGCGGAAGAGGACATCCGCACCCTTCCGACAGTACTTGAGCGTTACACAAGGCTTCGCGCCAGGCGCGACGCTATCGAGACCCAGTACAGACAGGTGGCCATGAAGGAGGGAGCGCTTTCGTATATAGAGGAGCTGATTAAGTCAAAATTGAAGCTCGTTCGACCGAATTTTGATATTAAAGATCCAGCAGCGCGACCATTTGGAGGCCAATTTGAGCAGCTTCCGTATATCTTGAAATTAAGCACTACCGATATTGACGCCTTGGTGGATTTTCTTAAAGAGATAGTCGAAGGCGCCAAGCCTTTAATTTTATCGCGACTAGAACTGCAACGCCGTGCCGGTTCCGAACGTCTGGAGGTCGAGATGGACATTAGCAGTATTCGGCTAAAGCGAGGCGCATGATAAAGAGAAACCCGCTTCGATTCACGCTAGGCCTTCTGCTGCTATTTTTTCTCGCGGCCGTCAGCGTGGGCCCAGTGGCCTATCAGGAATTCCTTCAACAAGAGACCATCGCGCTGCTGAACAGTGGCCCCGTGCGTGTAAAAGCTCAAGGTATGCGACTTGCCTTAACTAGCCTTGAGGCTGAGCAAGTTTCGGTGTTCATTCCCAATATTTTCACAGAACTGAGCGCCACCCAGCTAAAGGCAGAGATAAGCCCGTTGGCTATTTTAAAACTAAAGTTACTAGCACATGGCCGCGCGGTCATGTTAGGAGGTTCGAGTGATATCCAGTTCGAGCGACCGTTCTTGAGCGATCGCACGACCATTAATTTTGCAGTAGATCAGTTAAATCTAGCAGAGCTCCCTCAGTTTAATGCCTTTGGTGTTGAATCGGGTATGCTTTCCTCTAAGTCAGATGCGCTAGTGCTCTTACCAAACAAACTACCCAGCGGCCAGGCTGTGCTTGCCTTGACTAATTTTGACAAACCCACGGCCACGACTATTCGAGGAAAACTTGTCGGCCTAAATAACGACATCCCGCTTCCTAAAATCTCAAATTTGAATGTGCATACGAACCTTCAGTTTGGCGAGGATCGCATAGTCCTTGAAAATTTTGATTCGGACTCTTCACTCGGGACGGTCTCCGGCCGCCTAGCCTTCTTTTTTGATGGCTTAATGGCCTTTAAAAACCTGGAGATCGATTTACGCTGCGCGCTCAGTGACGAGGGCGCCGAACTTTTCAATATCGCCCGACAGTTTCTGCAAACTGAGCAGGAACGTGAGAACATGAAAGAGTTTTTAAAACATAAAGCTTGGAGCATTTCAGTGCGCGGAAAATCCCCTCCCCGCTTTACCTTTAAGGCCTTGACCGAGTAAGCAGTTGCCAAGTCTATTTTAAGGTGCAATAACTTCGTTATGACCCATACCTTCTATATCATGATTAGCCTAGGCGGGATGCTGGCCGCGTTAGTCGTGATCTTTGGAGTCATGTTTTTCATAAAGCGGCAGCTCTCCTCGTCTGTTGGATCGGAACGAGACGCCGTAATCGCAAAAGTTAATACATTAGATAAGGAACTGCGCGAGCTTCTTACTTACGCCGATGGCTACGCCTCAAAGAAACAGTTAGCGCAACTCGAAGCCAGCTTGGCGCAATCCAAGGCGGACCTCGACCGCGAAAAAGGTAATCTGAAGGCGCTCGAACCTAAGCTCGAGGGCGCGCAAAAGATGGTGGAAGAGAAGGAGACCCACCAACAGGAGTTAAAATCCGCCAAAGAGGAAGATGAGCTCAAGATGAAAGAGCTGATGGACCACTTTGAGACCATATCGAGCGAGTCTATCGGGTTAGAACAGGCCTTAGCCCAATCCATGAAAAACTTGGATCAGTTAATGGCCGAGGTCACCTTGACCGCCGATCAGCGCGCAGTGCTGCAAGAGCTATCCAATTCGCTCTCCAACGCCGGATCAACTTTACGTGAGCTTATAGTCGAGTACGATACGCTAAACGAACGCCTGAATATGCTCACGCAGCAGCTGATGGACCTTGAAGAAGAGTACACAAAATTGGTGGAAAGACAGCTGGGAGAGTAGGCACTCCCAAGTCGGCACCAGATTTTCCTTGCGAAGCGCTGTGTTTTCCTGTATTATCTGTTGTTCTATCAATACCAACTAAATTTTGTTCTGCTAAATTTTGTTCTACTAAATTTTACTGTCGAGAAGGATTTCGAGGAGTTATGTCAGAAGAAGCCGCCGAAAACGATAAAAACATTAGTAAAAGCCACATCAATCAGATTCTTGTTTTAAGAACCATGAATCAAAAAGAGCCCGGCACTGCTGAGCCTCGTACCTTACAGATCGATGAGATTTCAGAACAGTCCGGATTACGCGACGATCGTGAAACGCAACGTAACCTTTTCATTCTCGAAGGACAAAAACTGGTCTCTCCACAACCTGACGGAGATTTTACCTCTAAGAGCTGGGTAATTACTCCGCACGGATTGATGGTGCTTAAGACGATCAAGAAAGCTGTGGTCTTGTAATCTATTTAGCGGCTATTTGAACCTTGGTTAGAAACGTCCCTTAAGGACATACCTACTCACTATTCCAGGGTAACTCCGAGTCTGAATTGACCGACTCCGTGTGCCTCCGTGACCTCCGTGGTAAAATTGCTCAGATTAAAATTGCTCAGAGTGAAATTGCTCAGAGTGAAATTTTCAGAGTGAAATTTTCAGAATTTTTTATCACTGAGGTCATGGAGATACCCGGAGCAGGAAAACGCCCTAAGCTTACGAACAATTACTTAAGAACTAACCAAGCACCTCACGCCTATACCATTCGACCTCGAATTTACTTCCAATGATAAGCGCCGACCTCTGATGGATGTCACTCGGTACGATATCTAGAATGGCCTCGGGCCCATTGATAGCGGCACCGCCAGCCTGCTCTGCGATAAATGCGAGCGGTAGGCATTCGTATAACAGGCGCAGTTTACCGTTTGGATAATTCTTACCAGCCGGGTAAATATAGATGCCCCCCTTCTTTAGATTTCTATCGAAATCCGCCACAAGCGAGCCCACATAGCGCGATGAATACGGAGTTCCGAGTGCCTTATCCTCAATCTTTAATTTATCGATAAAGCTGCGAACTCTCGGATCCCAAGAGAGCACTTGCCCTTCATTGATGCTGTAAATCTTCCCTTTTTCGGGCATCTTTGTGGTTTCCTCGGTCAGCACGAATTCCCCTATCCCAGGATCGAATAGAAAGCTATGCACGCCGTCTCCGGCTGAATAAACGAAACATGTTTTGGAGCCATAAACCGCGTATCCGGCGGCCACGATATTGCGGCCGCTCTGCAAATAATCGTCAGCCGATGCCGATTTGGAGTTAGCTTTCTTCTTAAAGATACAAAAGATGGTCCCGACTGGAATATTTGAGCCGAGATTGCTAGAGCCGTCCAGCGGATCAAAAGCGACTACATATTTCTTGGCTAGTTTGCTGGCGGATTCCTTATCGGCCGCGACTACGCTGTCTCGCTCTTCCGAAACCAGCAACCCAAAATGTCCCGAGGAACCCAGCACCGAACATAGAATCTCATCAGCTTCCCGATCAAGGATCTGAGTTTCCTCACCCTGCACATTGATCTGCCCCGTACTGCCGTACAGCCCCTTAAAGGGCGCCGTTTCCACCAGTCGCGCAATCATCTTTACGCCCAAAACAATCGCCGAAAGCAGATCCGACAACTCGCCTGTGGTACGATTATGAGATCGCTCCTGGCTATAAATGAATCGTTCCAATGTTTTTGCCGGTCCCATCATGCTGCCCCCTCGTTCACGTGTTCAAATTCTGTGACATTTTAGTAAATTGGGCGTGAAATACAACTGCTTAAAGTCTGGCAATTTCACTCCGCCGTCGCTCCCCACTAAAATTACGGGAAATGGTTTCAATAAGCTACGGCGAGACGTAGTTGCTCAACGGAGGGTTCCGCCCCTACTTTTTGAGCAACTACGTATCTCGCGGCGAAATCGGCAGCTCTACAATAAACTTAGCCCCGCGCGGATTATTGTCATACAAACGGATGTTGCCTTGGTGTTCAGAGACTATGGAGCTAACGATGGCCAGTCCTAGGCCAGTGCCTTTTTGCTTCGTGGTAAAATACGGATCGAAAATACGGGAGCGTTCCCCTGGTTTTATCCCGGGCCCGTTATCCGAGACTTCAAAACTTGCTGTCTTGGTGCTTCGATCATAAGCGCTCTTAATAGTTACACGGCCCTGCTGCGGTAAATCAGAATCTTTACTGATCGAATCAACCGCATTTTCGATTAAATTTATAACCACCCGCCGAATCTGCTCGCGATCAACCCGCACATCCGGCATGCGATTATCGCCGATAAATTGAAAAACGATATTGGAATGGCTTTCGGCATAGGGAGCCAGGGCGTCGGCCAGTAAGACATTCAAGTTGGCCGTCGAAAATTCTGCAGCCGGCATGCGCGCAAAATTTGAAAACTCATTGGCCAGGCGCTTTATTGAATCTACATTTTCCACGATCGACTGCACACTCTCGCTCACATTCGAGTCCCCCCCGCTGCCCCCCAGTAGTTTCTGCAAGCGCTGGGCCGAGAGTTGAATTGGGGTTAGTGGATTTTTAATCTCATGAGCGATTCGTTGTGCCACTTCCTTCCACACCGCCATACTTTGCGCCTTGGCTAGCTCGGTGATGTCGTCCAGTAAGACCAAGCTCCCCAAAACCTGGGCATCAGCGCCCACGATGCGGCCCGCCGTACAAATAATCTTCAATTCGCGCCCCGCGCGTTCAAGCAAGAGCTCCCGCTCGATAATGTTCGCGCCCTTTTCCTGAATGATAGGAAGTCTTTCAACCTCCATCAGAAGCTCCCGTAAGCCTGCATACATCTCCCCTTCCAAGCTGGGCGATATTAGATTCCCCGTTAGATCGTCTTCAAAACCTAGTAAAGAAGTGGCGGCACCATTAATAGCGCTGACGCGTCCGTCTCGATCCAAGGCTATTACCCCGACTGCGAGATTGGCCAAGACCGTCTCCAAATACAGCCGCCGACGTTCTGCTACTTCTCTAGAACTCTTGATGTCCTGAGCCATCTTATTAAAAGATTGAACTAATGACCCGATCTCGTCATCGCCGCCCGCCTCAATGGTGACGTCATAGTTTCCGCTGGCAATCGAGCGCGTGCCCTCCGCGAGTTTTTGAATCGGAATAGCGATGATGCGGGCCACGTAAAATCCGGTCCAAATGGCCGCAAACAAGATCGATCCAGTCACAAGGGCTAGCATCAGATGATACCCGGATCGATGCTCACCTTTGAAGAACTTAAGCTGCTGATACTCTTTATACGCGTTACTAACCTGGGCTAGGGCCTGTACCAACTCAGGACTAACGCGCGTAATCATGAGCAGCACAACCGTGTCGGCTTTCATGGCTAGCGGTGAATAGGCTTCTATAAACTGTCCGCCTTCCTTCTCTTTCGACAATACCGTAATCTCGGAGTTAAGAGCCTTTTGCACGGCTTCGCCATTAGGAGAAGGCTCACGCAGATTGTCAACAAGCGCGGCAGCGTTGTGCACGTCATACAGTATCTTTCCTTCCTGGCTGATGATCTTTATGCCGAAAAGCTCGCGTGCTTTGCGCTCCCCTTCCAGCAACGCTTCAAGTTCCTTGGGCGGCAACCTATCGTCAATAGCCTCCAATCTTCGCCGAAACTCCAAGGCTTCCGAGCGCAGCTCCGACTTCAACTCGGAAAACCTCACACGAGCAACGTCCAGGGCAGCCTCCACCGCATGCTCAACCTGCCCGCCAAACCAGCCCTCAATCGCATTCGTTAATAGTCCGCTGGCCATAACATACAGTATGGCGGTAGGAATCAGGGTTAAGGTCACGAACGCAAAAACTAATTTTAATTTAAGCGCTGATCCTAAGATTCTACGCTTTCTGTCAAAAACTAGTTTGACTACGTTTCTGCCAATCAGAAAGGCCAAGACGCATAGTAAAACTAAATTAAGATTGATAACGGCTAAAAGAGTATAGTTACCAGTGGCTTCACGGGCGTCGTCGCCTCGCTCTAAATAGACCCCAGCCAAAATCAAAGCGGCTAGAGCTACCAATAGCAGTACGGTCTTACGTAATCGTGACATAATTTTGGTCCGTGAAGCGGGGCAAAACCATTCAAACCCACCACTCCATCTCTACAGCCCAACTCTACTGCCCAACTCTACAGCGCCAGGCTGAACACCCGAAGCTATTTATCTAACTCAAAGTCCAACCAGCCGGAGTTGAAACCGCTAACCTTCACCATACCTAACGTCAGGAAATATCCGATCTTCGCAAGCGCCTCGCTGTATTCCCCACGGCACTCTCCTAAAACACGCAAACTGACATACCGTCCGCTGCGGTCCATAAACTTAATGTCGCTCTGCGAAAGATACGATAATGGTAAAGCGGGAATGTGCGAGACCTGGTCTATGGCACGTTCCTTTGAGTCGAAACTCTCTGAAATTTCATCTTCTTCATCCCCGTGCCGATCAGTCATGACGTTGTAAGTCTGAGAAACCGCGTCATACTGGATCGATTGGAAGATTAGCCGTCTATCCTTACAGGCATTGAACCAAATACTTCGTCGGCTGCAAAAGGAGAGTTCGTATCTGTATCGAACTTCCAAACCAGAGGATAAACAACGATCAAGCACCTCATTTTGAGCGGTAATCTTGATCTCAAGCGCCTCGCGTTTATCATCGGTCCAGCGCACTGAGAGATCCACGAGCGGGGGTACGACAAACAGGACTGGAATCAGAATCTGAAGTAGCTTAAACATAACCTTAAAAGAGAGCTCCCTGTCGGTTGTTGGGAACGCTGCGCCCCAAATGTTGATAAGCCGACGTGGTAGCCTCGCGCCCACGCTTTGTGCGCGCAAGTAATCCCTCTTGCACTAGGAATGGCTCGTACACGTCTTCTAAAGTATTTTTCTCTTCGCCCACTGCAACAGCTATGGTCTCAACCCCCACGGGTCCGCCTGAGAATTTGTCTATGATGGTAGTGAGGATCATACGATCCATCTGATCGAGTCCGCGCTCATCGATATCAAGCAATTTGAGAGCAGCCTTAGCGGCTTCAATACCAATTACGCCGGGCGAAGTCTGTTCCACAAAATCACGCACTCTCTTTAATATGCGATTGGCGATACGCGGCGTGCCGCGCGCCCGACGGGCGATCTCCAACGCCGCCAGTTCATCAATTTTTACACTAAGTATCTGGGCAGAACGCTGAATAATTAGCTTCAACTCCTGCGGCGCATAAAAATTCAATCGAAACGACATTCCAAAGCGGTCTCGAAGCGGAGAAGTCAAAAGACCGGTGCGGGTTGTGGCCCCCACCAGAGTGAAAGGTTTCAACTCGATCTTTACTGAACGCGCCGAGGGCCCCTGCCCAACGAGAATATCCAGCTCAAAATCTTCCATCCCCGGATAGAGTATCTCTTCGACGACACGCGGCAGACGGTGGATTTCATCTATGAAGAGCACATCTTTAGCCTGCAAAGAAGTTAGGATGGCAGCTAAATCTCCGGGACGTTCGATCACGGGTCCGGATGTGGCTTTGAAACCAACTCCCAATTGACTCGAAACTATGCGCGCCAAAGAAGTTTTGCCGAGCCCCGGAGGACCATGCAAGAGCACATGATCGAGCGCTTGGCCACGTTTCTGCGCCGCTTTGCAAGCTATCAGAAGATTCTCCTTAACCGATTCCTGACCAACGTACTCGGCAAAGTGGCTCGGTCTTAAATTCTCGACAACACGCGTATCCTCCGCCGACTCCTGCGGTGTTAAGGCAGAAAGCCCCATCCAAGTTTCGATGTCGGCACTTGCGCTTCCCGGTAGCAACCGTTCCGCTGCTGGGTTAGCGGCGCTATTCGATGGTAGATTTTCTGAAGACGAACCGTTCTCAGACTCAGACATAGCGCAGAGCCTCCCTCACCATCTCGCCCGCGTTGGAAGTGGGTAACACCGCACCGCTTTTCTCAGCGGCTGTTATGGCGCGCTCTGCCTCGGCTCGAGAAAAGCCCAAAGCCGCAAGCGCATCAATCGCATCACGGGCCACGTTAACCGACATGCGCTCCACGCCCAGCCGTTCGAACTGCGCTTCCAGCGCGTATTCACCCACCTTATCTCTGAGCTCCACTAAAATTCTCTCAGCCGTCTTGCGACCGATGCCTAGTGATTGAAGTCCAGCTAAATCGGAAGCGGCGATATGCTTCAGCAGCTCGCGCTTATCAGCCTTCGAAATTATATCGGAAGCGGTCTTGGGTCCGATGCCTTTCACCTTGGTTAGAAGCAAGAATGCCTGCTTTTCAAGCTTATCGGCAAATCCGTAAAGCCTGATGGCGTCCTCCTTGACCTCTGTATAAACAACGACAGTTGCAGTCATTTCAAGACTTAGACGCGAAACGCATGCGGAGCTAGCGATCACCTCATACGCAACCCCACCCACATCGAGAGCCACAAACGTTCCAAAAATATCAACAACTTTACCAGTTAAAGCGCAAATCACTACAGCACTCCTTGTCCGAATCTGAGTAACAGATCTAACATAGCCCCTAGGCCTTGACTACCTCGGCTATGGGCCACCATAGTAACTAGCTGGAATGATAAAGTATATTTTACTTACAATAACAGTCGCAATCGGAGCCTTCGCGGCCGCTTTTTTTGCCGTCGACAAGCGTATCGTTTCCCGTTTGGAGAATCGCAAGATGGACCACATCCCTGCGGTGTACTCAGATGTTTTTGAATTGCGCTCCGGCAGTCCCATTGCTGCTGCGGTCTTGGCTGATGAGCTGGGCCAGCGAGGTTATAGGGCCCTGCCCACATCCCCACAAAAGCCAGGAGAATTTTCGCAAAACGGCGACTCCTTCGAGATTTTTAGCCGTGGTTTTTTAGGCGCCGATGGCAGCAATTTCCGCCCGAAACTGGCCGTTCTCAACACCCAAACCGGCGCGATCCACTTAGCCGGGGGAATTGAGACCAGCTCGCTCATCCTCGAACCCAAAGTGTTGTCTTACTTGGGTAGCGGCGATCAGAGAGCCAGCAACTTTAAGGCGCTCACAGAAATTCCGCCCGAGATCAGCAAGGCTATTATTGCTGTTGAAGATGAACGCTTTGCTTCGCATCACGGAATAGATATTTACGGAATCGGTCGCGCGCTCGTCAAAAATATTTTAGCTATGCGCATAGTGGAAGGCGGCAGCACACTTACCCAACAACTTGCCAAAAACCTTTTCTTCACCCCTGAACGCACCCTGGGCAGGAAAGCCATGGAGATCTTGGCGGCACTTAGTTTGGAATGGCATCTCGGCAAACGTGAGATTCTTGAGATGTATCTAAATGAAGTATATTTGGGGCAAGAGGGTGCGGTGGCTATCCATGGGGTGGCTGAGGCGGCCGATACTTTTTTCGGCAAAAAGCTCTCAGAGCTGAGCTTGACTGAGTCCGCGATGTTGGCCGGCATGATTAAAGCGCCCTCATACTATTCACCCCGCAAACATTTCAAACGCACTCTGGAACGGGCCCAGTTAGTTCTAACCAAGATGGAGGAACTTGGGCTGATAAGCCCCGAACGCTTTAAGGCCGCCATGCTTGAGAAGCCCATAATTTTGAAACGCCCACTGCACGAGCGAAATGCCAGCCATTACGTCATGGCATTGAATGAAGAGCTTGGTAGGTATTTTAACGTTGATGCCGCCAATCTATCAGGGCTCAAGGTCTACACGGGAATCTCTTCCGGAATGCAGCGCTGCGCTGAATTGGCCCTAAAAAGCGGCCTTGAAAAAATTGAGCGCGAACACCCCGCCTTCAAACGCCGCCCCGAACCGTTGGAAGCCGGACTGGTGGCGATCGAGCCACATAGCGGCAAGATTCGCGCCTGGGTTGGCAGCCGAGACTATAGCCGAAACCAATTCGATCACGTCCTTCAGGCCAAACGTCAGGTCGGCTCAACTATAAAGGCTTTCCTATATCTCACGGCACTCGACAAAAACTTAAACGACTACAAGCCTGCCAACACTCTGACGATACTCTCGGATGAGCCCTTTAAAATCGATCTCGTAACTCGGCGTTCATGGATCCCAGAGAACTACGATAAGGAATTTCACGGTGACGTGACTTTGCGTTACGCCTTGGAAAATTCGCTAAACGTCCCGGCCGCATACATTGGCCAGCGGGTCGGCATTAACAACCTGGTGCGCACCCTTAAGAGCTTTCGAGTCTCCGATTCGCCACCGGCGGTCCCTGCTCTAGCGCTTGGCGCGCTTGATACCACTTTACTTAATTTGACCGCTGCTTATGGAGCCCTGGCCAACGGTGGCATTTACACGGCGCCACGCATTTTTATCTCTGCGCGTGACGGAGAGAACGAGCCCTTAGCCACTGCCAAAATATTTGAAGAACGCGTGGCCGATGAGGCTCCGGTTTATGTGTTAACAAATATTTTGCAAGGCGTAGTCGAGCGCGGAACCGGGCGGGCCGTGCGAACGGCCGGGTTTAAAGGGGAAGTTGCCGGGAAAACCGGAACATCAAATGACACCCGTGATGCCTGGTTTGTGGGCTACACGCCAGATGTGGTTGCTGGCGTTTGGGTGGGATTAGATGACAACTCCAAACTCGGACTAACCGGGGGGGTAGCGGCCGCTCCTATTTGGGGGAATTTCATGACCTGCGCTGCTCCCTACTATGAGTCCATGGGCTTTATCCCTCCTGCAGGAGTGGTTTTCCTAGATGTAGACCCGGCAACCGGCAATCTGGTCTCGGATGAGTGCCCAGCCGCGGCGTCGGTTAGGGAGGTATTTGTGAGGGGCACCGAACCAAGCTGCGGCAGCAATCCTGAGGGCGGTTTCGTGCGACAGCGTGAGATCTCTAGGGAGCCCGACCCGACGGGCGAAGAAGCTTCCGATTCTGGGTTTCCTAAGGAGCTGGAGAATAAGCGAGACAAAGGGATCTGGGACCTGTTATTTAGGTGAACCCCAGCCAAGCAACACTTGCACAGCTGGTAACCACTCTTTTCACACGATCCGCAAAAGCTGCACGCCGAATCAAGGATTTAGGTGGTTGGCACGCTTCTAGCAAGCTGTATTGGTTCAAATCTGTCACTTATAGACACGAAGTGACGCAAATTGACACGCTTAGTGACAGAATTTGGGAGGAAAAAGATATGATGGGTTTCAATGAGATACTAAAAGGTTTGACTGAAGTGCTAACAACACCGGTATCCCTAACCGGCAGACCGCTCACCCCGGAAGAATCACGGCGCCGCAGAGCTGATAAGGCTCGGCAGCGTCTCTCCCGGGGTGTTTTTCCCTCTTCAGTTCAGCCCTCGGAAAACGAGATCAGCTTTGTAATTCAGGGCACAATTAAGCCGGGTAGCGTGGCGCAGTTCGCCATTGACGACAAAGATTTTTCAATCACAGCGGAAACCTGGATGCTCGGCAAGATTAGCATCGGTGCTAAGGCCACAGTTAAAGGCGTGGTTCATGCAGGCGGCAAGCGCGTGGCTAAGAGCGTGGTAGTCATGAGATAGCAGCCGATTATATCCAGCCCTTGCGCTCGAAATAGCGAAACATTCCAAGCGCCACCAGGCCCATACCAATCAACACCAAGGGATACCCAAAGCGCCATTCTAATTCTGGCATATGCTTAAAATTCATCCCATAAATACTGGAGATCAGAGTGAGCGGCATAAAAATCGTTGTAACCGCTCCAAGAAATTTCATGACTTGGTTTATTCTATTATTAATACTGGAGAGATATATCTCCACCATGCTAGAGGCTACCTCACGAAACATTTCGAGCACTTCGATCACTTCCACTACGTGATCATAGACGTCACGCAGATATAGGGCGGTGGAAGGCTTGATCAGCGAGACCTCCCCGCGCTCCAAACCTGAGAGCACTTCACGCAGTGGCCAGATACTGCGACGGATGAAAAGCAGATCGCGCTTCAAGTTATAGATCTCGGAAAGCACGGCTTCTTTGGGATTGCTGACAAGTCTGGCTTCAATTTGCTCAAGCCTTTCGCCGAATTCTTCAAGCACTATGAAATAGTGATCGACGATAGTATCGAGCAAGGCGTAGGCTAAATAGTCTGCCCCGCCAGCACGCACATTACTTGAACCTTTGCGCAAAGACTCGCGCACCTTATCAAAAACATCGCGTTCCGGTTCTTCCTGAAAGGAGATCAGAAAATTGTTCCCTATCACAAGACTGACCTGCTCAGCGCAAAGCCTACCTTCGCGAGCATACAGCATCTTTAGGACGATATAGACATACTCAGTATACACGGCGCGCTTGGGCCGCTGGGTTGTGTTGACCACATCCTCCAAAACTAACGGGTGAATCTTAAAATGCCCACCCAAGGCCCTAACCACTTCCACGTGATCAACACCATCGACGTTGATCCAGGTAGTAGTGGAGGGGTCTATATACTTGACGCAGTCCTCCACATTTACATCGCTAAGCTCCTCGACTGAAGCTTTATCATAATCAAATACAGAGATACGTGGCGCGCCGTTTTTTTTATCCCCGACATAGACCATGCTGCCGGCCGGCATTCCGGTTTTCTTAGCGCGATTCTTTACCAGGGCTTTCATTGGCCTAAAATACCAACAACACAGACAGTTTGGGAATACGGTAAGAGCATCTCAGTCCTGGCAGAGGGACTGAATAAATTTGTGCAACTGGCGTCAATCACAGGTGCTGGCTATAATTATAGGGGTTTTTTAGTTTCTTAATCGGACTTGTCATTATGTACATGCAAACATTTCGTCTTCCCTGGCTTGCCTCCTTTTTTATATTTGCGACTTCACTAGTAACGCCCCCACCTTCTTTCGCGCAACTCTCGGATGATGAAACCGAGTACGCCAATAAACTCTCTAGCGCCTTCGAAAAAGTGGCGGAGATTATTACCCCGTCGGTTGTAAATATTAGAGCGGTAAAAAAGATCGGCCCTAGCCAGTCGGGCGCCCAGATCAATCCTTTTTTTGAACAGTTCCGGCAGTTCTTTGGAGATGATTTTGGGGGACCGTACGGCAGCCCATTTAGTCAACCCGGTCAAGGCTTCACTCAGGAGGGAATGGGCACGGGGGTCGTAATTAGCGCTGACGGGCAAATTCTTACCAACGCGCATGTTATCGGCAGCGCTGATGTTCTCACGGTTGGGTTAAATGACAAACGTACAGCCAAAGCCAAGATCGTAGGCATTGATTCTCGTACCGATCTGGCCGTTATTAAAATTGAGTTAAGTGGCCTTAAGCCAGCCAAGATTGGAGACTCCGATGCGCTGCGTATCGGAGAATGGGTAATCGCGGCTGGTAACCCTTTTCTTTTTAATAATTCGATCACCGCGGGTATCGTAAGCGCCAAAGGCCGTGCTCTAGATCACGACTATTCCAAGATTGAGGACTATATTCAAACCGACGCGGCCATTAATCCGGGGAACAGCGGTGGACCTTTGGTGAATTTGAAGGGTGAGGTTATTGGCATTAACACCGCCATATTTTCGAGAAGCGGCGGCTATATGGGAATTGGATTTGCAATTCCGTCCAACATGGCTAAGTCGGTTATGAACGGCCTTATCAAAGATGGCCGCGTTATACGAGGCTGGTTGGGGGTTTCCATTCAGACCCTGACCGAGGAACTTGCACAATCGTTTAATTTCCCTGGAACGGAAGGTGTGCTGCTTGGAGATATCCAGGACGGTAGCCCCGCCTCCAAGGCAGACTTAAAACAGGGAGATATCGTAATCTCCATGGATGGCAACAAGATTAGCGATGTAACTCAATTTCGTAATTTGGTGGCAGCCACCGCTCCTGGCGCAACGGTTTCGCTCGATCTAATACGTGATGGCAGAAAGAAGACGGTCTCTGCCAAAATCGGCGAAGCTCCAAAAGAGCCATCGAAAGCGCAGCAGGAGCCCAATCAGGTTGATCAACTAGGGCTAAACGTCGCCGACCTCACGCCACAGATCGCAAGGCAGTTAGGGCTCTCGAAAAAGCACAGTGAAAAGCACAGTGAAAATCACAGTGAAAATCACGGTGAAAATCACGGTGTCATTGTCGTTCAAGTGATACCCGGTGGAACAGCTTTCAAGTCCGGACTTCGTCCGAATGACCTGATCATCAGCGTCAATGGGAACAAGATAGAGTCCGCTGAGAAGTTTGAAAATCTAATCAGCCAGTCCGATCTCACAAAAGGTGTCAGGCTGGTAGTAGAGACCGAGGGTTCCGAGCATTTTGTGCTGCTGAAGTCGGAAGACTAAGAGCGCCCAAACAAGGATACAAGAAGGTTCAGGCCAAAATATCTAACACAGCCCGATCCAGCCCTTCCGAGACCTTAATCACTTTAGCGGAGGCCTTGACTTGATGCTCAGCCAATTTTAGCCCGACAGCATCCTCCACGGTAGCTCCTAGATCTTCTGACCGACTGGCTATGTTTGTTGCATGCTCAGCCGCGCTGCTCAGCCCGGAAAGCATACCTTTTAAACCGATATTGGCGATCGAATCTGCCATAAACGCTAAAATCGCCTGGTTCTTGGTAAAGCTTTAGAGATTAGCGCTATCTAATCAGCGACAGGGTATCTCGCAACAATGAATTTGCTGTGTCCAAAGTTTTCGAATTAGCCTGATATCCGCGTTGCATCAGCACTAGATCTACGAACTGTTCGGCCACATCCACTGTGGACCTTTCAAGTGACGCGCCGGCCAACGTGCCAAGCCCTTCAGTTCCGGGGTTTCCAAGTCTGCGCGCTCCGGTTTCTGAGGTGGGAATGAAAAGTCCGTTTCCAGCTCGCTGCATCCCGTCGACATTTACAAAGTCTGCGATCTGAAGAGTCCCGACTTTTAGGCTCTGCCCGGAATCCATGTTTGCATAAAAATCGCCGTTGGCTCGAATCTGGTAGTCCTTAACGTTACCTTGCGAGAGCCCATCCTGTGTAACACTGCTTAGGACGTTGGCTCCGGCGAATTGAGTAAATCGCGAAAAGTCTACCGTAAAGTTTCCAGCTGCGGCGCCGCCTGAATAGGCAGGCGTGGCGGTAATGATCGCATTCGGCTTGTCCGCGTCGGCGATCTTGCCATCAGTGCCGTACTTTAGGGTAGCCGCGCCTGTATCTATCTCTTGCGGAACGCCCGCAGTTCCACCCACTTCAGACGCATCCATAAAGGTTTTAACGGAATACTGTTGAGGGCCGGTGCGAAAGAACGCCACAGTTGCTTCGTGGCTACCACCTAAACTGTCAAAGACTGTCAGATTGGTAACGTATGTTGCCGCCTGCCCTAGCTCGTTAAACGTCGCAAAAGTTGTGGGAACATTGGACAAGATCTCATTGCCGCTATTTAAATTTCCAAACATGGATGCGGCCGAAGTGGCCTGGCCATTAAGACTAAGATTATTAACATCAAGCGTGGCGAGGTCATTGGGGTTCGCTCCAGCAAACCCTAGAACCGGATTGCCGTTAGAGTCCGTCAAGATTCCGTCTTTGCTGATCTGCAAATTCCCGGCTCTGGTATAACTTGGATTGGCGGAGTCTCCCACCATCAAGAATCCACGACCCTCTATGGCGACGTCTAACGCCCGTCCCGTAGCTTCTATCACGCCGGTCTCTTGCACGGGACGAACGCGCTGAATCATGACACCGCTACCGGTTGACGGAATGGCATCGATCGAGCGCCCGTCCGCACCCTCAGCAACTATGTCGCTAAACTCCACGCGGGAGGCTCGATAGCCGATCGTGTTTGAGTTCGAAATATTGTCGCCGATGACAGCGATGGCTCCGCCATGCGCCGAAAGTCCCTCGCGGGCCGAAAAGGTGGCAGTCTCTAATCGCACATTGACTCCTTGATGATACCGTTTGGAATCAGAGGCAAAAATTGCCCCGATTCAGGAGATCCGTCTCCATCAAGAGATCTGAAGCAATTAGAGGGCCAAGCTTAAGCGGCTGAATGTTTTAGGTCTGCCAGGGTTAGTCTGCTGCGAAGAAGGAATATACTGCCGTAGCTTAGGAAAATCAGGTAATGAAAGAGATGGGTCACAATGGCAAACGAAGCCGCCAGCTCCTGATTGACGCCAAAGATGGCAAAACCAGCCACACAGGCGACCTGATATACTCCCAAAAATCCGGGTGCGCTTGGCGCCGCCACTGAAAGCGCGATAATTACAGTGATACTGAGCGCCATCCAGAAACTTCCCTGAATATCAAATAGGGCAAACAACATAAATGAGAGATAATAGCAGCTCAGCCAAACGGCTGCGGTCAACAGTATTACCATTAGGAGATTCTTAAAATTTCTAAGAACCAAGGCCCCGCGCAACAGCTCTTTCAGAATATGAGCGATGGGGCGGCCTATGTTTTTTGGAAGAAACCCAGAAAGGGTATCGATTAGCGCGCTTATACTGGAAGGGAAAAGTGCGCCTAGCACTATAAAAAATAAGATCGCTACGGCCACGAGCGACAGAGCTAAAGCCCCTTTATGTACCCAGCTGGGGATACCTTGCAAGTAGAGCAACATCAGCCCGAATGAAAACAATACTGCCGCTAAATCAAAGAAGCGCTCTACCACGACCGACACAAAAGCCACGGAAAAAGAATGCGATTTGGTGCGGCTAAGCATGTAGGGCCTAACGAACTCGCCGGCTCGTAGTGGTAAGATATAAGTTGCGAAATTTCCAAGCATTATAGCGTTAAGCAAGCCAGAGAGCGGCGCGGCTTCTCCGACTTCTGCATGCGGCAACAAATATCTCCAGCGCCACGCTCTTAATACATAATGCGCCACAAAAATTGCCAGACACGGCACGAATGCCATATACCGTACCGTAGCGAGATGGGCGGCGACCTCGTGCCAATCCAACTGCTTTACCAAGAACGCTATAAGCCCAAGGCTTACCAGCATACCAAGCAAAGAATGAAATTTTTTCGACTTAATTAACGCAAATGACATCTAATACAGAGTACCGAAGCCTAAATATTTTCGCTATCCTTCACCTTATGTTTCGAATATTACTCTTGGCGATAATCTTTCTCTCTGTTGAGCCCAGCTCTGACGCCGCGCCAATCTTTCGGTGCGGACAGCAGATCCGCACCAGGCCGTGTAACATGGAATTTGTTGCGCCCAAGCGAAGCAAGCTTCGAATCCCCAGATCTGGAACGCCTAGAGCCGAACTTCGCATCGCTTCTGCAAAGTTAAGCAATCAGACCTTCCAATATCTCAGTAGCCACGACGGTCTCTGGCGCGGATATGTAGCTGGCTCACCAGGAACAGTGCGGCTTTATCTACAAATTTTCTCTTCTGCCAAGCCCGAGGCCCCGCGAAAGATTGGAGAGGTGCGGCTATTGGGGGTTAACCATCCTGTTAAATTCACGTATCGTAGCGCGCTCCCGAGCGGTCGTGGGTGGACCTGGCAAGTCGTGGCCAGCCCCACGGACGACGAAGTCCTGACTTGACGTTAATAGAATTCCATTATAATATTTGGCCGTTGGTGTAGATACCTGAAGTTATTCGGTTTAAGAGCTGAATCTTAAGGTGGCGAGTGGTATCTTAAGTTTATAAAAGGCATCTCTTGTGAAACGGGATGCAATGATACTACGTTATCTAGGTACGTGGGTGTGAAGATATGTATCAAGAAAAAGTAGCCCATAGAGTGAGCGGATCGGATCTGGAGCTTTCGGGCGTTAAGCTTCCGGTGGGTGATCGTTCAGATGTGGAGAATTCTGCTACTCGACCTTCCGGCATGGAGGTCGATCTGGTCGGCGATTTTTCGACACTGAGCATGAGTCGGCTTGTTCCGAGCGGTTCCCCTCTCGGGCACTCCCCTGCTTGATTTATTCCGTAATTGCTCATAAACTCAGGGTAGTTTTCCCCTCCGTGTAACTCCGTGTCCTCAGTGGTAAAAAATTCTTAATATTTTCACCACTGAGATCACGGAGATACGCGGAGGGGGCCAATTCCCACCCGGCGTTACCCGGGGTTAATGAGTAGTTTCTTTATTCCCAGTTAACTTAAATATTTCATTCTAGATCTGACTTAATCTCAGAACGCATGATATAGTTGCCTGATGTCAGATCTCTCCCCCGAGCAATCAAAACTTCTTACTTATATCAAAAAGATGACGCCCTTCTCGATGATCGAGCTAGGTATGCGCTTTGCTGGCAACGGCTACGTCACGGACTGCTCAAGAAGCGCCAATACTATTAGCGGCGTCGTTCGGGACGATCAAAACGCAGAGTTTGCCGTACGCTTAGTAATGGTCTCTAGTCAAAGCACTGAGGTGCATTGCAGCTGCTCCAGCTCTGAGGAGCTGGCCGAACAATGGTGTCAACACACAGTGGCGTTGCTTTGGCGGGCTTCCGAGCTCGGATTCCTTGAAGCTCGCAGCGGTTTTTCCGCCAGTGAGTCGCAATTCAAAGCGGCCATCACTACGCCCCTTGAAATTGCTGACGTCATCCGTGAGCTGAATAATTTGCCAAGCGCCTACCGCGCAACTTCAGTTGACTATCGTCCGCACGTAACTTTATTACTCGACCTAGCCAGCGATCGCTTGGGAGTGCGCGTGCTATTTGACGGCGAGGCGCAAACACCCCTAATTTTTGACGGACTAAGCCGCACCTCCTATCGGGCCCTCGACAACATCTTGTTAAAGATCTTAGACGAGAGCGGCTCTTGGGATGAGAATCAGAGCCTCTGGTATGTAAACTCCAGCCATCAAATCGAGATTATTTTGGGGCTGGCCCAGGAGTACCCAGAGGTTTTCCGCTTTAAAGATAAGGCCAGGATTGCATTCGCACACGAGCTATTGGACGCTCGCCTCACGATCAGTTGGCGCACGGGCGGCGCACAGCTTAGCATGTCTTGGCTTCTGCCGAACGCCGAAACCGCTGCGCGAGAAGGCGAAATACTGGGCACCGGACCGTACTGGGCCTCCGTTAACAACTCAATCTATCGTCTCTCTTCCAGCGCAGCCAAAATTGCCTCTATTTTCCCCTACTCTTCCAATGTGACCATATCGAGAGCGCAGATCGGTCCGATCTTAGAATCGTTAACCTCGAGCCTTTTCGACACCCATCTTGTCGAGATTCAAAATCCGGAGCTGCAACCGGAAACCAAGGTTAAGTCTCCCCAAGCTATGCTGGAGATTCGAAGACTTGAGAGCAACATGGAACACTTTGCATCTCAAGAGGAGTTTGAGATTGGCGCTAAACTTGTTTTCGAGTATCCAACTCCGCCGCCGGAACAAAATCTGGTTTACTTGCCCGACAAAGAGAAGGAGGCGGAATGTATCGACTTTTTGAAGAGCTCGGGATTTGACTACGTGGCGCAAGAAAAGCTCTACACTTTGGGGGGCGATAGGGCCTTGGACCTTGCGCATAAGGGTAGTAAGGCTTTCCCATCAAAATGGAAAGTGTCTGGTCTTAACGAACTTCAGAAAAGCATTCGCTTTAGTGATTTAAATCTGACTTTGCGCATCAGCACTGCACAGAGTGACGAAAAGCGGCAAAAAGGCGGCTCGATAGATTGGTTTGATTGCCATATCCAACTTACACAGAACCGCGCCAACGTGCCTATTAGCACGATCTTCAAGAATCAACGCAAGGCTTCTGATAAATGGATTCGGCTGGATAACGGATCTTACGCGCAGGTGCCTGGCGGCGACATCGGTCACTTAAAGACCACCTTGGGGATGCTGGATGCGAATTTCCGATTAAGTAACACGATCAAGACCAAGCTATCCTCGGCACAAGCGCTTGGCCTCAGTCGCCTGGACGAGGTTGGTTTAGATCTGCAGATCGATCGTAAGCTAGAGGAGCTCTCTGAAAAGCTGGCAAACTTTAGAGAGATTCCAAACGCCAAAGTTAGTAAGCATTTCAAAGGTCAACTACGGTCCTATCAGGAAGACGGCCTACGCTGGTTAGTGTTTTTAAGGGATTTTGGATTAGGCGGAATCTTAGCGGACGAAATGGGCTTGGGTAAAACCGTGCAGGCCCTAGCTTTACTGCAGAATCTAAAAGAGCGCAAAGGCGCCGGCAGGCTATCAAAACCTGTGCTGATAGTCGCGCCCACCTCGGTGATTACAAATTGGGTGTACGAGTGCAAACGTTTCACACCGAATCTCTCAGTGCTTTTGTTGCATGGCCCAGATCGTAAAAGTAAATTTGACGAGATAAAATATCACGATATTGTAGTCACCTCTTATGCGCTGCTCCGGCTCGACCGCTATGATTTGGAGCGTCAACAGTTCGCTTATATCATCCTCGACGAAGCCCAGAATATTAAGAACTATCAAGCCGCCGTAACTAAAGCCGCTAAAGCAATACGGGCCGAGCGGCGCTTGGCGCTTACAGGCACGCCTACCGAAAATCGACCAATGGAGCTTTGGTCGATCATGGACTTCCTCATGCCGGGATATTTGGGTTCTCACGATTTCTTTAAAAATTATATTGAGAAACCAATTCTTGAGGCCGGCCCCGAGGTTCAAATAGCGAAATTCTTAAATTCAAAGACGCGGCCCTTTATTTTGCGACGGCAGAAGTCAGAGGTTGAGAAAGATTTGCCGCTAAAGACAGAGAGCGAATTGCATGTGCCCATGACGGATTCACAATCAACGCTTTACGCAGAAGTTCTGGCGGAGGTGCGCCCAAAGGTATTCGAGGCGGTCAAGGCGCGTGGTATCCGTGGCGCCAGCGTTTCCATTCTGGCGGCACTATTGCGATTACGACAAATATGCAACCACCCTAATTCCATAGATGCTTTGAAAGAGCTGCCGGGTTTTGATTCCGGTAAATTTAACGCGCTAAAAGAGCTCTGCGAGGAAGCCCTCGCCAACGGCCGAAAGATTTTGCTGTTCAGTCAGTTTCGCGAGATGCTAGCAATTATCCGCCGTTGGTTGGTGGAACAAAAAACTGAACATGTCTATCTGGACGGCACCACGCGCGACCGTCAATCTTTAATCGATCGTTTTAATAATGATGATTCGGTGCGTTTGTTCTTGATAAGTTTAAAAGCCGGTGGTACGGGGTTAAACCTGACGGCGGCCGACACAGTCATCATTTACGACCCTTGGTGGAATCCGGCGGTGGAACATCAAGCCGTCGATCGAGCCCATAGAATCGGCCAAACCAAGCCTGTCTCTGTCTATAGGCTTGTCACCGAAAATTCGATTGAACAGAAGATCATGGAGCTAAAACGTAAGAAGGCAAAACTTGTCGAGGCTTTAATCAACGAGAACGGACTCTCAACCTTAAGTCTATCAAAGACGGATTTGGAGAGTTTGTTTAATCCCCTACCGGTTGAAGAGTAGCCTTTAGAGGCAGGGTTAAATAAGCCAGCTCCAGCCGTGCCCACGCCGCGAGAGCTGTTTGGCTTCGTCAGCAAGTGAAAGTTTCTGAGCATCGCTGGTAAAGTGCAGCGTCTCCCAGTATTCCTGCTTTACTTTATCCACCTCGCCGATGCGGACGCTCTCGCAAACACTAAAGGCCGCCAACCACCGCTTTTGCTCTTCGTTTTCGATGATCCGCAAAGAGTCTTCCGCGGCATAGCTTACCGTGCCAAAAGCCGCGTCTCTGCCGCAACCAGCAGCCGAGAGCATCATGGCGCTGACCTGCAAAGGATCGGTTCGATAAATATTAAGCCCCACTTGTTTAATCTGGGCTCCCGTAGCTAATTTTTCCAATGTGAGGCGTGCTTGCTCTAGCTCCCCTGATGATATAAGGACAGCTAAGCCCGAGCGACCAGCGAATCCAGCCAACATTCCGCGCCCCGGCCCGAATTCCGGCAAGCGCCGCCCCACGGAATAACCGATCTTGGCCCGTAGCACCGCATCATCCAAAATGGGACGCCAAATTCTTTCAAACGGTCTAGCCGAAAGTTTTCTGCAAATCGCGTGAATCACAACGCATGAGGCCACAACGTCCCCACTGAGAATTCCGAGCGCTTTTCTGACGTTGTTAACTTTTTGACCGCTGCCCAAAAGGGCGTCGCTCGCAGCTGCGAACAAGAGCCGTCGCATGCCAAAGACTAATCCCTCAGTACATTCATTGACTTGGCCGGGTTTGCCGAGCACGTAGTTCGAGAGCCTCCAGATAAACCAAGGAACTGGACTGAACTGCTTAACTATCTTGCTGGCGTTCTCCCAAGAACGCGCCTGTAAAGCATCATTGGCTATAGCGCTAAGACTCGAAACAGCTTCCTCGGTCTCTTTTAAAGTGGCTTCAAGCTGCCTCGCGAAACTATCTTTAGCTGCATCGTTATCAACCTCTGGCTCAACGACGAGATCGGCAGAACGCACCGGCGTTGGGCTGGGTGTGGTAAGGCTATTTTCAGTATCCCGTTGTGAGCTCATAGGTTTGATATTCTTGCCGCTTCTCTAAATCTATCTCGGCATTTGTTAAGGAATTTATGAGCAGATTTATTTTATGTAAATTACTGGAATCACGAGAGATTTTTGAAAGACCCGCAAAGCGCCGCGAAAAAACTTAAGATTATCAGCATGTTACCTAAGGTACTGATGTCGCTAAAGATTTGGTATTGATTTAAATCTTCTTACGACTAGAATGCGTCTAAAGTATCGTATAGTTAGCGGCTAACCTCCTGTTGTTGTTTAGGTAATCCTTTCCGCTGTGAAAGCGTAACGGTCGCATTTTTTGAGGATGATTCCATATGACTAATTCCACATCTGGTAAGGCTGGCAACGCTAGGTATTGTCTCACGAAAGCAGACCTCGCCGATGCCGTGTATGCTACCCTTCCGATCGATAAACAGAAGGCTTCTGAGGTGATAGAGTCTTACGTTGAGATAATCAAGGATTTCTTACTCCGTGACGGCAAAGTTATGCTGTCTGGTTTTGGGTCGTATGAGGTCAAGTATAAGCCCCCGCGTCGTGGCAGAAACCCCCAAACCGGAAGCTCAATTACCTTGCGTGCTCGAAAGGTTGTGAAGTTTAAACCCAGTCAGCTTCTCAGGAAGGCCATAAACGGGGAAGCTTTTAATGAATCGGATGCTGAGAACGACCAGTAGAAACGATCAGTAGAAACGATCATTAGATTAGCTGCGCTAGAGTAGTGTTTCGCAAGTAGCTATACAACAATGCCAGCAGCGGAGAGCGAAACACCACACTAGTTAGGCTGCTCAGCAATAACTTCTTCTGCCGAAAAGAGCAATGGCGGGTTCTTTAGTTGCAAACCGCTGTGCTTTAGTTTAATCCAAACTTCCCGTGCTAGTTCACGATTTGACTTGTCAAGCAAGTCATAAATTCCTGGCAAGTTAAACACATGCTGCATGGCGGTGACGGCATGTATGGGTGGAGCGCTGCGTACGCCAAGCTTATCTTTTATTGATAGCAAGAAATTTTTAAGGTCGGTCTTACTAGTGATCATGGCCGCATTAAACTCCTCACTCTCGGTTTTAGTCTTCGCCTTGCTCGTCTTCTTTTCGTTGTTTGTCTTTTCGTTCATAACCTTGCAATAAAGATAGCCGTAATTAAGATGCCTCACAAGCCTGATAAGATGTAAACTAAGAACTACCTGCCTTAACGGTCCAGCGGCACGATCTCGATAGCCTGGTTGTACCTGCCTGGATTATCGTTTGGATCCCTTAGCAACTCGGCCTTGATTAAAATCCCCCTGGCTTCCAATCGTCGCGGTTCAAGTCCCTGCCTTACCAACTCATCAACAATTTCTCGGGAGCGTAGCTGCACCAAATGCTGGGCGAATTCGTTTTCTTGGTCAGCGCTCTTTGCGTAAGCTATGACCGCCAGGCGAGACCAAGCCAAGCGCCGCTTGTTAAGGCCAGCAAGCTCTTTGATTAAAGCCTGAGCTCCGGGCCTTAGTTTACCTTCATCTCCCACAAAGAACAGATCAGCAGGATATATCTCACGAGTGGGGTGAAGCTCAACGCGCCGCCGATACTGATCCTCCAAAACTTCGTGCACCATGGCGCGTTCTCTCTCCATACGAGTAGCAGCAGCTAGTTTTAACAGATCATCTTCGGAACGGTCATCGACTGCGCCCTGAATTCCACCAGCCACGAATCCTAAGCCCGCTCCCACAACTGCACCTGGTCCCGTTCCGGACCCAACTTGAAAGCCAGTGACAGCTCCGGCGCCAGCTCCCGTTACAGCCCCTTGCAGTCCTCCGGCGAACTGCTTATCTGGGCCTGGTTGCGGCTTGGCACACGCTAAGAGAGCCAGAGCACAACCGAAAATAAATGCATCTCTAAACATATTAGTCACCCCATGGTCATCTCAGTCTCAGCACTTGATCGAAACTTACGCGTACTAACGGCAAGGCGCCGAGCATGCTATCGCGACGGCTGCGCGCTTCCAAAAGCTGATTATACGCTGCTTCATCGCCCACGACAACGATTACAAATTTACTTAAGTCGAAGTAACGCATGGCAACTTGATTCACAGCTACCAGATCAACCGCCCTCAAGTTGCGCAGGTAGTGAGCATCATAATCACTGGGATAATTTAGCATGCGAAGCACCGCCTGCCGGTTCACAACATCGCTGGCACGGTCGAACTTAAACACGTACGAGCTTTCTATGGCGTCTTTGGCCATGGAGAGTTCCTCATCAGTAACGCCCTTCGCCTTTAAGGAGCTCACGATATCTGCGGCGGCATTGATTCCATCTGCTACTGAGGCGGACTTACTTTGAAAGAAAATATAATTCATTCCTGCCACAACATAGGGGGAGATACCGCCCTCGACCTGATAAGCTAAGCCTCGATTTGTTCTAATTTCAGAAGTTAAACGAGATCCGAAGCCGCCAGAGATTACTCGATTAAAGACTTCGATAGCGCTGGCGTCTGGAGAGAACCGGCGAATTCCTTGCTCTCCCATCAAAACCGTAGTCTGGTTTACCGGTAGCGGCACAAAATATACGCCGGGGGTTGGATGAAATTTCAGCTCGGGCACTGCCAAGGCTGGTTGCGAGTCAGCTTTCCAATTGCCAATATATTCCTCAAGCAGAGGCAACAGCCTTGCTTTTGTAATCGCGCCTGACACCGTTAGCACATTCCCGTGAGGGGTGACGAACATGGCGTGCTCTCGCCTTAGAGCTGAGACAGATAGTCGACCAAGGTCTTTCTCCTCAAGCTGCTTGCCGTAAACCGAGTCGCCGTAAATCAGCTGATCAAATGAGATGTTCGCTACCGTGACGGAATCATCTTTACGGCGTCGGATGGCTTCGGCGCTCTGTTTGCGAACCAGATTCAGTCGACTCTCTTCAAAACGGGGGCGAATGAGCACGTCCGCAAAAAGCTTGAGAGCCAGTTCGAAATCGGAGCTTAGAGATCTGACAGAGACGACGCCGTTTTCGTCCGATAGTTGAGAACTGATGCTAATTGCATTTTCCTCCAAAATCGCATCAAGCTGTGCGGCAGAAAGCGTCCCTGCCCCGCCTTCCCGCATCAGACTGCCCATGGCTCCCGCAAGGCCGACACTTGAAGGAGAATCGTAAATTTCGCCACCCCTAAAATAGAAAGCTGCGTTCACTAGGGGCAGTTCCGGGTCTTCTTTGAAAAAAACTTGAAGGCCGTTACTCAACTGAAATGTTTCAAAACTGGGGCGCTGAAAATCACGCATTGGCTTAAATCGGACCGGCGCTTGTGAACTACAGGCCCAAAGTACCACGCTAAATAGAAGCGTTAAAAACATTCTCATGGGTGCCTCCTCTCGAGGAAACCGACGGTGCGTTCAGTATTAACCAGAAACTTATCTGATACTCTTTTGATGTCGCCTGCCTCCAACTTCAAGAGCTGTTGGTACTCCTTAAAAGTTGCTCTCCAATCCCCAAAGAGCGCTTCATTTTCAGCGAGATCTCTCGCCAGCGCATTATTCGAGGCCAGTCTTTCCAGCAAGCCCAACTGGATATGCTTCTTGACGATCGAGAGCTGCTCGGCCGTCGGTCCCTTACTCTTAAATTCCTCTACTATCTGATCGAATCTTTTTAAGACTTCCTGATTGGTATGCGGCGCGATGGGTGTCAACCAAAATATGGCAAGATCCGGGTAAAGATACCCCGGCTCAGAATAGGCTCCGGCTTCGGAAACCAGCTTTTCCTTGGTCACTAATTTGTCATACAACCACGAGGTTTTACTCGATGCAAGAGCCGAGAGGGTGGCTGCTAAAGCTGCGCCGTCAGGATCTGGGTACTGAACTTTGTGATAGGCAATGGCCAAATGCGGTGAATAATCGCCGCTAACCTCAAAGCGTCGCTCCTCATTTTGCTTGGGCTCGCTCGCTTCGGGCATGGCAGGCGCTGTGCCCGCAGGGATGCGCTCAAAGTACTTTTTTACTAGGGGAATAGCAGATTCAGGATCTATATCACCGACTAGGGCCAGCACCATATTGGATGGCACATAGTATCGCTTACGAAAGTCCTCAACTTTGGTGGCTGTTAAGCGCCTTATATCTTGTTCATAGCCAATCACAGGGCGGTGATACGGATGGACTCGATAGGCACTTCCCAATAATTTTTCATAGAGCAGCCCCTCCGGCGAGTTATCCACACGCATCCTGCGTTCTTCCAAGACCACGTCCCGTTCCTGATAGAACTCTCTTAGAACTGGGTCTAGAATTCGGTTGGATTCGAGCTGTAAAAAAAATTCAAGCTGTGAGCTAGGAAGGTCCACATAATATGTAGTGGCATCATTTGTGGTTTGCGCATTTAATCCGACCCCGCCCCTACGCTCGATCTCCTCCGCCAGTTCACCGGTCTTCCAGACTGATTTCAAGACCCTTTCGAAGCTATGGAGCTCGGCGAGTTCCTCGGTAGATAAAGATCCTTGCTCTGATTCCTTTACACGCAGCCTCTCGACTTTTTTCAAGAGTTGCTTCTCCAAATTAAAGTCTCTGGTTCCCATCACTGAGGTGCCCTTAAAGGCCATATGCTCGAACATATGTGAAATTCCGGTTAGCCCAGGAGATTCATCAACACCACCAACCCGAACGACTACGGAACCGGCAAATACCGGAGCTTCTCCGCGCCGATAAATTATAACCCTTAGGCCATTTTGCAAGGTAACTAATCGGACTTTATTTTGGAGCTGGTCAAATGGGGATGCGGACTGGGCCCTTAGATCCCGGAGGCCAAGCGTTAAGAGAAAGAAAAAGATACTCATTAGGCGTAACATATCTCGAATACTAGCGCGCGTGAATTATAGCCACAACGCCCATAATAATTAGGTCGTAATTAGGTACGGATGAGAAATTTTTAGTATTATTACCCTAGGCCAATGGAAGGTGCACGCTAACGATTGTGCCGCCGCCCTTCCGGTTTTCAAATTCGATCCTACCGCCGTGCAGGCTCACATAGCGCGTGGCAATCGCTAATCCCAGACCGCCGCCCTGTTGTTCCAACTTCTCACGATTTATCTGCCCAAACAAATCCAAGGCCTCTTTGACACTATTTACGTCCATTCCAATACCACGATCTCGCACTTCAAGAACCGCCCAACCGTCACACTGATAGATGTACAAATCTATCCGCGTATCAATCGACTTGAATTTGATAGCGTTGCCGATCAACCGATCGAGTATATCGAACATCTGCGCTTCATACAGAACTATCTTTGCGCCGTGACTCTTATCGTCAAGTACAAGCGTGGCGCCTTCTTCCTTGATCCAATCTTCGCGTGACTCCAGATATGATTTCGTAATCTCAGAGACACTTCGAATGACCTTGCGATTCTCAAACAGTCGCTGCGCAACGCCTCCTTCAATCTGCTGCAGCAACATAAAGTCGCTAACTAAACGTTCGAGCCGCTGGCCCCCGCGTTTTATGGCTTCAAGCACATTTTGTGCGCGCCGGGAATCTAAATGGCCGTGTTGATCAAGCAAGAGTTCGGTGCCAGTGTTAATGGCTACTAAGGGTGTGCGAAATTCATGAGAGAGCGTGTGTATCACTTTTTTTCTGTAGGCATCGTACCTTTCTTCCACTAAATTCTTCAATCTGGTCGAGCGCAAAATCTTCCCTTTGGCCAGCGATAGCAGCTCCTTGGGGTCAAAAGGCTTTACTATATAGTCATCAGCGCCTGTTTCTCTGCCCTGATTCACCTCGACTTTATCTCCCAGCGCGGTCAAGAAAACGAATGGAATGTGTGAAAGTTCAGATTTTTCACGGACACTATGATGCAATTCGTAACCATCCATCATGGGCATCATCACATCGCAGATGATTAGATCGACGGTTTTATGATCTAAGACTTCTAAAGCCTCTTGTCCGTTTGTTGACGAAAAGACTTGGTATCCTTCCGAAGCAAAGAGACTTTTCAGTACGTTTAAAATTAACGGATTATCATCCACCACCAATACGGCGGGTTGATCCGGCAGCACCTGTGTCACAACATCTCTCCTAAGGCGCAGTCGGGGCGAGTCTGCGTAAACACACACTTATCTATCTATATTATCGGAGAATACAGGTTATGGCTAAAGCGGGTTTTGCGAGACCAAAACAGGCGCGCGGCCGAAGAATTTGCCTGGGCTAAGTATTGCAAATTAAACTCATTTTCGTTACTTTGCCTCGAGCTATGTCAGAAAAAATAAAAACTATCGCGCTCTTTCCGGGGCAAGGGTCTCAAAAAGTCGGCATGGGAAAAGCTCTCTTCGAGGAGTGCCCTTTGGCGAAGGGGGTGTTGGAGGCGGCGGATGTTGCGCTCGGATTTAAAATCTCTGAGATACTATTAAATGGACCGGAAACCGAACTCACTCGAACAGAGATCGCTCAACCAGCCATCCTAACTGTGAGCGTCGCCTGTTTCGAATCTGCCAAAGCCAACTTGCACGAAAGCTATCAGATTGTGGCGGCAGCCGGTCATAGCCTGGGTGAATATTCAGCTTTGGTGGCAGCAGGCGCGATCGATTTCAGCGATGCGGTTAGACTTGTGCACAAACGTGGGCAGTACATGCAAAGCGCAGTTCCGCTTGGGCAAGGGAAGATGGTGGCGGTCATAGGTAAAGAATTGGCCGAGATTGAAGCTGCCTTAACCAAGGCCACGGGCGTGGCCGAGGTCGCCAACATCAACGCCCCCGGACAAGTCGTGGTTGCGGGAGATGTTTCTGGCGTAACCTCATTTGTAGCAGCGCTAGGCAAAGCGCGAGTGATTGAGCTCCAAGTTAGCGCTCCCTTTCATTGCTCTCTGATGAAACCTGCGCAAGACCAACTTTGGGAAGATCTAAAAACAATCAAGATCTCGCCCCCGCGCTTTCCAGTTTATTCAAATTTTCTAGCCGAGCCCGCAAGCGACCCCGAAGGGATCCGCCAATCTCTGCGGCAGCAAGTGTGTGGACGGGTGCGCTGGGCTGAAAGTGTACAAAACATGGTAAGTCAACACCATCCAACAAGCGCCCATGAATTCGGCCACGGCGAAGTCCTGACAAACATGCTCAAACGCATAGCCCCGCAGCTGAAAACTGTCGGACATCCAACTATGTCCAAGAGCTAATCTCAGACATCCAAATTTTAAGTGCGCGTTAATTGTGCGTGTCCAATAGATCTTCCAACTAACCTCGACCAATCCACACTGAAAATCAGCTTTTTTGTAACAGCTAAGGTAGCCTACCGCAATAAATCAGGCGGCTATTGTTAATATGGTTATAATTTGGGCAGGGAGCTGGTCACAAAGCGCACCTCGGCAACAACTGACAGGCTTTCAGCTTCAATGCGCCTCAAAATCTAATTTTTAGCCAGCTATTCAGAAGCAAAAGTCATGCGCGCCGAGCCAACGCCACGGAGCCAAGATTTTCCGTTGGCCTTCGCGGCCCTGATCATTGCGCTAACATTCCCAACGATGCGGTAGAAATCGCTTCCGTACTGTTTGGTGCTATCGACCCATTTATCGGTTCTAATTTTCAGGCGTGTTAGTATTGGTTCCAAGCTGATTGGTATGGCCCCACGTTTATCAGCGCGTACCTCACGCCCTGTCCAGTCCAACATAATCAGGTACTCCTGGGTTGAAAGCGATAAGAATCCCCGCTTTGGGTCAACTCTGTTGTCTATAGGGCACAACCACTCATCAGAACGAGATTTTTCCGCCAGTGCAGCCAACTCATTAGGATCTAATCGTCCTCTTTCCGGCTCACTTAGCAGTCCCAATTCATGTCTTGCTTGGAGCGCCTGGATTCTCGTCCAGGCGCTTGTATAGAGGCTTGCCTCGGGAGTATCGGCCATCTTAGCTCTAACAGGATTTAGATCTATGTACGCAGAGCATAGCAGCAAAGAGCCTTCGTCTTCCAACCGTTGGCACTCAAATCGCCCCTCCCAGAATCTTCCTTTGCAGCCATCTTCACGGTTTGAGCACACGGCCATGAATTCGTTTAAGGACTTCATGAACCAGCTAATGCTAGAGATTCGTTCGTGGAGTTTTCCCACATATTCCCTATCCCTCAGGTATTGCTGGACCACCTCCGGGTTCTGGCTCTCACTGCCGTCTTCGTTAACAATGTTTCTATCAGGATATAGCATAAGCCAACGCCTTACCACTTCCTCGTCGCTAAGTTTTTCCCAGGTGGTACGAACTAAAAGATGGTAATGATTGCTCATGAGAGCATAAGAAAGCACCTCAACCGAGAAAATCTTTAACAAAAATTGAATACGCTTTAATAGCCACCCACGTCGGTGCTCGAAACTTTTCTTGGCCACGTGGTCAACGCCACATAGATATGCTCGTCTCACACAGCGCGAAATGCATTGATAAACTGCCACCTTGCCATGGATTACTGTATCGCTTCTCCTAATTGCCATCTTAACTCCTTTCTACAAATCCGTACGAAACATCAGATAGTCCCGTCGCGGATTATCAACTGTCTACTTATCGTGAATTATTTTAAAAAGTTGCGTAAAAAGGGGAAAATTATCGACTGTCCGATAGATTCTTTCGGGTAAAATATCCGGACACCCAAGTTTCGATGGTCGGTTTGACGATGTGGGTGTCCCAAAGCCTATGAGGCTTGCTGTTTTGGGGTGTCCAGTAGACCCTCAAAAATTATTTGGGTGTCCGGGAGATTATTAGTAGCTCTTCGCGAACAGGGCATCAGTAGTAGCAGGCCTTCCGGTCACTACACACTTCCCGGGAGTGCCACTTTGCTTAAAGGGTAGGCAACGCACGGTAACCTTTAGCGCGTCCAGGAGCTTCTCGGCCGCGGGGTCGTTGCAAAACTTTGCTATCACGAAGCCTCCGTGAATCTCAGGCTTGTCTGGGTTCTTGGGTGTGAAAAATTTTTTAAATTCTTCAAATTCGTAGATGTCGCGAACGATATGTTTTTCTTGATACGCCAAGGCTTGGGTATATAGATTATTTTGAATCTCCTCTAAGATCCTGGGCAAGGCCTGCGGCAATGAATCTACCGAAAGGCTCTCTCCCTCTTTTGGCCCTTTGTCGCGTCTAAAGAGCATCACCGAGTTTTTCTCGATATCACGTGGCCCTGCCTCGATACGCACGGGGATACCCTTTTTTATCCAGCCCCAACTCTTCTCACCACCGCGGATATCCCGCTTATCTACTTGGGTCACTATCGGGCGACCTGCGTAAGAGACTGGCCGCAAACTCTCAACTAGTTTCTCACAAAAACTAAGCACCTGGGCCGAAGCTTCCGGCTTCGGTATCACCGGCAGGACAACAACATGCTTCGGCGCAATCTTTGGCGGCAATCGCAGGCCGTTATCATCGGAGTGCGTCATAATTACACCGCCGATCAATCGAGTAGAAGTTCCCCAGGAAGTAGTATGTGCATAAAGCTGATCGCCTGCTTCATTAAGGAACCTTATCTGGGAGGCCCTGGCAAAGTTTTGGCCCAAATAATGCGAAGTCCCAGCCTGCAACGCCTTTCTATCTTGCATCATGGCTTCAATACAGTAAGTTACCTCGGCTCCCGCAAACCTTTCACTTGCAGTCTTTTCGCCAGTGATAACCGGCATCGCTAAGACGTCTTCGGAGAGCTCTCTATAAACCTCTAGCATCTTGACTGTCTCTATCATGGCCTCTTCCTTTGAGGCATGCGCAGTGTGCCCTTCCTGCCATAAGAACTCCGAGGTCCTAAGGAACAATCGTGTGCGCATCTCCCACCGCACTACGTTAGCCCACTGATTTATCATCACAGGTAAATCGCGATAGGATTGAATCCATCTAGAGAAGGACTCGCCAATAATTGTTTCAGAAGTCGGCCGCACAATTAGCGGTTCCTCCAACTTAGAATCCGCGGCCGGCATCAACTTCCCGTCTTTCAACTCAAGACGGTGATGAGTAACAACGGCGCACTCTTTGGCAAACCCCTCAACATGCTTGGCTTCCCGCTCAAAATAGCTAAGCGGTATGAAAAGCGGAAAGTAAGCGTTCTCGTGCCCAGTTTCCTTAATACGCCTGTCAAGTTCTTGCTGCACCCGCTCCCAAACTCCGTAGCCCCATGGCTTTATCACCATACAACCACGCACCGGCGAGACCTCTGCAAGGTCCGCTGCTTTAATGACCTGTTGATACCACTCTGGGTAGTCGTCTTCTCTTGTAGGAGATATGGCTGTTTTTTCTTTTTCTATCTTGGACATTTTATTTTTGGCATAAGGTTGACCGCACAATATACCTCGTATTACGCTTTGCCTCAAGCAACATTAGGAGATCGACAGATGAGTTTAGCAAAAGAGTTTAGGGAGTTCGCCGTAAAAGGGAACGTGGTCGATATGGCCGTTGGTATTATTATCGGAGCTGGTTTCGGCAAGATAGTCTCTTCGCTTGTTTCTGATGTATTAATGCCTCCTATTGGGTTACTGGTCGGAGGTGTCGATTTTAGCGGACTAAAACTTACACTTAAAGCCGCGGCCGATGGTGCCCAGGCTGTGACTATGAATTATGGGCTATTTGTCCAAACAGTAATTGACTTCTTGATAGTGGCTTTTTCTGTATTTATGGTGGTCAAGGGTATTAACTCGCTGCGCCGCGCAGAAGCCGTTAAGCCCGACGCTACTCCGCCAAAGCCGAGCAACGAAGAGCTGGTACTTAGAGAGATCCGCGATCTTTTGAAAGCCAAGTAGTTGCAAGAAATGCCGCGGGGAATACAGCTTGCATTTTCCTTGATTTGCATACCCTTCTTCTTTTTATACGGCTGTAATAAAAGCCCTGATAGAAAGCATCCGCTTCCTAAAATAAAAGCATGTGAGAATTGCAATATTGTATTTATCTTAATTGACACCCTGCGTGCCGATCACTTACCCATGTACGGGTATGCAGACACCGCGCCCTACATGAACTCCATCGCCAAGCGCGGCACAGTATTTCGAAACGCTATCGCCCCCTCATCCTGGACAGCGCCGGCCACGGCATCAATCTTCACTGGCATGCATTCTTCTCAACACGGCGTTATAACAGGATTTGCCGCCACCAAACTGATGCAGAAGCAACAAGCCGCCATACAGCTAAACCGCATCCCATCCAATATAAAAACAATGGGCGAAATAATGGCCGAGGCTGGCTTCCATACTATAGCCGTGACAGACAATTTGAATATTGGGCACGAGATGGGTTTCGACCGCGGTTTTGCAGACTTCAAACAGTTTCGAAATGCCGGCGCTCAAAAAGTTTCCCGCACGGCAGCCGACTTTATTACTGCCAGCAGTGACAAAGCCCCGTATTTTCTCTATCTGCACTACATGGACCCCCACAGCCCCTATCGTAAGCACAATCCATACTATTCTGAATGTGCCGCGGGATTATCCCAAGACAAGCAAGCCCTAACCCGTTGCGCTTACGATAGCGAAATTAGATATGTCGATCAGGCCATCGCCGAGCTCGCATCTAAATTTAACTGGCTTGAAAATGCCCTGCTGGTAGTTACCGCCGATCACGGCGAAGAATTTTGGGAACATGGCGGCACCGGGCACGGGCACTCACTTTACAACGAAGTTATTCGCGTGCCACTGATCATGTATCACCCTGCTTTAAATGCCAATGAAATTTGGGAAAATGTGCAGACCATAGATGCGCTGCCCACCTTAGTATCTTTGCTAAGTTTGGAGGCCGACAAGCGCTGGCGCGGCCGTAGCTTGGAGAGCTTTTTATACGGTAAGGGCTCTGAACTTAAAGATCGCGAGATCGTAAGTGAACGTTTCGGCCGCAAAGAACTACCTGGTCCGGAGTTTCGCTCTTTGACTTTGAGAAATTTGCATTTTATCGAAACCAGTTCGCTGGAAGATCAAAAGGTTTTAAAGAAAGAGCTATTTGACACTCACAAAGACTATGCCGAGAAGAACAATCTCTACTCATCTGAAAATCCGCTGGAGAAACGGCTTAGCTCTATACCCCGCCGTGCACCCGTGTCCGAAGATAAGTCCGAAGCCAGCGTGACGGTGGATCCACAACTGATGAAACAGCTTAAGAGCTTGGGATATATTAATTAACACCCTGTCCTCCCTTTTGCCCTATGCCACGTTTGATTAGTAGTTGTGCATTTTATATTCGGTCCACGCTAATGAAACGTTACAAACTAAACCTCATTGTCGATACAGCCTTACTCGTTTTAGGCAGCTCAACTTTCGCAACCGGAATGATTCTGGGCTATATCTTACCTCCGCGAAGTAGCCGCTTTGGGCTGCGCTTCCTAGAGCTACCAAGACACGACTGGGGCAGCCTGCATCTTTACGCAGCGCTAACACTGACCGTATTCGTCTTAGTTCATCTGTACTTACACCTGGCATTCTTACGCGGGGCTTTTAACCTGCACAGGACGCCATAATCCTACAATCCAGCTGGCACGCCCCTTGCTTCATAGCTGGCAACCCGTGAGCGCCGTAGACGCTGCGATGCAATGCTTTGTAGTATTAATAGGTTAAGTAGCATGACAGCCCCGCCCACCAAGCAAAATGTCAAGACAAACACCCCCCAGATGCCCCTTTCCAGGTCCGGGCTTATGGTGACAAATAGTTACACTAGCAACGATTTCGTCTCTCTCTTAGTGGCATTTACGGTACTAATACTGGTAGCTACTCCAACCTTCGCCTCCCCACTCCCTCTCTCCGCAAGAGCAGCCCATAAGCTCAAAGCCCTCCTTATCAAAGACACCCTAAAGCGAAAGAGCATTAAAGCTCACTGCCGCGGGAAGCTGCTCAAAGACAAACGCTCCTTTTGCGACGCCGAAGACCGCGGCCGCGGTGACGGACTTACGAACTATCGCGAAACCAAGCTTGGGACCAACAGACTTTCAAAGGATAGCGATGGTGACTTTTTGAACGACAGAGCCGAGTTGATAAAATTTCTTACCGACCCGCGCAAGGCCGATACTGATGGTGATGGAGTATTTGATGGAAACGAAGACTCCGATGGAGATGGGATCGCCAACGAAGACGAAGATGACAAGCCAAATCAAGGCCCCACGGCCGAAGATGCCGATGACTTAGTAAACAGAACGCCGGGCGAGTGCGCTCCCCCAAACTACGATACCAACGGAGATACTTCCAAGTTCGGCATTCCATCTGGACTACACGGCAACATCAGCACCGGTCAAGCAAAATACAGTCAACGCTGCGCACCGTGTCACGTAGGTATAGATCAGGGCGCTAATTACACCTTCCCTCAATTGAAGTTGGCTATT
>CAZVWV010000011.1:0-3951 GCA_964631745.1 uncultured Bdellovibrionales bacterium
CCTCCGTGGTAAAAATCCTGAATGGTTTCACCACTGAGGACACGGAGTTACACGGGGTTAATGAGTAGTTACAAAAAAAGGCGCTAACCCAGCTCAATCCGTAATATAAGCCTCACTTAAGGGCGGCTTCAATAGCAGTTTCCTAGCGTCGTATGCCATACGAGCTAGGTCAGGGTGGGATTCCTGTAATTTCGAAATTTGGTTCAGATGATCGGCGGTCTGTGTAACTAGCCTGGCCACATCACCTTCAGCCACTCCTGCTAAACGCAGCAAAGAGGAGAACTCATGCCAATCCCTAGCGCTCATCCAGGTGATGATCGTAAGGGCCGCATCGGGCAAGGCCCGCAGATCGGCAGAGACAGACCTGGAAGTTGATGTTCGCACCCGCTGGATAGCTTGCTCCATTTTGAAAAACAGCTCTTTAGGAAGCGGATTGGTCCCCAGATGGTAATAAGAGCGATGCGAGTCCCCAGCGATACTGCCCACGAGTCCGGCAAGTTCATAAACGCCCAGATTATAAAAGAGATCCATCTCGACAGCTTCCGCCAGTTCGAGCACTAGGGTGGTACAAAGTTCAGCCGCCCAAAGCCCCTTGGGGGTTAGCCCTTGTTCATCCAGATGCCCCAAGGCACGAAGCCCCACCAGGGTCTCTTCAAGCGCGCGCTCCTGGTGAGCGGCGAGATCCTCGGCTTCTCTAAATTTTCGGCGCACTCTCTTTTCGGCTTTCTTTCTGTTTTGACCGACCAGCTTACTGGAAGCAAGCTCTTCTTCAGCCTGCTGAGCTTCAGTGGTGAGAACTTTGGCATGTTTACGATCAAGATAGGCGGCCAGGCTCTTCGAGACAGTGTAGCGAAGCTCATCTATCGATCGGAATTTAAGCAGATTGAGCACGGTTGAGGGCGATGCAAAATAGGCTGACCGGAGAGGCTCGGGCGGCTTTTTTGTGACCTCATTGATAACACGCGCATCACAAAAACGACTGGGGGCGACCAGGCAGAACCCGACTGCGTCTTTTCCTCGCCTGCCAGCGCGACCAGACATCTGCTGAAATTCGGCCGAGGTTAAAATATTAAAACCTTCATTCCCGCGTTTGCTATGAGAGGTTATCACCACCGTGCGAGCCGGAAAATCAACGCCTGCCGCGACCGTGCCGGTGGCAATCAACATGCGCATGACGCCGCGACTCATCAACTCCTCCAGTAAGAGTCTCCAGGCCAAGAGCTGGCCAGCATGATGCGCTCCCGCGCCTGTGATTAATAAAGCCTGATAATGCGGATGCGCTTCTATTACGGTGCGATCAAAGGAATACTTCTGACAAACTTGATCTATCTCTCGTTGAATTCTTTCCCGTTGCGGCGTATCAAGCTGCACAGCCCTAAAATCTGCTAGGCGTTCAATATCTTCATCGCACTGTTTACGAGCCGACCGAAAAAGAATTGCCGGAACAAGATTAGAGCGTCCCAAGGTGGCAAGAATTCTGGTGGCTGGATAATCCCCCATCATACGCTAACGTCTCCTTCCGGGGCGCAGGCCGCGACCGCGTCGAGAGAAGACTCCCCCCTTCAAACGCATACCATCGGATTCTAAATGGCTGCCACCATAATAATGCACGATGTCCTTTAGAATGCGTCCTTTCTCATCCACAATGGGCAAAATTCCGTAATCAGGATGGATGAAACCAAAGCGCAGCTCAACCGGGCGATCTTTCTTAGATACGATTCGGCATGGGCGTCCTCTGACATCCTCGATCCAAGCCGCAATCTCTTCGGCATTAGAGATCGAGGCCGAAAGCATCAGCAAGGTAGTGCTAGCTGGGGTCAGAATAATACTCTCCTCCCACACCGGACCGCGCTGTTGGTCCGCTATGAAGTGCACCTCATCCAGTACGACCAGGGAGTAGCGCGGCTTTTCGCGGTAGAGTTCGTTTCGATAAATCTCGGTCGTGGCGATGACAACGTCGGCGTCGGTCTCAATCTTTCGATCACCGGTCAACAGCCCGACCTTGAACTGCGGCTCAAACATCACCTTTAACTCATTGAATTTGGTATTCGAGAGGGCCTTTAGCGGGGTGGTATAAACGGCCTTGAGTTTCTGCCACAGCATGCTCTTAATAGCCTGCAAGGCGATATAGGTTTTGCCTGCGCCGGTGGGAGCGACCACAAGAGTATCCACCCCCTGCACCACGCTATCGATGGCTTCCCGCTGAAACTCATCGGCCACGAATTCCTCTTTCTCCGGCACACCCAGACCGGCAAGGAATTTCTTTCGTTGTAACTCTAATTCTCTCGAATGGGACATTTAGCTATACCGGAGCCGACAGATCGAACCTACAAGAGACAAACGAGCGCAAAAATTGGCACTGATCGGCTCTCAAATCTGGCAGAGTTCCCTCAAATTTTATGCGCCCATCATACAGCGCAAATATCTTCTGAACCACCGGCAAAAGTCGCCGCAGGTCATGGCCCGCAATTAACATAATGGGTTTATATTCCTGGTGCAGATGGGCAATTAAATTCATTATGACGCTGCTCGCCACGGGGTCTAACCCAGCAGTAGGATCGTCTAGCAAAACAAGCTCTGGCCTCGATACTAGAGCGCGAGCCAACGAGACGCGCCTGCGCATACCGCCGCTAAGCTGTCCGGGCATCTTGTAAATATGATCAAGTAGCCCTAGATGACCCAAGATCTCACTTACTTTTTCGTAAACCTCAAGGCGCCTGGCTTTATTCAACAACGTTGTAGGCACACGCCCAGAAACAAGCGGAAAGGCCACATTGTCAAAGACAGAGATTGAGTCAAAAAGAGCACCTTCTTGAAACATAAGGCCGATCGAGTGCCGCTTGCCACCAGCGGAGAGGCCGATTTCGTCGTACTCGACAGTACCACTATTTGGGCGGCTGACCTCGCCGAGAATCTTCATCAAAACGCTCTTGCCCCCTCCACTAGGACCGATAAGCCCGTTGATTGAGCCAGGCAAGAGATCGAGGGTTACCCCTTCTAAGACAGGCTTTGTGCCGTACGATTTATATATATCTCTTATTCTAAGCATTGGGCTGGCCTAAGTTCGCACAAGCGACGGAATCCACAGCAGCCTTAGCTCGGTCAAGCTCAGTTCGGGTCATTTCTAGTCGGGTCATGTCTAACATAGCCTTCTGCTCTGGAAGCGTATTAATGCGGCAAAGATCCCGCGACCAAGAGTGTCCTCGCGCCATTTGAGATACTAGCTGCTTCACCCTACCCACACAATGCCTTGGTTCGAAATCCTCTGTGAGTATTTCAATATACCGCTGAACGATCTCTATTAACTTCTGGGAGTCGCGTCTCAAATTGTTAGGTTCCCCGTTTAGAATCTGCCCAAATACTAACGGGTTTGAAATAGCTGCCCGGCCAACCATCAATCCCGCCACACCGCCGCGCATTCGATCCCGTGCGGAATCGGCATCTTTAACATCGCCGCTGCCAAGAACCGGAATTTTAACGGCGCTGGCCACGGCACGCACGATCTCCCAATCGGCGTCACCTCTATAAAGCTGCGCGCGCGTGCGTCCATGCACGGCCAAGGCGTCCGCCCCCTCGGACTCGGCGATACGCGCGAATTCAACAGCGTTGATATTTTCAGCGTCCCAACCTGAGCGAAACTTCACTGTCATGGGAATCGAAACGGCGCGTCTAACCTCTTTAAGTAACTTCGCAAAATGATCGGGCTGTCGCATCAGATCGCAACCGCCTCCACGCTTGACCACTTTCGGCGCCGGACAACCGCAATTTATATCAACAATATCTACCCCGGAGTCCTGCACCATAACGGCAGCGTCCCGCATCCGTTGCAGATCCCATCCAAATATCTGAATCGCGATGGGGCGCTCGCTTTCATAGAAACGCATCATCTCGAGGCTCCGACGGGATTGACGCGTGAGCGCTTCAACCGAGATAAATTCAGTGAGCACAAGA
>CAZVWV010000011.1:3961-40764 GCA_964631745.1 uncultured Bdellovibrionales bacterium
TTGAGCTCGCGAATTAATCGCCTAAAGGCCACATTAGTGACACCACTCATGGGCGAAAGAACCAGAGCCGGCGATACAGTTATAGCGCCAATTTTATATGAACTGTTAAGCATTACTTTCCTAAGGCCTCTCGCACTTTAAGGGAGAGTTCATCAATCGTGAACGGTTTTTGGATAAAGGCCAGAGCGCCATGTGCCAACATGCCCTGCACCACATCAGGCGCGGCGTAGCCGCTCATGACTAAGACGTGTACGTCCGACTGAATTTCGCGCAAACATTCAAACACTTCGGCGCCAGAAAGATGTGGCATCAGCACGTCTAAAAGTACCAAGTCATAGGGAGTTTCCCCTGCCTGACGGGCTTTTTTAAAGAGGTCTAAGGCCTCTTTCCCAGAACCGGCCAGGTCAATTGAATATCCTAAATGCTTCAAGCTCAAACTTAAGACGTTGCGAATGGCCTGCTCATCGTCCACGACCAGAATTCTTTCCTTGCCTCCCTGCGCCGCGCCCTGCTCTTTCTGATGGGGGACGGTCTCTGCTTCGACCAAGGGAAGATATACCCGTACCGATGTGCCGCGATTAACCTGCGAGTCAATTTGAACGACTCCTCCAAAAGATTTTACAATAGTATCCACCGTAAAGAGCCCCAGGCCAGTTCCATGCTCTTCCTTAGTTGAAAAGTACGGCTCAAAAGCTCTTTCCAAAATCTCAGCCGACATTCCGTGGCCGGCGTCCTCTACGCAGATATTCACGAAGCTTTTAGCAGACGCATCTCCTCCTTCAAAAAGGTCTTCTATCGCCTGGGCGTCATAAACTGGTCGGACACTTATGGTGATACTTGATCCAGGCTTCGAAGCGTCACGCGCATTCACCACCAAATTTACTAAGATTTGAGCGATCTTGGATTCATCGGCCAGCACCTGCAGCGTCTCGCTGGGGATTTCTGACACTAGCGTAAAACGAGACGAGACCGCACCTCTTAAGAGTTGCAATGTACGTGTGACAAGATTCCCGACATCGACCTTGCTCACCTTCTGATTAGAATCAGAACGCGAAAACCCAAGGATCTGCTGCGTCATCAATGTCGAGCGACGAGCGCCTTCTTCAATCGCTTTAATTGACTCAACGTGCGGACCGGAAGTTGGAAGAATTGATTTCAAGTATGTTACGTGACCGAGTATTCCCGCCAAGACGTTGTTAAAATCGTGCGCAATGCCAGAAGCCAAAACGCCTAGAGCCTGGAGCCGTTGCGAGTGAAAGCCCGTGGAGGAAGCGCTTAGGTTCGATCCGTCAAGAAGTCTAAAAAGCCGTAGGCCATCAGAGAGTTCGTGGGCGACCAAACGAACTCTAAATCTCTCACCGGCGCGACCACAAAACTCAGCGGAAAAAACACTAGAATTAAACCGTGTGTTAGAAAAGCCAGGCCAAAACTCGGTCACAGCGCTACCTTCTATGCTCTCGGGCTTCAACGAAAGGAAATTAACAAAAGAAGCATTTGCAAATACACAATGATTTTCAGAACTTAGAATAAAAAATGGCTCCCGAAACAAGTCCAAAAGTGAGCGCAAATATTCGTTAAACTCCAACATTTGGGATAAGAATACTCGATTTAGCCTGCGGCTAAAAGCTCTCAACACCGGATTGTTATTGATTATCTGCTTTTTTTCTCTTTACTAAGATGGGACACACCTATTACAAACTACTATAACAGCTTAAGAAGTATGCGTTTTTTTGGTTCGCCAATGACTTCGGGCTCAATATGCGTTGCTGTCGGTTCGAGCTTTTTTTAGGTGAGGCTGTTTAGATGAAGCTCTGCGTGTCGCTCAGGTAGGAGATAATATGACTGATAAGATTAAAGGTACGGTAAAGTGGTTTAACGATGCTAAAGGTTTTGGTTTTATCGAAAACCCTGAAGGCGGCGATGTTTTTGTACATTACTCGGTAATCGAAGCTGAAGGGTTTAAGACACTTACCGATGGCGAAGAGGTGCTTTACGAAATAACCGA
This sequence comes from uncultured Bdellovibrionales bacterium, assembly GCA_964631745.1. Lineage (GTDB taxonomy): Bacteria > Bdellovibrionota_C > UBA2361 > UBA2361 > JBGSMV01 > CAZVWV01. The sequence goes on from CAZVWV010000011.1 coordinate 5,967, forward strand.
GGGACCTAAAGGGCTTCACGCTGTGAAGGTTGAGCGACCAAACGCTCCCAAACGTGCAAAGCGCAAGAAGAAGGATGAAGAGTCCGACGAGAACGACGGTGCTGCGGATACAGAACTTGAAGCCTCGGAAGAATCAGACACAACTCAAGACTCTCAAGAAGATGAATCAGAGCTGCATGCCCTCGGCGGAAAGATCGGCGGCGAGGATAACGAACAGGGCGGCGCTTCGCTCTCGGATCCTGATTCGCCCGAGTACCACGAGCACTGACTTTGTAACCGTGTCGACTCAGCGGCCGATGCTAGGAAGTGGCAGCGCGTGTTAGGTCGGTAGGCAGCGATAAGCGCGAGCGGGGTGGTGGCTACGCCCTAACAGGCAGTGCCGTTATGACCACCGGCCGACGAGTCGTCGGCGCTCCATGCCGTTATGACCACTGGCCGACGGGTCGTTGGCGCTCCATGCCGTTATGACCACCGGCTGACGGGTCGTTGGCGCTCCGTTACGAAATATTAGCCAACTGACCACAAGCGGCTTTAATATCAGCGCCCTTGGACCAACGGATAGTCGCATCTACTCCGCGAGAGATTAGCGAACTCTGCCAAGCTCGAACTTTCTCTTTGGAGGGAGCCCTAAAGCCAAGTTCGGCGTTCTCGTTATACGGAATCAGATTTACCTTGGCTGGAATGGCATGCAAAAGCTTGGGCAAGCGCTTTAGGTCAGAATCGAGATCGTTTAAACCGGCCAACATGACATACTCGATCGTAAATTTACGACGCTTAGTGGCAGGTAATTCCCGCAAACATCCGAGCAGCTCTTCAATCGGATACTTTTTGTTGACCGGCATTATTTTAGATCGCACTTCATTGGTGGTGGCGTTGAGCGAAACCGCCAAGCTTACCCCCACCCCCGATTCGAAGAAGGCCTTAATTTTGGGCACGAGCCCCGAGGTTGAAACCGTAATCTTTCTTGGCGCAATCGCCAATCCGTTGGGGTCAGTAAGAATCTTAATGGCGCGCACTACGCCATCAAAGTTATGCAGAGGCTCGCCCATGCCCATGAAAACTATATTACTAAAAGCATCATCGAAATTTTTTGCGTCCTCTATCACGGCCATGACCTGACTGACTATCTCGGCCGCGGATAAATTGGATTTCAGTCCCATCGTGGCAGTTCGACAGAACGTGCACCCCATGGCGCAACCGACCTGAGAGGAGATACACAGTGTGTCACGCTTTGGCTGCTTAATCATGACCGACTCGACCGCCTTTCCGGGCGCAACTTCAAACAGATATTTTCTGGTGCCATCGATTGAGATCTGACGTGAAAGGGTACGCGCCTTTGGAAAGAGAAAGAAGTCCGCCAGCTTTGCCCTCAGGGGTTTACTAATATTGGTCATGCGCTCGATCTGATCGATGCGTTGAGCATACACCCACTCAAAGAGCTGCTTAGCCCGAAAGGCCGCTTCTCCGAACTGCGTCGAAAGCACTCCGGCCAGCTCATCGCGGCTTAAGCCGTAGAAACTGCTGGCGCTCGAAGTGCTCACAGCTGGTTTCAAATACCTGGAAAGAAGAAAGAGACTTCGGCTCGGGCCGTTTCAGGTCCGTCCGAGCCATGTACGGCGTTAGCGCTGATGCTATCGGCAAAGTCAGCGCGAATAGTTCCGGGCGCAGCTTTTTTTGGATCGGTTGCGCCCATCAAGGTGCGATTTACATTTATAGCGTCTTCGCCCTCCAAGGCGGAGATCAGCACCGGCCCCGAGGTCATGTATGAAACTAGATCTTTAAAGAAGGGTCGCTCCTTGTGAACAGCATAGAACTGCCCTGCTTCGGCATCGCTCAGTTGCGCCATGCGGCAAGCGACGATGCGTAGGCCTGCCTTTTCAAAACGGGCCAGAATCTGGCCGATAACGTTTTTCTGAACGGCGTCAGGTTTAATTATTGATAATGTACGCTGTATAGTCATATTAGCCCTTAAGTCAAAAAATGGTACTTGCTCATAAACTCAGGGGGAGTTCTTCCCTCCGTGTAACTCCGTGTCCTCAGTGGTAAAAATCCGGAATGATTTCACCACTGAGGACACGGGGTACACGGAGGAGGCAAATTCATACCTGAAGTTACCCTGGATGAATGAGAAGTTACAAAAATGCACCGGAATACTAACTTTTTATGAGGATTTACTCAAGCAGTGGTACTATCGCCCAAAGAGCTCGTCCAGCGAGGCCCCCTGGCCGCCCTCCCCAAACTTAGGCAGCTCGTTCCGATGTTCGGCCGCCTCCTTGGCTATACTCTTGAAAGGCGCGTTGGCGTAGTCGGAAATAAGCATAAAATATTCCCGCTCGGCGGCGCTTCTGCCCTCTTCTGCCGTGAGCACAGCTGTTAAGCGGTCCATACCTTTTAAGATCTCCTCTACCGTCTCCGTGTTTTTGGCGTCGTCGGCGATCTCGGAAAAAATGGCTGAGGTATAACTTATCACTTCCAAATTCGGCTCCCTCTGTTTTGGAATTGGACTGGGGGTCGGCAAGACCTCCCCCTTCTTGGCCGATTTTAAACGCGAGGGTTTACATCCGGAGGCGAACGCTTTCAATAGCGGCCGACAGGAGAGGCAGGATTCATCTTTGTAAGCATTGATGTCCAGCATGGCAAAGGTTACATCCTTGCGCCCATCTTTTTCGATCGAATCACAAAGCGCTTTAAAAAGCGTGCGATGTTTAAGTATAATCGCTTCCGAGAATTTCTTCTTGGGCGCATCGGGGTTTTTTTCTTTGGCGGCTCCTGCAAAGGAGGTTGAGTTCATCGGTTTAAAATCTTGAGCTTGGCAATCAATACCGGCTAAAATAAAGCTGACGGAAATAATAACCAGCGCGACAGAAATCTTTGACATATACGGATTTTAACCGATAGCCAATTACCCACAATATGGTAGATTCGGAACAATATACTTTTATGGAGCTCGGCGGTGAAATATTTCAATAATATTCTTGAGGCGATCGGCAATACCCCCCTGGTCAAACTGAACAAAGTTGTCGACAAGAGCTGCGCCACCGTGCTTGTCAAATGCGAATTCATGAACCCAACAGGCTCCATCAAAGATCGCATGGCGGCTTATATCATTGAAGGTGCTGAGCGCTCCGGAGATTTGAAACCTGGCGGCACGATCGTGGAGAACACTTCTGGAAACACGGGTCTGGGCGCCGCCATGACCGCGGCTGTTAAAGGGTACAGAGCGGTTTTCACGATGCCCGATAAAATGAGCACGGAAAAGGTTAATATGCTGAAGTCCTTTGGCGCCGAGGTCATAATTACCCCTACCGATGTTCCTGGCGATTCCCCCCAGCATTATGTAGAAACAGCCAAGCGTGTGGCGCGCGAGACTCCTAACGCTTATTACCTAAATCAGTATCACAATCCCAAGAACATCGAAGCACACTACCAGACCACCGCTAAAGAACTTTGGGAGCAGACCGGTGGCGGCAAATTCGACGCCTTCGTGGCGGGAACCGGTACGGGCGGAACTCTTTCGGGTGTTGCAAAATATTTTAAGGAACAGAAAAGTACGGTGCGTATGGTTGGGGTCGACCCGATCGGTAGCGTGCATTACCATTATTTTTACACTAAGACCATGCCCACTCCCTTTGTTTATAAGGTTGAAGGAATCGGGGAGGATATTCTTTGCGGCGCCATGGATTTCTCTGTGGTGGACGAGATGCGTCAAGTTAACGATAAAGAGAGTTTCCTGATGGCGCGTCGTCTCATACGAGAGGAGGGTCTCTTTTGTGGAGGATCCTCTGGCGCCTCCGTCCACATCGCTGTGCAGATTGCCCGCGAACTTGGACCTGGGAAAACTGTAGTGGCGGTACTCACCGATTCGGCATCACGCTACATTACCAAGTACCTCTCCGACTCCTGGATGAAAGATTACGGATTTTTGGAAAGCGCGCCGGATCTTGGGTTAATCGAGGATTTATTGAAGATTCAGGGCGGTAGAGCAGTAATTACCGTGATGGAGTCCGAGTCACTTGGCAGTGCTATCGAACGCATTAAAACTCACTCGGTCTCTCAACTTCCGGTCTTGGATGGAAAAGGTAAACCTGTCGCCATTATTCATGAAGTGGATGTCTTGCGGGCCCTGCACGATGGCAATCACTCGCTAGAGTCGAAAGTTTCTGAAATCGCCGTGCCCATAGATGGTTTGATTTATCCAAAGGCCAGGATTGAAGAGCTCTTCAAGATATTTGAGACTGACCGCGTGGCGGTGGTTGTGGATGCGCAGAAGCTCTTAGGTATAATCTCGAAGATTGATCTGATAGATTATCTTGCAAAGCGCAAAGGTTAAGAACGAATAGGAATAAACTAGGAGTTAACAATGAGCAAAGAGATTGGTTTCGGCACCAGAGCGGTGCACGCTGGGCAAACCCCCGATCCTCAAACGGGGGCGGTCATGACCCCAATTTATTTTACCTCGACCTATGCTCAGAGAAGTCCAGGAGACTTTATTGAGCCGTATGATTACGGCCGCACCGCCAACCCGACCCGCGCCGCATTGCAACAAAACATCGCTGCACTCGAAGGCGGCAAGTTTGGTTTATGTTATTCCTCCGGCTGCGCGGCGCTGGATTGCGTTCTGCACCTGCTCTCTGCTGGTGACCACGTGGTTCTGTGTGACGATATTTACGGGGGAACATTTAGACTCTTCGATAAAGTTTTCACACGCCACGGCATTACTTTTACATTGGTTGACATGTCGGACTTAAAAGCCACGGCAGCGGCGTTCACCAGTAAGACTAAACTGACCTGGATTGAAACACCCACCAATCCGCTTTTAAAGGTGATCGATATTGAACGTGTGGCAGAGATTGCGCGCAACCATGCCGCTTTAAGTGTAGTTGACAATACTTTTGCCAGCCCATATTTGCAGAATCCTTTAAGTTTGGGGGCCGACATAGTCTGCCATTCGGAAACTAAGTATATTAGCGGACACTCGGACGTTATTGGCGGCGCCTTGGTTGTGAATGATGCGCAACTGGAGGAGCGTTTGCGTTTTTTGCAGAACGCCGTTGGCGCAGTGCCTAGCCCCATGGATTGTTTTATGCTTCTGCGCTCCACCAAAACTCTGCACGTTAGAATGGAGCGGCATTGCCAAAACGCCGAGCAAATTGTGAAGTTCCTCGGCCAACATGCTGCCATTGAGAAAGTTTATTATCCCGGTCTCGAAACCCACCCGCAACACGCTGTGGCCAGACGTCAGATGCGCAGATTTGGTGGGATGGTCAGTGCAGTTGTTAAGGGCGGCTTACCGGCGGCGAAGCGCGTGCTAGAGAAAACAAAAGTTTTTACCCTGGCTGAGTCTTTAGGTGGTGTTGAATCGTTAATAGAGTTACCCGCTGTTATGACTCACGCCTCTATCCCCGCGGCTCAACGCGCCAAACTCGGCATCTCCGACGGCCTAATCAGGCTCTCTGTCGGTATTGAAGACGTTGATGACTTGCTGGCGGACCTTGAGCAGGCGTTACATTAGTTTCTTCAAAGCTAATTATAATCCTGATTATTCCAGGCCTGTTCACGCTCGACCTTTAGCGGGTCTTCAACAATATCTTGTAGCACTAGCCTTCCCAGACGCGCGTGAATCTCCTCTACCGCAGCGTTACGTGCGTCCGGCACTAAGGGGTCCAGAAAGTCAGGATGGTAACGCATCATATGGTCTAAGACGGCGCGATCATGTTCTGACTTTGCGATAATGGGCCAGACGCATTTGCCCACATAGGCAAAATCGCTAATCTTCCATTCTAATAGCTTAGTCACATACAACCCGGCGGTTAACAGCTCCTCCGGCGCCGGGGGCCTTTCGAACTGATAGGAGCCGCCGCTAAAGCGCATGCGGTCTGCCACGCTCACTAGATTTGCGACCAGGCGCGGGTCGCAATGCGGTGAAAGGATCTTTCGCTCCAAGGTCGAATCTAGGTAGGTCATCTGAATCGGATGACAGCGGCGCAGCAGGGCTTCATCCAATCTGCGATTAAAGTTCTTGGTAAAGATTAGAAGTATATTGTCAGGGTTTGCATCTATGGGCGGTCGCGATTCGAGCCAAATTCTGGCGTCTTGAATTGGTCCCAAAAAGAAGGTGTCCACATCTGATTCCGGTTTATCCAATTCGTCCACCAGTAAAATAACCGGACGCTCTCTGGAGGCCAAAAAGGCTCTCGATAGTATTCCCAAGTTCATAAGCTTGTCCGGGTCGATGCGATCTCCGGCCATGGCGGTGGCAATCGCGAAACTTGAGGGGGACTCTATCAAGTTATTTAGCGGCATGCCCTTATAGCAACTTAGACAAAGCAGCTCCGCCCCCGTAATTTTCGAAAGCGATTTGGCCATAAAGCTTTTGCCGCAGCCTGAAGGCCCTTCCAACAAAAGCGTACGAATCTTGCTGGTGGGCGTGTTAAGAAGTAGCGAAATCTGAATGGCGTTGTGCGGCAAGCACTGGTATCCGACCAGCTCTAGCTTGCGAGCTAACTCCTCGGGACCACCAACGCCTTGGAATCCAAGGCAATCCGGTACGTACTCGGAAGTGTATTGGCTGTTGACAAAAGTATTTCCAGGAGGGCGTGCTTGGGCATTGTTCCGCTTGGTATCTTGAAAGGCTGCGATTTCAACCAGGCTGGGTTCGAAGTCCAGCCGCTCTATGCCTATCGTTGGGCCCATTTTTGGGCCGATCTTTGGGCCGATCTCTAAGCCGCTGTCGTTGTTTTCAGAATTTGAATCCGCAATGCTCATGGCAAAAACCTTCTAAAGCTAGTTAGGCCTATCGTTAACCTAGCTTTAAAGAGTTATGCCGGCATTTCAGAAATTGTGACTTAGAACTTAGGCAGCCCCACCCGCAGCGCGCTTGCGCTTCCGGCCAGTCTCTGAAGGATTGTAATAATAGTAGTAGTAACGGTTATAATGGTAATAGTCGCCACCGCGAATATCAACATCGTTCAGCACCACACCCAAGATGCGCGCACCGACGGAGATTAGTCGCTGCTTTGCGTCCCGTGCCACAGCCTGAGGAGTAGCGCCGCCCTTTAGCACCATCACTACTCCGTCAACCAAGCGGGATAAGACAACGGAATCCGTCACGGGCAAAACGGGCGGAGAGTCGATCAAGACATAATCAAAGCGCTTGGCAAGTTCATCTAACAAAGAAGCCAACTCCATAGAACCCAGCAGCTCGGCAGGGTTGGGCGGAATACGACCACTGGTGATAATCGAACAGTTCTTCATACAGTCGGTAATCAAAATCTCATCCAGCGAAGCCTGTCCCGTTAAGGCTTCCACTAATCCTGGCCGATCGGCATCGATTCCAAAATGTTTTCTGACGCTGGGCTTACGCAGATCACCGTCAACCAAGACTACGGTACCGCCAGAGCTGGCCAGCGCCGCGGCCAAATTGGCCGACAGAGTAGTCTTGCCCTCGGCCGACTGAGCCGAGGTGATTAAAATAGTTTTTGGCGGTTGTCCGGCCTGGGATAGCAGTATTCCGGTTCTAATTGAGCGGTAGGCCTCGGATGCCAACGATTTTGGAGCTCTGTTAAACAGGGCAACTTCATTGCGATTCTCAAGCAGCGATGGGACGCCTGGCTCGGAGGGTTGTACTGGTTCACCGGTCGCGTTATCGCCCGAGGACTGCTGTGGTCCGTCAAGCAGAACCTGCTCCAACGAAAAACTTGGCACCACTCCGAGACATGGCAAGCGTAAGAGCGCGTGTAACTGCTCCGGTGTTCGCACGGTGCTATCAACATAAGCCAACAGAAAGGCCAGTCCGGCGCCAATTCCTAAACCGAAAAAAACAGCCCCGAGCAGAATAAGCCTCTTTCTCGGAAAGCTGGCTGTCTCCGGGACGGCTGCAAAATCTACGATCGAAATATTGCTGGCGTTACTCTCCACTGCCAAAGAAGTTTCCTTGATCTGTCTCAGCACGTTCTGCAGAAGCTCTCGGGAGGAGGTCAGATCGCGGTTTAGCACGTTATACTGAACTTGCCGTTTCGATAACTCAAAAGCCTGACTCTTCTGTTGTTCGAGCTCCTCTTTTAGATTTTTCTCCTCTTCAGCCGAGGCCAGAGCCTTGGACTTTAAGCCAAGCACTATCTGTTTGCGCGCCTTCTGCACCGAAGAACGCAACTCCTCGATCTGGGCCTTGAGTTGTTTCATGCGCGGGTAGCTATCCGTAAACTTAGCAGACATCTCACCATATTCAGCCTCTAATTTAGCCAACTCCGAACGTATACCTTGTGTTGAAAAATCATCGTATCCGGCAGAAGGATTTGCCAAGGCAGCCTCGGCTTCATTATAGATGTTTTCATTTTCGATGCGTTTGGCCGTGGCGGAAGTTAGAAGTTGGTTAAGCTGCGCCATCTTCTGAACCGTGATGTTTTCATCCTTATTAAGAGCGACGATAGAATTTTCCTCGGCATAGTCCGCCATTTCACGTTCCAAATCGGCAACTTTCTCACGCAGTTCTTCGGCCTGCTGATTCAAGAATTTCAAGCCGCTGGCCTGTTGATTAATGCGCAAGTCTCTAACCCATTCGATATAGGTTTCTGCATGCTTATTGGCGATATAGGCAGAGAGATCGGGATTATCCGTAGTAGCGTTTAATACCGCCAAGGATGTGCGCCGCACCGGTGTAATACTAATATTACTGAGATAACGTTTAATGGTCGCCAGGCTGTGTTTATAAACCGTACTATCTGAAAGCGCTTTGGTTTTGGGTTCGTCAGCGTACATCCAAGAAAACAACCCTGACCTAAGCCGCTTGCCTTCAATGGCGTCAGAGATCTGTTTGTCGGAAAGAATCTTATCGGCTAACGAAAAGCTACCAAGTTGATCTAGCTGGGTTTCAAGATAGGTCGACTCTTTACTTTTTTGCTGTATCAAATCTTCGATCTTAGTGGCGGTAAGCACCGGCTCGTAGGACGAGATGCTGATCTTAGATTGAGCCGTGTACAACGGCGTCGCCGTAAAGCAATATATAATTCCCCCTAACAGCGCCACCAATAAGGAGGTTCCCACCACATAGCGGTATTTGTAAATCGTGCGCCAATATTCAAATAGACGATTTTGATCCTGCCCAAGCGAATCGAAGCTGCCGATGCTAAGATCCCCACCCTGTACTAGATGGGCCGGTAGCGGCCTTACTAATCGCTCCGTCGGTAATTTATTTTCCATCCGGTAAATCCTCTTTACAGAAAACTAAAATTAGGCTGAGTTAAACGCGCATTACTAAGAGAGATCAGGGCATGAGATTGACCGTTCCGCCAACGCCAACATTGATAATCCTTGTAACCCCTTCAAAAGTATCCTGCGTCATACGTTTACCACTGTCGGAAGGAACTCTAATCACATCGCCGTTCTTAAGACGGATGTCAGGTTCCTCTCCCGTCGCAATTTTTTGAAGATCCACGAGCAGGCGCCCCTTCTTACCCGGCGAGATGTCCCTTAACACCTCAACTTCGTCAATTTTTGCGGAATAAGTTATGCCTCCAGCAGAGGCCAGCGCTCCCAACAGTGTGGCCTGCCGACCAAGCTCATAAGAGCCGACCTTTTCAACCTCGCCATCAACCATGACTTTACCGGCATCGGGTACGACTAGCATATCGCCACCTCTAACCGGAATCTCTAATGGGATGCCACCCGAAGTTCCCAAAATCTGATCTATGGAAAGTTCAATTGTTGAATTAGCAAGCTTATTAGGATCCTGCGAGTCAAGAGCCAAGCGCGCCCGCGCGCCAGGCTCATTAGAGCCAGATACACCGGAGAATTCCGCAGGAATAAAATTAATATAGCCACCGGCCTTATCGCTGATCCCTCCGGCCTGACTTAGCAGCTCCAGTAAACTATTGCTCTCTTTGGTTAGCGGATAGTAGCCCGGCTTTTCGACCGCTCCCATCACCCCAACTTTTTGACTGCCGTAACCCTTCACAAAGACGGAAATCTGGGGGTTCTTTACGTAAGTGGCTAGTCGATGGGCAAGCTCAATCTTAAGCTGTTCCTCTGTTAAGCCAGCGGCCTGTACCGCCCCCACTAGCGGTAAGGGCAAGAGCCCGATCTGATTGACCCGCGCCACTAAATTTAGTTCAGGCACATCAAACACGTTTAATTCAATCTCATCCTCCGCCCCGATCTTGTATCCCGGATTAGAGCTTGGAGCGTTTTGTAAACGCTGGGAAATTAAGTTCAGAGCCTTAATTTGAGAATTCTTTTCAAGCGCTAGAAATTCTTCCCTTTCCTGTGCCGGGTCGATCACTGGCAACCCTTTGGCCAACGAGGTCTTAACCACCTCAGAACGGGGGGGGGTAATCGATTTGGAAGCACACCCCGACAGAACGAGCAGCGCCAATATATAATTAACCCAGGACAATTTTCTCATTCCAAACATAAAACCTAGCTCTCGTATTTGAAGCTCAAGGGATCCAAACTCTTTTCGCAGTTCACCAAAAATCCCTTGCGCTTTACCAAACTATATCCAAGACAAGATGCAACCAACAAGGTTTCATCCTTACGCGCCTTCGAAAGTACCACCTCGTCCTTAGTCAAAAACAAATCTACAGTCCCGATGCGTATAGCCGCAAGCGCTTGATTGGGATCTCGGAATCCCCTAAATTTAAGCTCCTCCAATCCGCCCGTCCGTGACTGATACGTCACACGCCGCAAGCTGATCTCGGTTTGCGGCTTAAATGCCGTAACCTCGAAATCGCCGCTTCCGACGAGATTGGTGCCTTGGCCTAAATGCTCTCCGAAAAGTTCCGCGCTGGACTTCTCGACAATGGGGCAATCGATAAGGTCAAGGGCCAGCCGGTTTGCGTCCGTGGGCGCCTCGGATAGGTAAACATCTACCCATTGCTCCGCCCCTTCGGCCTCGAACTCCCCTTCCCGGCCCTTAACCATGGACACATAAGATAGCTTCCCGGCGCGCTGACACTCTCGCAATGAGTACATGACATCCGACGACATGATTGCGGCGCCATTAGAGAAACTCTTGTTTTTTGCCAAATGAAATGACCACTGCTTCTGGTCAGCGCTCACTGACAGATTATCGACCAAACTGAGTGTATACGGTAGAGCGCCATCAGATGACGCAGCAGTCAAACTCTTGGACACGGCCGCACGTACGAAGTTCGCGGCCGGGCTCTGATCTTTAATATAGTTGAGTCGCTCGCTAAATTCTGGGAGGCCAATTACCACTATTTCTTTTCCTGCCGCAAGCGTGTGGGAAGAAAGGAGCGCCAACCAAACAAGCGTCAACAGTCGATGTAAAGAGTATCTACTTGAACAAATCATTGCGCCCCGCCAAACCCATAAACTCGTAACATTTCAAGAGGCTTACCGCTAAAGTGTCGAGCACGCTCGGATGAACCAAAGTGAATCTTCCAATAACGGTACTGAAGTTGGTTGGCCGTGAAGGTTAAGTACGGGCGCCCGCCAAGCCGAAAAGCTAGGTGGGTCACGCCCGAACTAACCTCTGTCCAGTTACGATTGTCCTGACTCACAAAAATCCCGATCTGAGCTGGATTAATGGAACGACCGCTTTTAACGCCGCCCAACTCTATCAACCTCACACTAACATCTTCGGGGAGAAAAAATCCCAAAGAGTTATGGAATTCGTCAATCACAAAAGATTCATTGGAATTCCACGAACTCAGGCTGCCGGAGGCTGGGCGAGTATCGGAATGAAGCACGCTCGGCACAACTTTCAAATTAGATAAAGAATGTCTAGCCAACAAATATTCGGCCACCTCTTCTTGCTGGTCCTGCGCGAGGAACTTGGAGAGCTCCAAGTCCACTCGTCGCCGGACCGAATCATCACTCACCACAGGCAGAATAGACATTAACCGCTCAGCGGCAAGCTCCCGAGAAATTCTCCCCTGAGAAACCTCTGCCAAATTTGATTCAATCGCCTGGAGCTGCATGCGGAACAAAACTTGACGCGCCGCATCGAACACCTGTGTCCGCGAGTCATAAAGCCGCTTGGACCAGTCAGCGATCTGGGGAAACCGTGCTGGCACGATTTTTTCGATCGACACGGGAGAGTCCAGTCTTGCCAGTATGAAGCGCTCCTGCCCCGGAGACAACGTAGTCGATAATTCTAAAAAGTGATTCAGGAATTCGCCGCTCTGGTCAAGATCGCCGCTCCAAAATGCGATCAGAGCTCCCGAGTAAGCGACCTGTGGAGAGACTCGATCGTATCTTACGGCCTGGTCAAGCACCTTTCGATAATCGCCGCTAGTGTGCTCCAATCCGCACTCGTGCTTCGAAATCAGCTGCCGTAGATTTGACCAGTTCACCAATGCGTATGAGTTATTGGGCTCAACCTTTAGCACTCGACCAAAGGCACGCAGCGCTTCACATGAAGCCTCAATCTGCGCTTTCGGGTCGGTGGTTTGTTGTGAGGCCATCAAACCTAAGGCTCGTGCCTTAGCGACCAAGGTTGCGGTTCCTTGGAAGGACTCCCCAGATCGATCAGTTAAGGTAGCAAACAACGCCTCGCGCTCTGCCTGGCTAGCTCCGCGAAGTCGGTTCTCATCAATTATTCCGAAGGTGTGGCTATCTCTACCAAGAAAAAGCTCCACCAGGTTATAGAATACTGTTCCAAGAGAAAAGAGTAGGAACGTGAACATTATAAAAGAATTACGCATGCTCTGTTTTAACGCCTAAATCACTATATTGAATTACTGGGCCGCGCACAGCTTAGCACAATCTTCCACGATAAATCGACCCCTTCTCTGCACAACACAGATATAACGACGTTACTTCAGCTCTGGCCGAAGGGTAGGCACCCCCCCCCGACCGAAACTAAAGTTGCACAAGCTTGTTTACGATATATCTTTGGCGTAGTTCGTTAAAAAATAGTTAGGTAAATTTTTTTACAAATATTGGCTAGACAGCATCTAACCTAAGGATTAGTTTAGTATGCAGTGTTGTAGGTCCGTGTCGGTGGTATAGCAACGGCCAAATGCTGAGCACCAAAATATATTAGGAGAACCAGAGTGAAGAAATTGTTTTTATTGACCGCGCTTATTGCGCTTGTAAACGTTGAGAATTCTTTTGCCGCCGCTGAAAAAGATGGCTTGAGGGATCAGTTAGTAGTGACTGATTGCAAAGGAGACATTCGAGCTAGTGCCCAAGTGGATCCCGGAACCTTAAGTGTGGTTCAAGTTGGAGTCGCGAACACGGTTGGAAACGCTTCAGCGTTAACAAAAGTGTCATTAGCTCAAGCGAACCGTGAAAAGAAAGTTTCGTTGGTTGATAGCGGCTCGAACAACGCCGTGTTCGCCAGCGTCACAGCGGGTAAGTGGAGCGCTTGTGTAGAAGGTTCTGCCATCACGACTGTTTCAATTACCCCGTCAAACACGCAATCACTTTCATCGCTACCTTTGGTTGGTCTTAGCGCCCTGGGCGGCGGATTGGCAGTTGCTGGCATAGCGGGTGGCTCAAGTTCAGATAACAGCACTGGCTCTCCCGTGACTTCATTTGTTGGCCAATCATCAAATGTTGTCGGAGAGAACCAAGCTGCGAACGACTCTGTAACAGCTGCTGCTAGAACAAGTTCAGCGACTGCTTGTTTGAATAATCAAACACCTGATCCGTTGTCTCCCTTCTTTTAACAGCTTGGTTTGATTGTAATAAGAGAATTCGTTAATTTTGCGAGGAATAAAAATGAAAAAAGTTTTTGGATTAGTATTAACATTGGTTACTTTGGCCCCGTTAGTGGCCTCTGCTTGCGATAGTACAGGCTTTGCAACTGGGGCTTCCTCAGTTTTCGGAACATCTGCAGCGGTAGAAAGCTCGACCTTTACATGGGCCTTCCGTAAAGGTACGGGAAACTTTTCTGCAAGCTCTGCCTTGAACGAGGCGCCGGGCGAATCGTGCAGAGTTTGCGTGTATTATAGAATTGGAGCTGCGGGCACACGTAAAGCATTGAAGTGTAAAAACTCGTCGAAGAAAACGACCACATTTAGAGCATCTAAGTTGCGAGGCGTAGCGATTACCAACAGCAATAAGGCCGCTCGCTTAGTCACCATGGCTTCACAGACGACCTGCGGAGAAACTGTGATCTCATCAAACTCTTACGCTCGCTACCCTGATTGCGGTAAGGGGAGCACGGAATATAAGAACTCCGGGTTATGGGCGACAGCTGTGAAGAAGTCCGTTAGTTAGCCGGTACTTTAATCAGTAAGTTACATAGCTACTATAGAAATGGCGGCCCTATTGGCCGCCATTATTGTTTCTTGCGGGTTGATAATAATAGTTCTTCCCGCCTCAATTGCCAAAACCGTCGCACCTGCCTCTTTTAAAACGGCGACAGTTTCAGGCCCAATCGTCGGCAGATCCAGCCGAATATCTTGTTGGGGCTTGCAAACTTTAACGACCACTCCGGCTCGCCCTGATAGCGCTTTAGCGCGCCTAATCATGGCGTCCGTACCTTCAACGGCTTCAAGCGCCACGATTACGCCATCAACCACACAAAGCGCCTGCCCGATATCGTGCTGGCCTAAGCTTTTGGCGGCTTTGTAACCAAGCTCAATATCGCCAAGCTCCGAGCTCGAGGGCGAGCGGACCGTCAAGACCCCTGCTACAGGCACACTTTGCGGGAGCAGCGTAGTTGGCGAAATAACGGAAAGCCCTTCCATCTGAAACTCTTCCGCCACCGCCCTGAGAATAACATCGTCCCGAATACTGCGCGTTCGCGCGATAACTTTTAGCGCGCGAGCATCAAGACGAAAGTGTCCTGAAAAAAGCTTTGGGCGCCTAATTCCACCAGCGAAGGCCAGCTGCCTGACGGAGTTCTTCTTCAGGAAATTTATGGCTTTGCCCAACTGCCCAACCCTAATCCACGAGATCTTGTCAACCGCTCCGGCTAGTGCAGAATCGCTCTCACCTAAATGAGCGATAGCTACCACCTTTAGTCCGCGTTCGCGCGCGCTCTTGGCAAACTCAATCGGCAGATACCCGTTACCGGCAATCAAACCGATAGGAGAAGTAAGAGTCAGATCAGGTTTTAATTCAGGACTGGTCATCTATAGCAGACTTCTTAGCACGCGCTCCAGCCACCCCGCGCTCGGATTTTTTCACGAAATCAATCACACTACGGCATTCGTCGAATTGGCCGAACTCACCTTGGACCTTACCTAGTTTGTCCTTAAATAAGCCCGGGGCTATGAATAGAGTGCGGTACAACGCTCTAACCCGACTTATAACATCAGCCGCATAGCCACGACGCTCCATCCCTATTACATTGATTCCCGTCAATTGCGCCCTATCGCCCTGCGCCAAACAAAACTGCGGAATATCCTTGGCCACCATACTACCGGCCCCCAAAAGCGCTAAATTCCCAACCCTAACGAACTGATGAATCCCGACCAGGCCGCCGATCGTGACATGATCGCCTATGGTAACATGCCCCGCGATACTGGCGGAGTTTGCGACAACGTTCCCATTGCCAAGTATTGAGTCGTGTCCCACATGTGAACAGGCCATGAACAAATTGCCGTCCCCAATCTTAGTTAACATGCCACCGCCAAGCGTGCCTGGTTGAAGCGTCACATACTCTCTAACTATATTACGCGCGCCGATCTCAAGGCGGCTGTCTTCCCCTTTGAATTTAAGATCTTGAGGAGGGGCTCCCACCGAAGCAAACTGAAAAACAATCGTCTCGTCGCCGATACTGGTGTGCCCCGCAATGACGACGTGAGAGGCGATTTGGCAGGATCTGCCAAGCTTCACCTTCGGTCCAATAACAGAATAAGCGCCGATGCTAACATCTTCACCGATTTCGGCGCCCGGCTCTATCACGGCGGTTGGATGTATCGAATTCATAAATGACAACTAATTTTTCAGTGGCCGACGCCAAATTACCCTGCTGGATTTTGTACCGTGACCCACTTTAACTTCTATGCCCGTTAGAGCCGCAACCTAAACGAACTCCCTAATCAGACTCAACGGCCGAGAGAGAACCTGAAGCCACAACCTCATCCCCCACTAGCGCCTCCCCCTTCATTATCCAAAGCGGGCGTCGTTTTTTTGCAGGTTCCATTCTAATCGTGAGCGTATCGCCGGGAACAACCATGCGTTTCCACTTGAAGTCGTTAGCGCCCACAAGGAAAACAGTTTTGCCCGGCTGCACACCATCGCTACTCTTGATGGCCAAGATCGCGGCCGCTTGGGCCATGGCCTCAAGCATCATCACGCCAGGCATTACCGGACGGTTCGGGAAATGTCCTAGAAAGCAAGGCTCGTTGGCCGTAACGTTTTTTTTTGCTACGATTAATTTGCCATCCACGAATTCCGTGACCACATCAATCATCAAAAAAGGATAACGATGTGGAAGAATTTTCTGAATCGCTATCGAATCGAAAACAATCTGTTCTGCCATAAATCCCCGTTGCTTGAACTACAGTGAGTAAATCCCTTATCAAATTCTAATTATAAATCAGTCTTTCTCTTGTTGAGCATCTCTACAACCTGCTCTGTGAGATCAAACTCATCCTTCACATAAAGCACGTAATTCGCGTCTTTCTCCAATATCAACCCGTAACTTTTCTGCTTGGCGAGATCTTTTACTATAGCGTCGATCTCTTTTACTATAACTTCAATTTCTGAGCTGTTTTGACGTTGAAGCTCTTCCCGGCCGTCTTGGACCACGCGCGCCAGCTCACGCTCTTTTTTATCTAGGGCGTCTTTCTTGTCCTGCAAAGCCTGCTCAGAAAGAAGCGAGGACTGCTTCATAACATCGGCCTTCATCTGTTCAAGTTCGCTCCTTACGCGCCCGACTTTGGCTTCACCTTTCTGAACGGCTGCTTTCAAATTACTTTTGGCGGCTTTCCCAACGATGGACTCGTCAATGGCACGCTGCATATCGATCACGTAAATTGGGGGATTGCTGGATTGGGAGCTCTCGGTCTCGGCCCTAACAAGCGGCGCAATCGAGAAACAACTTAGGAGGAGAAGCACAGTATAACGCATGGGGTATCTTCTTGGTATTAAATTCTGGGGGGAATTATAGGAGAAGGCCGGACAAAAATCAAACCGCGCAGAGGACTTAGATGAGCTGAACTGTTACGGAAACTTTACAAAGCCCAATAAACGACCTGTTTCCCCAACTTGGAACGGTCAAGCGCGGCCTTAACGTCGATAAACACGCCGCCCTCTCTCACGAGCCCCGCGATATGCGCTTCGCCCATCTCCCGATAGGCGTTGTGCGGCACCGCTAAGATCACAGCATCAAGCTCTCTAAATTCATCAAGCGTAGTCAACGAGATTCCGTATTCGTGCTCAGTTTCCCTACTGTTTCCGTAAGCATCATGCACCAGTGGTTCAATCCCAAATTCCTTTAACTCCTTGACGATATCAGGAACGCGGCTATTTCTAATATCGGTGACATTCTCTTTAAAGGTTATTCCCAAGATCCCGACCTTAGCCCCGGCGATCATGATGCCCGCGTTAATCATGAGCTTCACGCAACGTTCTGCGATAAAACTCCCCATAGAGTCATTTATTCGACGTCCGGCAAGTATAACCTGTGGATTGTAACCTAATTGTTCCGCCTTGGCAGTTAGGTAATACGGGTCGACGCCGATGCAATGTCCGCCCACGAGCCCCGGGGCAAAGCGCACGAAATTCCATTTAGAAGCGGCTGCGTCCAGCACCTCTTTAGTGGAAATTCCCATGCGATCAAATATAATCGCAAGCTCATTCATTAAAGCGATGTTAAGATCCCGCTGAGTGTTCTCGATCACCTTAGCAGCTTCGGCGACTTTAATGGACTGCGCCCTATACACACCGGCCTCGATCACGGCACCATAAACTTGGGCGACATGCTCCAACGTTTGTTGGTCTTCGCCAGAAACGACCTTAAGGATCTTAACTAAAGTTCGTTCCTTATCACCGGGATTAATTCGCTCGGGCGAGTATGCTAGCTTAAAATCAACGGATTGTTTTAGACCGGAGACTTTCTCTAAGAGAGGTCCGCAGTAATCTTCGGTGACCCCAGGATATACTGTGGATTCGAAACACACGGTAGCGCCACGGCTCAAAACCTTGCCGACACACTCGCAGGCCGAATGCAGCGGTGAGAGATCCGGCTTTTTGTTGTCGTCGACGGGAGTAGGCACGCCGACCACGAAGAAGTTCGCGCCCCGCATCTCCTCCAACTGCGAGGTCACCTTAAGAGTTGTAGATTTAAGTTCAGGCTCCAAACCTTCGTCTGTAACGTCTTCTCCGCGTCTAAGACGCGCGACTTTCTCTTGGTTGATGTCAAAACCGACAGTGCCTTCAAACTTACGAGCGAATGCCAACGCCAACGGCAAGCCCACATATCCCAAGCCAACCACGGCGATCTTTGTTTTCATAACAGATACCGTTTAAGAATTGCCTAAAATGCGCTAAAACCGCTAATCAAATGAATGACTAAAACGGCGCGCCAAAAGAGAAATTCGTTACAACTCCGCGCTCGCCATCTTGCCGATCGATGGGGTAACCAAACTCAATGCGAATCGGACCAATGGGCGAGCCCCATCTTATTCCGTACCCCCAAGCTTTACGTAAATCATCAAGCTTTAGCGTTTGATTATCGTCAAAGGCTTGTCCAATGTCATAGAACAAAACTCCACGTAACCCGGCGGAATTCACGAGGGGGAAAATTATTTCCGTATTGTTTACAAGCTGTTTACTACCCCCAAATTCGTGACCCTTGGTATCCTGGGGGCCTAAGCTGCGATTTCGATAACCGCGCACGGAATTAATGCCGCCGGGAAAGAAACGTCTAAACAAAGGCAGCGGATCTCCGTTAAAAGATTTTCCGTAGCCGAATTTCGTACGCCATGAAAATACAAAGTCTCCAAACCCTAGGTCAAATAAGGGCTCATAAAGGCTCTGGCGCGCCTCTCCTAAATAGTAGCGCTCATCGCCGCCCAACCCAGTAAGCTCAACGGCAACTTCCTGCAACGAACCTTTAGTCGGATCGAAGGGATGGTTGAGGGTGTTACGCGTAATACTTGGAGTTATGCCGGATGCGGTACTATTACCCTCCGAATCAATTACAAGCTGCGCAGCATTATCTTGGTCAACATTACTGATATCAACCGCCAAGGCCTCGTACTTAAGAGAGGCATTTATGTCCTCTGCGGATTCACCAAAAAGCTCTTCTAGCGGGTAGCCTGCGGTTAGTGATCCACCAGTCAACTCACGATCGAAGTCGGAGAATTCGCGCACCGTTCGGTAAAGGTCTGCGCCCAGCGAGAGGTGGGTATCGTCAAATCTCCGGTCGGTAACCGATAATATAATGTTCTCTCTCTTGGAACCGATATCAAAATTAATCGAGGCGTTCCTACCGGTTCCGAATAAGTTGTTCTCACTCACACGCGCATTAAAGAGCATGCCATCTGAGGTTGAATACCCGGCGCCCGCGCTGAATTGGCCCGTGGAAGCTTCTCGTACGTTTACATTTAAATTAACCTCGTCTTCCTTTTGGGCGGGCTCCATATTCACGGTAGCCTCCTCGAAATATCCCAGCCGCTGTAGTAATTCCTGGCTGCGGCGCATCTTTGTGCTTGAGTAAGTATCCTGCTCGCTAAGTTTTAGTTCTCTGCGGATGACGTTGTCGTAAGTCCTGGTATTGCCTTTAATATTAATCTTTCCTACTTTGACCTGCCGCCCCTTACTGACCGCATACGATATGTCCACAAGGCCCGCTTCTCGATTTAGGCTTGTATTGGGGACCACGTTAACAAAAGCGAAACCTTGGTCGGCGAACTTATCACTGATTTTGAAAGAATCGTCTCGTAAAGTCCCCGCGGAAAAATACTCGCCCTTAGCAGCCTTCGTGCCCTCCAGGGTTTTTTGCTGATCCTGCTCAATCAGATCGCCACTAACAACTATGTCGCCAAATTTGTAGCGCTTCCCCTCATTTACCGAAAAAGTTATATAAATACCATCTTCATTACGCTCGATGTTGGGGTCGCCCACATTGCCCTCTACAAAGCCCTGATCGAGAAAATATTGCCTTAACAACAATTTGTCGTTGTCCAAGACATCTTTGTTAAGCCGGCCGGACCCTAGCAGCCAGGAGTTCCACCATTTGTATCTTTTAGTTTCCATGGCGGAGCGTAAGTCACCATCATCCACGTCAGAGAGCCCCTGAAAATTTATCTTCCTAATTTTTACGCGCTGGCCTTCCTGCACCGTAAAGGTTAGGTCGACCTGGCCGTCTGCAATTGGACTAACAGCGTATTCAAAGGAGGCGTCATAAAATCCGTCTTTCTGATAGTAAGAGACTGCGCTTCGAATTAGCGCCTCAATTTTGGTTTTGTCTAGGAAGCGCTTCTGCCCAAAATTAAAAATCTTTGCCAGGTCCTCCTCGGAGATCTTATCGTTGCCCTTGATAAATACCTTTCGGACTATCGGTTTCTCAATTAGAGAATACTTGACATAGGTCTTACCGGCATTTGAGATGACCGAGGCCTCTACCTGATCGAAGAACTCGGTGCGATATAGGTTCTTAACCTCTTCTGATATGGCTTGATCGCTGAGCTCTCCCGTTGGGTGCTTTAACTGCAATTTTATAGCGTCGGTATCTATATTTCTGTTGCCCTCGATCAGTACGCCATCGATTCGATAGACGTCGGCTCGCGACGAAACAGATAAAATATTGAGTAGTGCAAAGAATAGTACTGCTATGTGCTTGAACTTAATCATAAAATATCCCTAACACTGACCTAAATCGCAAAAATGAGCAAGCCCTATGAGCAAGTCCTGTGTCATTCCCAAGGAATTACTACTTTGCCTTCGGGAGCGGACGCAGCGCCCCGCCCGGAGACATCTCATAAACTGCGTCCAGCACGCTCGCTAGTTCAGGATTGTGCGTGACAATTACCATCAAGTTAGCCTGCTCGCGATTAATTTCAAGCAGCATCTCCTGCACCTCACGCGCTGTTTTAATGTCTAAATTGCCGGTGGGCTCGTCGGCCAAGAGCACATCTGGTCGTCCAACCAGCGCCCGCGCGATAGCCACGCGCTGCTGTTCGCCGCCGGAAAGCTCTGAAGGTCTATGGGTGAGGCGCTGGGCCAGCCCCACACGCACCAAAATTTTTTCAGCCTTAGATGAAGCTTCTTCTTCGCTCGCTCCCCCGATAATCAACGACAACGACACATTTTCCAGCGCTGAAAATTCCGGCAAGAGATGATGAAACTGAAATACAAAGCCGACATGCTTAGCTCTAAACTCCGAGAGCTTCTCGGACGAAAGTTTGGTAATTTCCAATCCTCCGAAATCTATACTGCCAGAGGTGGCAGAGTCTAAGCCCCCCAAAATATGTAGTAGGGTTGATTTACCGGTACCGGACCGACCCACAACCCCTACCACACCGCCTTCGGGGAGATCCCAACTGAGATTATCAAGCACAGTCAGCTCGCGCCCGGCATCCTGGTAAGTCTTTCTTAAGTTTTGGATACGGATCTTCACATGAACCTTAAACGATAAACCCGGAATGCTTCACCTCTATTCATACCTTAGAACCTCCGCCGGGTTCATGGCCGCAGCTCTCTTAGAGGGATAGATCGTGGCAAGGCGACAAATTAGAAATGAGATCAGCCCAATAATTAAAAAGTTTTCCGGTTCCATTCGCACAGGCAACGTCGCCACCGGAAAAATTCTGGGATCGATCGGAAATCCCCAAGTCTTGAGCGCCAGACATCCCAAGTAACCCAACAATAAACCGGCCAAGGTACCACCAGCGCCGATCACAGTTCCCAATATGACGAAGATTCGTTCGATGGCCTTGGTGGACGCTCCCATAGTGCGCAGGATGGCGATGTCCTTCCGTTTCTCAAGCACAATCATGATTAAGGTCGTGATGATGGAAAAGCTAGCCATTACTATAATCAGTAACAGCACTAGAAAATAAACACGCTTCTCAAGCGCCATGGCGTCCCAGAGGGGCTTGTTTACCTCGGTCCAATCTTGGGCATAAAATCCGCTCTGCACGCCGCCGAGTTTCTCCATAATTAGCTGGGCAACTTTGGGCGACTCGAAGATATTTTCCACGCGCACCTCAAACCCGCTAACGGCATCCCCCATTCTAAAAAAGCGCTGAGCCTCCTCTAAACTTACGTACGCCAAACCGCTCTCGTATTCGACAAGTCCGGAGCTGTAAATTCCGCTCACCACAAAACGGCGAAAACGAGGGACCAATCCAAAGGGGGTAGAACCCACTTGCGGAGACAAAAGCGAGAGGGGCGTGCCCGAAAGTAACAGAGCCGAGCGTGCCAGCTCCTTTCCAACTACAATTCCCGGCAAGACGGTTTCGCCCCCCCCTTCCTCGCGAGCAATCGCTTGCGGATGAAAGAGCTCTTCAATCTTACTACCGGGCTCCAAATAACTCTCAAGTTGCTTAGAAGAAGCGCTGCCCGGTTCGAGGCCGCGCACTAAAATACCGGTGGCGCCGCTCTCGGAACGAATTAAGGCCTGATGGTATGTAAAGGCTGAAGATGAAACCACGCCTGGGACAATCGAGATTTGGGCCTGAACGTCTCTCCAGCTCTCGACCTTGTCGCCCAGCTTCTTAACGACTATGTGGGAATTAGTGTTAATTATCTTATCTCTTAGCTCATGCTCAAACCCAGTCATGACCGAGATAACGATATTAAGGACAGCCACCCCGATGGCTACACCAAGAACCGAGATTACACTAATGATACTTATGAAGGCTTCGGAGCGTTTTGACCACAAATAACGAAGTGCAATTTTCTTGGAAAAGGTAAACACGCTTCGATTTATTCTCCGGGCTTAAGCTGAGGAAAGAGTAAAACTTCTCGAATTGTGGGCGAGTTTGTCAATAACATCACCAGTCGATCTATTCCGATGCCCTCGCCTCCCGTAGGCGGCAATCCGTATTCGATGGCCCGCAAGAAGTCCTCTTCGATATCATGCGCTTCTTCATCGCCACCGGCTTTACGCTTGGCTTGGGCTTCAAAGCGTTCACGTTGATCGATGGGATCGTTCAGTTCGGAGAAAGCGTTTGCTATCTCCATGCCTGAGATTATTAATTCAAAGCGATCGGTGATCTTCGAATCGTGATCGCACTTCCGAGCAAGCGGCGAGATCGAATAGGGATGGTGAATAATAAATGTGGGATTAATTAATTTTGGCTCTACTAAATCCCCCCACAATGCTTCTAACGATCGACCCCAATCCTCGGGTTCGTCCAGCTCTACCTTGAAACTTTGGGCCGCTTTCTGTACCCCTTCTAAGGTATCCAGATCAAAGCTCTTGGGCACTCCCGCTATTTCCCAGATCGAATCCCGCATACTAATGCGCGGCCAGGGCGGGGTGAAGTCTATGTCTTGCTCTCCGTAGCGCACTTTGAGGCCGCCGGTTATATCTTTGACCAATCCCAAGATTAAATCTTCGGTTAAGGTCATCAGGGTTTGAAAGTTAGCAAAGGCTTCATAAAACTCAAGCGAGGTAAACTCGGGATTGTGTTTTTTGGAGACCCCCTCGTTTCTAAAAATTCGGCCGATTTCGTAAACTCGCTCCAACCCCCCAACTATTAACTTCTTTAGCGGAAGCTCGGTAGCGACACGAAGATACATATCTTCACCTAAAGAATTGTGGTGCGTCTTAAAAGGTTTGGCATCGGCACCACCGGGAATGTATTGCAGCACCGGCGTTTCAACCTCTACATATCCACGTGAGTCCAAAAATCGTCGAATCGAGCTGATAATTTTAGCGCGCGATCGGAAGATATCACGCACATCCGGATTTGCAATTAGATCCACATAGCGTCTGCGATAGCGCAGTTCAATATCTGAAAGACCATGCCACTTTTCGGGAAGCGGGATAAGAGATTTCGTCAAAAGACGTTGGCTTTCAACGTGCAAGCTTTTCTCACCGGTCTTGGTAACAAAGGCGTAGCCCGTGGCTTCGATAATGTCCCCGATATCATACTCTTTGAATTTTTCGAAAGATTCGGGCCCAACTGCATCTTGCTTTACGTAAAGCTGAATTTTACCAGCGCCATCCAGTATATGCACAAACGAGGCTTTGCCCATTAGGCGCATCTGAACGATTCTCCCAGCCACACTAAATCTCTTAGCGCTAGCGGGCTCATCAACTTGTGCTTCTAAAACTTGCCGACTGGAGGCCAAAGCTTTGATGTCATTCGGAAATGAAAAGCCCTTAGATCGCAGGGTCTGTAATTTTTCTATTCTGACTAGTTCCTGTTCGTTGCGTTCTACCATAAATTATTCCCTGAATTTATTAGATTTTTGGCGGCAATACAAGCACAGGGCACTGCTGTCCGGTAAAACATTGCAATTTCGGTCTTTATCCACAGAGGCCACGGGGAATACGGAGAAAACATTGAGGATTTCTCTCTCAGTGATCTCCGTGTTCTCCGTGGTTAAATTCAAATCGCGGCAACAGCATGACAATCAGACTCAGTTGCGCTGCTGGTGCAGCCCCTGCAGGAACTTTATGACCTCTTCGAAGGCCTCGCGCCGTTTAATTTGGGCTGCGTGCCCGCCACCGAACCAGGCCATTTTGGGGCGCCCCCAATGGTCCCACAGCAGTTTTGGCTGCCGCGGAGGCACAACTTGGTCGCCGATTCCGGCCACAATAAACAACCTACTTCGTTCAACCTTCAAGGAATGTGTTAGTGGGCTGTGAATCCAATAGGCCCGGCTGAGAAGTTCCGGCGTAAGCCCCTGCGACTTTAGCTGCTCGATCTCTGGCAAGTTACGAAGAATCGACCAGGCCATCTCGGCCATGTTGCAAACCGGCACAATCGGGAGACAAAAATCTAAGTTGTCTAGTCCGGCCCAGAGCGCGCCGACATAAGCGCCAAGGCTCATCCCAAGGCAGCCAACCCTTGCTTGCGGCTTTTCATTTGTCGCTTTCCCGATAAGGTAGAGCGTCAACTCTCGCAGATCTGAAATGATCTGCCCCATCGCTTCGTTAGTGCGAGCTAAGTTGGTGCTGGGAAAGAGCGGCGCTTGGCTTTTCTTTGGTTTTCGACGGCCGTGAAATGGCAGCTCTACAAGGGCCACATCGTATCCCAGCTGATAAAAGACGCCCGGCAAAAACGCCAATGAGTTTAGGCGTTGGTCACCCATGCTCCAACCATGAATCGCCACTATAGTTGCGATATTGCCATCGCCATGCCGCCAAAGTCTGGCGTGGGCCGTGCCGTTTTCCGACACGGCTTCAAAATCAGCTTGACTCGCCGTATTTCTAACCTGATAGGCGCTCTTAAAGGCAAGATCCACGATCTCGCCATCTTTGAGGCCATGCACAAAAGTCTCCTGAACCTTGGGAAGCTCGCTTGGCTTAACAAAAAAGCTATCGGGATCTTTAGACCAAATCTCTTGTGTGTAAAATTCAGCCGCACTTTGCGCTTCGGACGGCTCGATTGCTTCAACTTTGGTGCGATCAGAGAGAGCTGAGAACTGATCAGAAACCGCGGCTAAAGCCTTATCAAGATCCTCCCCACCGACGAAGGTGAGTCTTTCAAAGTTGCTCAATCTAGACTCTTTGGGGCTATCGATGGCGCAGTAATCCGAGTGTCCTGCGGCCTGATTATCTTTCTTGGTTGGGGGTGATCCCAC
The DNA here is from genome assembly GCA_964631745.1 of uncultured Bdellovibrionales bacterium. Classification (GTDB taxonomy): domain Bacteria; phylum Bdellovibrionota_C; class UBA2361; order UBA2361; family JBGSMV01; genus CAZVWV01. Next base: position 31,596 of record CAZVWV010000011.1, read on the forward strand.
GTAAATGCCTTTGCCTGTTCAAATGCGATTTTAAAATTTATTAATGAACCTGCTCAAAAACCCGGGGCGAAGTGCCAGCAGGTGGTGGCTCCGCCCAAAAGAGCAGCGCCACTATGCACACCGGCCGACGAGTCGTCGGCGCTACCTAATATTCGTCTTCCAATCCACGCTTGCACTTCGCCCGGGATTTTTGAGCAATTACTTATTAATCATAGTATGATGATATCACTGAACAGCGCACCTCCAAAGATCGAACTGCAATCAAGATTGCTTCCAATTCTGCGCCAAGCTGTCCAAAGCGTTTTGTTTCGACAAGCCTTGCACGAGCACTACTTTCCGCCGCCCGCGTTCACCGCTCAGGAGACGCAGGTTAGCTTTAGGAATGGAAAACAGCGCCGCAAGAAAGTCCTTAAGGGCCTTATTCGCGGCGCCATCTACCGGAGGCGCTTTAATGCTCACTTTTAGGCGCCCATCATGCTCCCCAACAACTTGGTTGCGAGAAGCGCGCGGCGAGAGCAAGACAGAGATGGCGAGACCATTTGAAGTCTCTTTAAGACAGCGCTCAAAGATTGAAGGTCTCATGCCATCGTCAGCTTTGCTTGACAGCCTCGATCTCTATATTTATGGCGATGTCATCACCAACTAAAAGCCCGCCAGTCTCTAAGACTTTGTTCCATGTCAGCCCGAAATCTTTCCGATTTATTTTAGTTACAGCACTAAAAGCGGCCCGCTCATTACCCCAGGGGTCCTTAGCAGCGCCGCCATACTGAACATCTAAAGTCACAGACTTTGTTACCCCCGCTATACTCAAATCCCCCGTTGCCTTAAACTCAGTTGGCGAGATTGGCTCGACTTTAGTGGTTTTAAAAGTGATCTCCGGGAATTTGGTAGCGTTCAAGAAATCCGGGTTCCTTAAATGATCGTCCCGTTTTTTCTGCTCGGTGTTTACGCTAACGGCGCTAATCTTAGCCTGCGCTTTAGATTCGGCTACCTGGTTCGGCTCAAAATTGAAATTCCCCTCGAAACTCGTAAATTTTCCGGTCACTGAAGAGATAGCCAGATGTTTAACCTTGAAGCCGACAGTACTGTGATCGGCATCGATCTTATAATTTGCGGCAAAAGATGGCGTCGAGAAAAGCAGCATGGCGCCCAAGAGAAAAGATCGCGGCTTAAGCATAGTTCCTCCAAATGTTTAATAAACCTGTCAGAATATGCCCCGAAATCTGGCTAGAGCGCAAGTTCAGCGTCGATGGCCGCGGTCTCTCCCGCCCCCGCCCCTGCGATCGTTGCGGTCATGTCGTCCACCGCCGCCGCGACGCCCTTGATGCCGGTCCCCTTGATGCCGGTCACTGTGCCGATGGTCAGATTCACGCTGCATGGGCGCTGCCACAGGTTCGTCCTCAAGAGCTTTTGTTTCCAAAGAGATATGATGCTCCACCGCGAAACGGCTTAACTTTGAGAACAGCTCCACCAAATCATCGCTAGGGTCCTCGACATTTCCAACCTCCCGCAACAATTTACGCGACATCGCCAAATCTCTTTCGCGGATGTCCAGCCGCATCTCGCGCACCAGCTCATAAAAGTGCGCCAAGCGAGCTTCCACCACCTCTTCTTCAGTTGGGAGCTCTGCTTTAGTCAGATCGAAATTAATGGCGCGCTTCAGCCCAGTGAACGGCATAAAGTCTTGCGGACCCACCAAGCTAATGGCAGTCCCAGCCCGACCGGCCCGGCCAGTTCTGCCGGCACGGTGCATGTAGCTTTCCGGCACCTCTGGGATGGCGTAATTGATGACTAAATCCATCTCCTCGATATCTATGCCGCGCGAGGCGATATCGGTTCCCACCAAAAATCTAAGTTCACCGTTTTTAATTTTATTCATCAAGGCGTCGCGCTGTTTCTGCGGCAGATCGGAATTAATACGACGCGCGTCGAATCCGCGCCGTCGCAGAAACACCTCGACTGTCTCTGTGTCCGACTTGGTATTACAAAATATCATAGCGGAGCGCGGACGTTTGACCTCAATCAGATCGCACAGCGCCGAAACTTTGTCTGTTAATCCGGAGGCTACTTCGTAAAAAATGTGCTCAATCGGTGGCAGATCCTCGCCGGGCCTGCTAATGGCAATCACTGCTGGATCTGTTAGAAAACTTTGCGCCAGCATATTTACGCGCGGCGTAATGGTAGCGCTGACAAAGAGCCCTTGCCGTAAATCCGGCAAGCGCGAAAGAATGGCGCGCACATCGTCAATAAAGCCCATAGAGAGCATTTCATCAGCCTCGTCCAGCACGAACATCTGGCATTTGCGGAGCTGGAGCTCTCTTTGGCGAATCAGATCCATGATACGCCCAGGGGTCCCGACTACGATCCTGGCGTCATCCCTGAGGGCTTGAATCTGAGCCGACATGCTTTGTCCGCCGATCAGGCAGGCCGGTTTAACTTCATCTGTGATGGATGAAATCACCTCATTGATCTGACTGGCAAGTTCACGCGTGGGAGTGATAACCAGTCCGAAAGTTCCACGTGCAAGCCGCCCACTTTCAATCGTCTGCATAAGCCGCAAAAGCATCGGAATCATAAAGGCAAAGGTCTTGCCGCTGCCGGTGCGCGCCTGAACAATTAAGTCACGTCCTTGCAAAGCAGCCGGTATAGTTTCAGACTGCACTGCCGTAGGTGCAGCAAAACCTAATTTCTTGACGGCTTCAAGAATCGGGCCAGCAGGCATTAATTCATCAAAACTGAGAGTCGCTGCGGGGTGATTTACGGGGTTATTTTCTTCAATTTGCTCTTCCATTTGAAGCAACTTAGCAGTAAATGGCTCTAAAGTACAAAAACCGAGGCCCATATCGAGGAGAGCGCCCCGCGCCGTTAAGAAAGCGCTAAAGCTAAGACACTGTTCGCCCGTTAGCTATTAGAAGAATGGCAACTCAGGTAAACGATGAAAGCTGGGCGGTGGCCTTGGCCTGTGCCAAGCGGATCGGGTACGTACCCACGGCCTTTTCGCAAGCGATTAGGCTATTGGTTTCAGACCATCTAACCAACAACAAACAAATTCGTGCGGTTACGAAGTATCAGGTAGCCAGAGTGTTCCGCGGGCCGAGTTTCAAAGCCACTATCTATTTTGCCAGCAGACAGCTGGCGGCGGAATATTTAGAGCATAACAAGTCCGTTTCCATCGGCGATCTAGTGGCGCTTTATAGCCCCTTGGACTTGGCGGCTTTCATCACATGTTTTTTTCTGAATAGGCGTTTAAAGAAGATCACTCCTGAAGCTACCTGGAACGTGATCGGACCAAAGTTTTTAAGAGATGCCTCCATCGGTGCGCTAGTCGGCGTAGCCATTCCAAGGTTGGGTTACGCACCCGGACTCTTGATAGGCTCGCTAAAAAATTTATCACTGGTGCTGATGACGGGGGAGGACCGCTCCAAGTATTCAACTTACATTAGAAAGTTGGAAGCTGAGAAGAAACTCTCTGACGATGACTTAGAGAGAGAGCTCTGGCGCACTACCTCGTCGCAAGTTAGCTCCATGATACTCACTCATCTAGGTTTCAAATCCGAGATCGGCGAAACCATCGCGGCCGCCATGAACACCAAGACCCCTACCGACGACATAGAGAATCTGACCATCCAGTCGTATCGTTTGGCTTATCTTTGGAGCGAAACTTTTATCTTCGGGCGCCAGCAACCGCTAGAGAGGCTGGATGGAAAATATTTCCCTTTCGAGAAAGATCGGGCCATTGCCGAGCTTCAAATAGTCGAGGTTAAGAGCGGAGAAAAAACTTGGCTAGAGCGCTGTCAGGCGGACCTTACGAAGGAACACGCTCCGCATCTCTTTGCCCCCAGAGAGGAAGATCCAAATTTTGAAATCCCCGAGCAGCTAAAAGATGTCTTCAATCTAAAAGAGCTCACCAGCATGGAAGAGGAAGACTTTGACAAGCTCGTCGACCAAATCGACGCCGAACAGGCTACCGCAAAGCGCAGAGACGATGTAATCGCCAGTAAAGACCTGGCCGACATCGAGAGCGAATTCGCCTAAATCCTGGGTGTACACCTGGGCGCTTGAATGGGCGCTTGAACGCCCTGCTCAACTATTCTTCCTATACAAAAGCAGACGCTTTTCAGTTACTATCCTCCCAGAAGCCCACCGCGAAAAAAATTATCTTGGAGATGATTATGGAGCTACTAAATAGCATGCTGTCAGACACCGTAGGAATTCTAACCCTTTTTACTGTGGCTGTAGTCATAATTATTCCGTTTTTTGTTTATTTCTACATCAAGAACAAAATGCGCTCATAAGCTCTGGACACCCGGCTTACCTTTCGCTCACGATCTGATTTGGGATCCCCTTTTCTCAGCCTACCGCCTGCACATCCGCCTTTATCTGCCAAATATCCAAAGGCGATATATTGGTTACGAAACTTTTCCAAAGAGCACGCAACTTTTTCAAAAAATTAACGATATATTATAATGCTGCAATTAAAAGAGTTACCCATACACGACCGGCCGCGCGAGAAGCTTCAAAGCGCGGGCGCCGCCAAACTAAGCGATAGTGAGCTATTAGCTGTATTACTTGGGAGCGGCACTAAACAGGCCGATGTCCTAACCGTAGCTCGCAACGCCCTGCCAATTATAGATAAATCCTGGCAGGAACTCAGCTTAGACCACTTAAAAGATCTGCCAGGCTTTGGCACAGCCAAGGCCTCCTTGATTGTGGCCGCTCTTGAATTCGCGCGCAGGCGCATTAGCCCAAGCGCCCACAAAATTGCCTGCTCCAATGACATCATACCGTTAGTGCAGCACTGGGCCGACCGCAAGCAGGAACATTTCGTCTGTATCTCACTAAACGGGGCCCACGAAGTCATGGCCACACGCGTTCTGACGATAGGTTTGGTAAACTCAACCCAGGTCCATCCGCGTGAGGTCTTTAGCGACCCCCTAAAAGATAGAGCCTGCGCCATAATCGTGGCCCACAATCATCCCTCCGGAAACGTAACCCCAAGCGAAGAAGACCGGCGTGTCACCAAGATTCTAAAGGATGCCGGTACGCTACTAGGAATCAAGCTGCTCGATCATGTAATTTTCACCGTAGGCAGGCATTTTAGTTTTGCTGATATGGGGGAGCTGTAGGGGTGGAACAAAATTCAGGCCAGGCATGGCGTGCACCCCTGGGTTTACGCGTTGGCTTTGGTAGGTAGTTGCCGCAAACTTGATTGAGAGGGGATGAAATGTCTGGCCCAAAAAGAAGTGTTCCTCGAAGCGACACATGCTATAGATTGATTATGGAAACGAAATTGTCCTGGCAGGAAATTGAAAAGCTCTACAATCGTGAGTGGGTTCAACTTGTTGATTACGATTGGCCTGAGGAAGAGCCTTTGCCGCATTCTGGTGTTGTTACAGTTCATGCGAAATCTCGACGAAAGTTCGATCGGCTTATTCTTAAAGAGAAGCAAAAAAATTCAGCCATCATGTTTGTTGGAGAGCGTAAGATTCCGCATGACGTTATACTTAATGCCAACATGCATCAATGGAAGACAACCTGCGCATGAGATCGTTTCGTATTCGCAGTGCTTTCGGTTTGCCCCTAGTATGCGCTGTAGTTGTCGGTCCTACAGGTGCCTCGAGGGTTGAGTTAGTATTTGACTCGGGTGCCGTGCTCACGCAATTACATGTAGGAACACTTGAATCGTTAGGCTTTCAATTTAAGCAAAGAAGGCCTGATCTTAAAATGAAAGGCGTTTCCGGTAAGCCGCAGGAGGGATATTCTTGTCAAGCGAAACGATTTCACTTGTTGGGCAAGAAACAGGATCAACCACGGATCGGAGCCTTCGATTTTGCCGATTGGGCAGAGGCTGGAATTGATGGGCTCTTAGGTTGGGATCTGATCCAAAAATTACACTTAGAGATGGATGGTCCGAGACGTAACCTCAAGATCTTTTAACCTTGACATAAAGCGCTCGGGCCAATTTATCAGAATTTGCGATCGTTTTCGTAGCCAGTGCCACAGACTCCTAGAACACTTTAAGCAGTCCGCTTGGTCCATCCATTTCAAGATGTAATGCTCGAATAACGTCCCAGCCAAGTAAGCCGTCAATTCGTTGCGTTTGTAGATGTTGCATTTCAAAAACTCCAACCTTAAATGCTTCTGCTTTCGATCCGAGAACAATTAGGGCTTGAAGCTTAAGAGCGTATCCCTCACTTTCAACCCTGCCTGCACCTACTACGCGCGCTTTGGCGATTGCCGCATCATGCGAATATCCAACAGCTTAAATGCGTGAAGCATTGAGCTGCGTCATTTCAGCACCAGTGTCAAAAATGAGACGGATTCTTCTTGTTCCCTTAGGTCCTATGATAAGCGCCGAGACGATTGGCGCCCTGCTGATTGGGTTAAATCGAAACGTTCGCATCTAAAAGGGCTCAAGTATTACCGAGGAAAAACCTCTTGTCACCGCGTTCGAAGCGAATAGCTCACCCACAAACACGCAGGCCGAATCATGCGGGGCGTCGACTTTAGCTAACTTATCAAATTCTTCCCGTGTTTTTGCGTGCACTCGTACGATGCCTGCTCGAGGGTCCGGCTCTTCGTCCGGCCAGTCGTAATCTACAAGCTCGACCCATTCTTCGTTGTAAAGCCGCTTGATTTCCTCCCAAGTAAGTTTCGTCTTTTCCATGCCTTAATCTATAACATAGAGCCAAAATTGTTAACAACAATTCATGCTCTGAGATCTGGTTCTTCCCTTCGCCTGCACTACCTAGCCCTTACCGGATCCCGAACATGCAAGTATGGCCTCGGGGATACTGCGCCAGGGCGCTGGACAAAAATTTTAGGAGCGCTGTCAAATCGACGGTCTGTGCCACGGCGCGACACCTACTGTTGAGGTGGCTTCGCCCTGTGCGGCACTGCTGCTATCACCGCCGGCAGGCGTGGTCGCCTGCGCTCCGAGATTCTTCACCGGGGGGGTTGGATCAGTTAGACGGCCATCCAGCTAACCTACTGATATTTCTAAGAGCACTCCACTAGTGGAGTGGGCAGAAACACGCCCAGCCGGGTTGGCTTAATTTTTTTAAGTTACGATCGAGATTCTTGATTTTGGTTATGTTTCAGAGCGGAACTACACAAAGCGCCTCGGCGAGGGAAGCCCACATATGAAAGCGCCGCCAAGAAGCTGCGCTGCCTATACTACAACCACATCACAAGAAAAATTTGGTGCCTAGGGCCGGAATCGAACCGGCACGCCCCTTTCGAGGCCCAGGATTTTAAGAAGCTTGTGTCAACTGATTTCGCTATAAAATCAGGCCCTTTACAAGCTCAAGTTCGCAGTGAGAATACAACTCTCTAACCCACTGTTCTCACTCGCTCTCAACAAAGTTCGCGTGAGTGAGAATGTAAAAGTTCCGAGCTTAGGAAGCAAGAAAAAGCGCGGATGAGAATGGAGTGAGAACGAAACCACCAAACATAACCGGCATCCTCGTCTTTATTCAAATATGATATCGTCCCTGTGTCATGACAGAGCAGCCAATCAAAACAAAGCACCACTACGTTCCAGTTTGTTATCTGCGCGAGTTCACGCCATCTGGCGCCAAGGATGCCCCTATTCGCGTTACAGACCTTGATACAGGTGAGCGCTGGACATCACGCCCCGCCAAGAGTGGTTGCGAAAACGACTATAACTCAGTAGAGGGCGACTTACGATCGGATGCGATTGAAGATGTTTTTTCGCAGATCGAATCCTCTTCCGCTCCTATCTGGAAGCGAATGATTGAGAGTGGGAAAGTCCCATCTGACCCTCATGAACTCAATTGGATGATGAACTTTCTTGCTCTTCTTCAAGCACGAACCAAACCCAACCGAAGAGCTCTCCACCAAATGCATGTTTCGGTTTACAACAAGATCACCGATTTGATTACTGCTACTCCCGAACGTTTCGAAGGGCAAATTCGCAAGATGAAAGGAGACGGTGTCGATATTCCAGAGCTACCCGAGGGCACGACTCTCGAGGATGTACGAAGAAAAATTCGGGATGGTTCGATATTCCTGGACGCTAATATCCATAATAATTATTACATCGAAAAGATGATGGAGCATATCGATCTGATGCTGCATCTCTTTCATGATCGCCACTGGTCGGTATGTGACCTCTCATCTACTGGGGTACAACTGATTACCTCTGATGACCCTGTTTCAAATGTTTGGACCATTCCAATGCCTCCTATTCATCCGCCTGGTTTTGGCATGACCAAGACGATGGTTGTCGTGCCTCTTAACACTCGGAAGGTCCTACTTGGCGCGTTTGATCCTAAAGATTTAGAGATCCAACCATCTCGAGAACTCGCTCTTAGGCTGAATCATGTGACTCTCGGACGTGCCTTCCGATTTGTCTATTCGGCCGACGAAGATATCTCTTTTATCGATGCCGAAGAGGCATCAGGAGACACACTAGACCTAGATACCTTTATCTCGGAGCGCCTGAAGGAACACGGAAAGTCAGACGAGAAAAAGTACGTTCACGAATTTGGGCCTTTGATTATCCTATCGCCCAGCCGTGAGCCTAATAGCATTTTGCTGTAGTACATCTTCAAATTCCGAACCAGGATTTTCAAAGTGCTACGACCCCAGTCACTCAAAGAATTCGAACCCCTAGCTAACAACCCTCAACCGTAAACAAACACGGATATCAATAGGTTACACTCACTCCCATAGCCCTAAGGTACTGACTTGAAAAATCAAACATCGATGCTTATCTAGCCTTTGCGTACTTGCCTTGGCGAGCAGCGGGCGGTCGATTTTCGGCTGCGCCGTTGTTCTCGACCATAGCGGCGGCATGATGATGAATCATGCAGTCTGTGATGCTGAGTTTACTTCGCATCACTGGGATACGACGAGAACGCGCCTACCGATCAAGATGTTGCTTGTTGCCTTGACCGTAACCCACTCTCTAGATGAGTCGCAGCGGACGGTCATTAGGATTTCTTTATCGGCTCGGTTAGCCTCGGCGGCGGTCCGCTTGACAAAAACCAAAAAGTGCCATGATGGCGCGGGGAGGAATTGTTAAGATGGATCAATGCAAAAACGTGCCCAAGCGGCGCGAGTGAATCGCGGTGTACTCATCGCGATTCTCGTACTTGCCTTGGCGAGCAGCGGGCGGTCGATTTTCGGCTGCGCCGTTGTTCTC
>CAZVWV010000011.1:40864-41406 GCA_964631745.1 uncultured Bdellovibrionales bacterium
ATGATGAATCATGCAGTCTGTGATGCTGAGTTTACTTCGCATCACTGGGATACGATTACAGTTTGGTAGGCGGGTTTACCGCTGCGGCTCTAACCACTATGGCAAGAAGAAAAAACTATACCCCTTCGGAAAAACTCGCCTTTCCATCCACCTTAAAAGCTGCCTGGCGTCAGATTAGATCAAATGGCCTAAGTTCAGCTTCTAAAGATACGCTCAAAGCCATTCGCGAATTCGAATTGTCCGAAGACAAGCTGTTAAATCGCCTCGCTTCTAAGCTAAGACAGGGTACATATCAGTTTCCGCCTGCTCTCGCGATTATCCAGAGAAAAACAAGCAGTGATGGCAAAAAGAAGGAGCGCCCGCTCGTTCTAGCTGACGTTGAATCTCGCATTGTCCAACGGGCCTTACTTGATGTCCTGCAGGAAATTTCTGGAATAAGAGCATACTTGGAGATACCCACTAGCTTTGGTGGGATTCAAAAACGAGGAGTTCCACTCGCGATCGCCGCCGCTACAACTGCCATTCACGATGGTGCTACTCAC
>CAZVWV010000012.1:0-22803 GCA_964631745.1 uncultured Bdellovibrionales bacterium
TGCCGATGCTATCAAATATGGCGCCTGGGGCGTTTATTTAGTTCGAGTTTTTCTTCCGGTTGGGTCGACTGAGGGCAGAGGTGTATCTAAGCGGCCGACATGTGGTGAGTTAGCGGGTTGTTTGGGCCGTGGTGCCTGGCTTTCAGTCAGTTATTACCATACTTGTTCGCCGATTCTGTGTTTTGACGCGCCCATGTTTGCGGGGTCGTCGGATATCCGGCGGGTTTCGTGTTTGGGCGGGTTTATGGAGGGTGGCTCTAGACGCTCCTCGCCGACCCATGCTAGCGCATCTGCGCGGCCTGGCCGCTCACGACTATCCCGCCGTGCTTCGGAACTTCGATGTCGATTTGACTTGGTCTCCCCATGGCCTCGCCTTGAAAAACGGTAAATTTGCTCGGCGCTTCTATCAGGCCAGCGTCTCGTAAGTAACCTCCTAATGCCGCTGCCGCCGCACCAGTAGCGGGATCTTCCACAACCCCGCCAACTGGAAAGGGGTTCCTTGAATGAAAGACATTCTCATTCTCTTTCCAAACAAGCTGCAGCGTCGTCAAGCCTTCTTCCACCATTATTGCTTTAAGCTTATTAAAATCATACGAGAGTTCCGCTAACCTATCGGCGCTCGATACTGCAAGAACCAAATGCCAGGCGCCCGCATAAGCTCGAACGGGTGGGATGCTTGGATCCAGATCGTTTTTGTCCCAACCTAGAGCCAATAACGTTCTGGTTAAAACTTTTGGGGAGACCGAACTGTGGCGAGTTGCAACTGTGGTGATTGAGATCCGAAAGCTTCCATCACGTTTCTCAACGGTGACCGGAACCACACCAACTGAGGTATCCAGCCGATAAGTACCCTCGCCTGAAGTTTGTCCCAACATGACACCGCCTGCCAGCGTTGCATGGCCACAGAAAGAGACTTCTGCTTCGGGACTGAAGTAGCGCACTGTGCGTTTTAAACCGGAACGAGGAACAATGAAGGCAGTTTCGGAGTAGCCTACCCGCTTGGCTATCTCTTGCATTTCCGTTGCTTCAGGAAAACTATCTCCGAGCCAAATTCCCGCAGGATTGCCACCGTCTGGATCAGTAGTAAAAGCAGCATAGCGATGAAGCTCTCCGTTATTGTGTGGCTCATCTGTCCTAGCTTTTGCCACTCTCGCTTGCGAGGATGGCTTTTGAAGAAAGTACGGATCGTAAGTGCGCGTGCCAGAGGCTTGTTGCAGCAACTCGTAGGCTCTCAACTCATGTTCAAATCCAGCTTTTAGCAAATAGTGCTCCATAAACTTCTCCTCCCCACAAGCATGCATTCCAACCCCATACAACAGACCTCCAGCCGGGACCACGCGATACATTTCCGACGCTAATCGACGCAGATATTCATGTTCTATATGACTTCCTGACGCTCGCGAAGCATCCTTAGTTGGAAACATAAAGTTACCCTGGCGATAGGTGGGTGAGAGCGGTTCATTCAGCAAACCAAACGCAACTAGATTCGTGCTATTAGAAGGAGCTGCGCTTAGATACTCGAGCACGTCGGACTGCACCCCGCCATTGCTTACAATTGACTCAACCTGATCGACAGCAATATATTGACGCACACCGAAAAGGCCATGAAACATTTTACTATGCGGAACAGCATAACGCCCAGCACCAAGCTCTGTTACCTGCGCATCTTGTAACCTCAGCCTTAAGAAACGCCTGAACTGTCTAAAAGCAGGGCGGCGCAAGAGTTCTTCTCCGAGTAGCCCTTCCCAACTGGAATTTAAGTAAATTGGATTCGTTTTTGCAAAATCAAATGCGCCTCGCTGTCGCACTAGCTCACCGAACTCAGCATCTGAAAGATTTTCAAGTCCCGTGGGTTTTTGCACTGGTGAACCTAATGCGTACTCTAATCGCTTCAATTGGAATTTCGGACTCAATCGACCAATTAAATTTCTTGTTCGAGGGGGCAAGTTCTCGATGCTGAGATCAAATTGCAAAGATTCGAATTTGAATTGGTTTTCGTATCCTCGCGCCCTTGGGCTGTGGATGCTCAGTGGTTGAAGGTCCCAGGCAGTTTCCATCTCTCGTACTCCTTTTTAATGCTTATTAATATCGAGCTGATAAGTTAACTGTTTAGTATAATTAGGAAATACCCTGGCAATAATTTACTAATTATTATAGAATGGCTCTATTAATTATATAATTTATGCAAAAACTTGATGCCCTGGATCGGAAATTACTTTGGGAGCTTGATCAGAACTCACGCCAGGCTGTTTCGGAACTCTCCAGAAAGCTTCGGCACGGACGGGATATTGTCGCCTATCGAATGAGACGGTTGTGGTCAGAAGGAGTCGTCTTACGCGCAGCCGCGATCGTTGACCCATTCCAACTTGGATACTCAATCTATAAAAGCTATCTGCGTTTAAAGAATAAGCCTACTAGCTTGCCAAAGCTTATTTTAGTGTTGCAGAAAAATCCTGCAGTGTATTGTTTTGCTAGCACAGATGGTCATTGGGATTTAATTTTTAACACTCTAGCACGATCGGCTTTTGAGTTTGAGCAATTGTTCGATGAAATTGTTCGTCCTTTTCGAGAGTCGGTAATTGAATGCCGTTACGCAGTCGTTCTTGAACAGCATTTTTTTTCGAAAAAGTTTTTGGCGCAAAACTCCGCTGGAGCATCTTGGAAGATCGGTGGTGAACTTGGCAACGCAGATTCAAACCAGAGAGATCTGGCAATTCTCGCCTTGCTTGCAAGCGACGCGCGCCATACCGTCATTGAGATCGCTGCCAAGCTCGATCTAAGCCAGATAATGGTTCGCACCAGCATTGAGCGATTAGAAAAAGCGCGTGTCATAGTGGGATATCGAGTCCACCTTAATCGCAAATTACTGGGACTAACTGCCTTTAAGGCTCAACTTGCGCTGAGGCCCAGCGCGGACGAATTCTTGCCCGCTATTCTTAAGCATGCAAATCAGAGTCCCTATATTTTAAGCTTAATTCGTCAGCTTGGCGAAACACGGGTAGAGTTCAATGCCTTAGCGTGCAGCTATGATATCTTCAGTGCAAGCTTAGATGAGTTTAGTAAAAACTTTAACGCTGAACTCGAGGGCCTTTCGATGCTAATTGTGGGTCAAGAGGAGTTTAATTCGCTGGCACTTCGCGCGGTTCAGCGTGGACCAAAGCGTGTTGCATTTGAGCTAGCCCAAGCGCAGGTTTAAGAGGATAGCACGGCCGACCGTTTTGAGTAACGGAAAGCTCTTAGGCCGTGATTTTCGAGCACTGTCGTTGTAACGGCAGAATAACCCACTTTTTCCTGAGCTTCATTCGCAAAAAGCACATAATTCTTCACACTTTCTATACCTTGTAAGGCCGCACTAGCTCATCTATCATTGTATTTGGGCAATTAACGAAGAGGCATCGCATGGGTATTAATCCAAACATCAAAGATCTAAACGCCGTCGGTCAATCAGTTTGGTATGACAACTTATCTCGTGATGTTTTACGTTCCGGTGAGCTTGCTGGCTTGATTGAGCAAGGCGTCAGTGGACTTACGAGCAATCCCACGATTTTTAAATTAGCCATAGCCGATACGGGAAATTATGACGCGGATATGCGCGAACTCGCCCAACAGGGGATGGGTAAGGAAGAGATCTGTGAAGAGCTCATGATACGCGATGTGGCCGCTGCGGCGGATCTGTTACGCCCGGTTTTTGATGCCACTAAAGGTGCCGATGGGCATGCCAGCATCGAGGTCAGTCCCTATTTAGCTAATGATACAAAAGGCACGGTCGAGGCCGCCTTACGTCTTTGGGGCAAGCTTGACCGACCCAACGTGATGATTAAGATTCCGGCAACCGAGGCTGGCTTACCGGCCATCAAGCAAGCGTTAGAGGCGGGGCTTAATGTCAATATCACGCTGATCTTCTCGATCGCCTATCATGAGAGAGTCATGGAGGCGTATCTGTCTGGATTGGAGGCTCGTGCTGCCGCCGGACATTCGCTGGCGGGGATCTCCTCGGTAGCGAGTTTCTTCGTCTCCCGTGTCGATAGCATATGTGAGAAGAAGCTGGATGAGTTAATCAAAGCTGGAAAAGCCACGGAAAATGACAAGGCCAGCATGCTCGGAAAAATCGGTATCGCCAATTCTCGTTTGGCATATCAACGCTACTTAGAGATCTTTGGGCAGGAGCGGTTTTTAAAGCTCAAGCAGAAGGGCGCGCGTGTGCAGCGCCCACTTTGGGCTAGTACTGGCACTAAGAATCCTGCTTTTAGCCCTGTTTTGTACGTTGAGGAGTTGGCAGGCATGGATACTGTTAATACTGTGCCGCCGCAAACCCTGAAAGCTTTAATGCAGAAGGCTCACATTGAGAATCGGCTGATTACACAGCTCGCCGAGTCCCGTGGTTTGATAACAAATATCAGCAAGTTTGGTGTGGATTTCGATGCGGCACTGGTGGAGCTGCAACAACAAGGTGTAAAGAGTTTTAGCGAGTCATATCGTGAGCTGCTTGATTCAATAGGACAGAAACTCGCGACCTTAAAATCGTAAAGAATTCGAGCTAAATTATGGAGAATCCCTTTTCAGAAGGTGAAAATCGAATTCTACGCCCGCCCTCGACGGCCATCGTGATTTTTGGCTCGACGGGTGATCTTACGCATCGCAAGCTTGTCCCAGCCCTTTGCAATTTAATGCAGGACGACTATCTGCCATCCAAATATGTGGTGATTGGAACGGGTCGGACGAAACTAAGCGACCAGGAGTTCCGGGATTCGTTGCGAAAATCTGTTAAAGAATTCTCGCGCCGAGATCCGGGCGAGGAGCTTTGGAAGAAATTTTCTAGTAACGTTTTTTATCAGCAACTAGATATTAGTCAGGAAGCTGACTTCGGAGCCTTGAAGGCTCGTTTGGACGGCATATCAAAGGAGTATTCCGAAGATTTTAGTTATCTGTATTATTTAGCAACCGCTCCGGCCCATTTTGCTCAGGTAGCGTCAAACTTGGCCAAAGTCGGATTGGTTGAAAGGCCGGGTTCGTTACGAAATACCAACCTGGTAGTTGAAAAGCCTTTTGGTATCGATCTCGCATCCGCCAGGGAATTGAATCATAAGCTTAGAGAGAGCTTTGCTGAGAATCAGATACTTCGTATAGATCATTATCTCGGCAAAGAAACCGTACAAAACATACTGGTCTTTAGATTCGCCAACGGTATCTTCGAGCCGCTTTGGAATCGTAATTACATCGAGCAGATTCAGATTTCGGTCTGTGAGGATATTGGAGTGGGGAGTCGCGCCGCCTATTTCGACCAGGCTGGAATTATGCGGGACATCGTGCAGAATCACCTACTGCAAATGTTGGCCTTGCTTTGCATCGAAGCCCCGATCTCGTTAAGCGATGCTGATAGTATTCGAGACGAGAAAGTCAAAGTGCTAAGATCTATCAAGCGTTTTAGCGCTCAAGACGTTTTTAGCGATACGGTAAGGGCCCGCTACACGCGCGGGTTTATAGGGGGAAAGGAAGTTCCTGCTTATCTGGAAGAAAAGGGCGTTATCCCCGAATCTACAACCGAAACGTTTGTGGCCATGAAACTTGAAATTGAAAACTGGCGTTGGGCAGGCGTGCCCATTTATATCCGCGCCGGTAAAAGGATGCCAAAACGAATCACAGAGATTACCGTCTACTTTAAGCGACCTCCCGAAAGTTTATTCCGTGGGCGCCAGGTTCACGAACTAGAACATAATGTTTTGGCGATTCAGGTGCAGCCCAAAGAGGGCATCTCCCTCAAGGTTAGCTCCAAAGCGCCGGGCCCGCGCATGCGCGTGCGTCCGGTGGAGATGGACTTTAATTACGGCACCTCCTTTGGGACTCCCTCGGCCGACGCCTATGAACGGCTAATTTTGGACGCTATGCGAAGTGACGCCACCTTATTTACTCGAGATGATGAAATTGAGGAAGCCTGGGATCTCCTCACCCCGGTATTTGAAGCTTGGGGGCGGTCCGAATCACCAACGGTTCACGATTACGCTTCGGGTAGTTGGGGTCCAAGAGCAGCGGCACAACTACTTAAACCACAGGGGCACAGATGGCGGAGGCTCTAACGGATGCCATGCTTGGGTATACAAAAGCCTCAGTCTCGAGCGTTTCCTCGGCGCTTGATAAGTACTTCAGTGAGCTTGGGGAAAATGCCGCCGTTTTAAGGGCAGGGGGCGCCAATGTTCTGTTGCCGGCCTCGTCCGGTGCGATCGTCTCTGAATTTGAACCGCTGATCGAGGCTTTCTCCATCTTTCACCCTGCACGATTCTTTACTTTGGTGGTCGATAACACCATGCAGCAAGTGGGCGCTTTTGTTTCCGCGCGCTGCCGCCTAGTCTCAAAGAACGAGCATGCTTGCACAGAGGCCGTGCGATTCAATTTTCCGGAATCTCTTTGGGGCGCGATCCCAAGCGCAGTTCAGGCGCACTTATTGACCGGCGCAAGCACTGAGCTTTTTTTGCATGACGCCAGTGTCAGCGGCCCGGTGATCGATCTTTTATTGCCGTTTTCTGACGTGGTAATTTTTGATTCAGCTCGCTTGGTGGAACGCATTTTTGGTAGTGAGGGGTTAGGCGCGAAACTAATTAATAGCTCCGCGCAATTGGTCGATTTGCGCTGGATAGCACTGGCAAGTTGGCGGGACCAGATCAAAGGGGTTTTTGCTAATCCTGAGATGACCAATTTACTTGACAATAATACTGAAATTTCAATCGAAGCCTTGTCGTCCAGCTCCTTAAGTATGGAAGCGCTCTTATTGGCCGGTTGGTTTAAAGATCGCCTAAAGCTACAGGTCGTAAAAGCCTTTGAGGGCGGGTTTGAATGCCGGTCCGCAAGTGGGCATGAATATCGACTCTGTTTAAAAACCTCCTTAGGAAAACCTGGGATTTCGGGCATTACCTTTGCTTTCTCGGGTGAGAGTGCCAAATCTTCTCCGTATGTGATACTTAAACGAGGGGCGTTATTAGAAACCCTCGTAAACGAAGGCAGCGGCTTTCGCACTTCGGCTCCCTTTGAGGAGGAAGGCACCTTTGACTTGTTAAAGCACTATTTTACGGTGGGTGCTTCGCTTGTTAATTATCGGAGCTCAGTCAGGGCCGCCCTTAAGCTTTTTACAAAGATGATTCGTTAGTGATGAGTGCGGAAGGGTCGTAGGATGTTTCGAAAAGGAAAGGTGCTAAATGAAACCAAAAATTGAAGTGATCGAGTCCCGGCTATTCGCAGGGGATCTCGCCGACGAAATAATAGCTAGTCTCAATGAAGTTATAACCGCGAAGGGGCGTGCCGTAATAGCTCTATCGGGCGGCAGTACGCCCGCGCAGATTTATCGTTCGTTAGCTCTTAAGCCTCGAGTGAGTGAGGTTGATTGGAGTAAAGTAGTCTTGCTTTGGGGGGATGAGCGCTGGGTCCCGCACACCGATGAGCATAGCAATTATCGTATGGTGGCTGAAACTTTGTTGCATAATCTTCCTAAGCCCGGACCTGAGATCGTGCCGGTCAACACAGCCTTAGAAAGTGTAGAGGCGGGTGCTGCTGATTATTCAGAAAAGGTGGCTACAACACTAAGCCGCTCAGACGGCTTCATTGATATTGTGTTGCTGGGAATGGGCGAGGATGGGCACATCGCCTCGATTTTCCCTGATGCCGCTCGGCCAGATCACAACTTGGCCTATGCGGCCAAAAACCCTAATGATGGCAGTGAGCGGGTTACTCTATCGCCAGGGCTTTTATTCGGAGCTAAGAAAATTATATTTATCGTGTCTGGGGCCAAGAAGGCTTCCATGCTACAAAGAATTTTTGCCAAAGAAGGCACGCCGGAATCCATACCGGCAAGGCTTTATGAATCTGCAATGGAGCGCGTGACTTGGTTTCTCGATTCAGCCGCTGGAAATTCAGTTAGGGCTTAGGCAGAATGCTCAAATTATCGATCTCGAAAGAAACCGAGGAGTTTCGGGGAAACTTTAGAAGTTGGCTCGAAACGCACCCCCCTCCCAAAGTTAGCGGAGCAGATAGCTCCACGGAAGCGTTTGTTAGAGTTGGAAGAGCTTGGCAAGCTACTTTGGCATCGGGTAATTGGGTCGGATGTCATTGGCCCGCTCAGTTTGGGGGCAGGGGGCTTAGCTTGGTGGAGGAGGCCATAGTCCAAGAGGAGCTCGTGCGAGTGGGCGCGCCCCAACTTTTGGGATTGTTTGGGATCACCATGGTGGGGCCGGTTTTAATCAAGCATGGAAGCGATCTCCAGAAACAGCGCTTTCTTGCGAATATATTATCGGGAAAGGAGATCTGGTGCCAAGGCTTTTCGGAACCGGGGGCCGGTAGCGACCTCGCGGCTGTGAAGACCAGAGCTCGCATGGGCGCGGACGGATTCATTCTGTCGGGTCAAAAAGTTTGGACAAGCTTTGCTCAGGTGGCGGACTATTGCTTCGTGCTTTGCCGAACTTCGGATGAGCCTAAGAAGCATCAAGGGCTCACGTACCTTCTGGTTGATATGCGGGCCAGCGGGATCAGTACCAAGCCCTTAAAACAGATCACTGGTGACGATGAATTTAATGAGGTTTTTTTTGACGAGGTCTTTGTGCCCCAATCTAACTTGGTTGGAAAGGTCGGGCAGGGCTGGGAGATCGCCATTTCAACCTTGATGTATGAACGTGTAGTGCTAACTTTTGCCCGCCAGATTCAGAGCGAGGTCTTGCTTCGGAATCTGGTAAACAAACACCGGGATGATAAGCGCGCTTGGGTGCAAAAAGAATTAGCGGAGAGAACGGCCGAGGCCTGCGCCCTGAGGGCCTTGGCCTATGAGCATTTGCTGAGCTATGCTGGGGGGCAGGCGCCAGGCCCAGAGGGTTCGCTGGACAAGTTATTCTGGAGTGAATCTTATCAGTCAATTTGTAAGCTGGCCTTGAAGCTAAATGGCAGTTTGGGGGCCCTATCGGAGGGGGCACAAGAGGCCGGAGCAGATGTGTTTCGATATTTGTATTCCAGGGGTCGCAGCATTGCTGCCGGGAGCTCTGAGATACAGCGAAATATCATAGCGGAGCGGATATTAGGCCTTCCCAGGGGTTAGAATCTGGGGAGTAAGGTCGTAATCAGGTCTGGGAGTAAAAGTCGATGCGATTTTCAGTTTTGTCGAGTGGCAGTAAGGCCAACTCAACATTTGTTGAGGCCGGAGGTGTGCGGCTGCTTATCGATTGCGGTCTTACCGCAAAAGAGACCGAGGAGCGACTCTTCAAAGCTACGGGCTTAACTGCCGACGCTCTAGATGGAGTTTTGGTTACGCATGAGCATTCGGATCATGTGCGTGGCCTCTCGGTATTAACGCGACGGTTTAAGATTCCGGTTTATTGCAACCGGAAGACTCGCAGGCGTCTAGAGAAAGTTTATGCGGTGGAAGAGTTCACAAATGAAGAGACTTTTTGGATCGGCTCTGTCCGCATTCGATCTTTTTCAATTGCGCATGATGCCGTAGACCCGGTGGGTTTCACGCTGGAGGCTGAGGGGCTTAAATTTTCTCAGGTAACCGATTTGGGCCGCGTAACCGAGGGGGTGCGGGATGCTATCCGGGATAGTCATGCCTTGGTGATTGAGTCAAACCATGATCAGGAGATGTTACGAACCTGTAGTTATCCCTCCGAGCTAAAACAACGCATCGCTTCATCGCATGGTCACCTGTGTAACGAGACCACCGGCGCTTTGGTTAAAGAAGTTTACCACCGCGAGCTTCAGCATGTTGTTTTGGGGCATATCAGTGAGAATAGTAACACTCCAGCGCTGGCTCTTAGCACCTTTGAACGGTACGTTCCGCGGGAATCCTTAAAATCTCTTAGGGCAGGTTCGGTGTATCAATCGACTGAGGTTACGGATCTTTAACAACTCAAGCCGCCTTGATCTGGGGCAAGCGTCCAAAGTTCGGCTTAAATTTTGATTTACCTAATTCGAAGGCATTTTGAAGATGCACCCAAAAATCAACGGAAGAGCCGAAAGCCTCGCCTAGGCATTGAGCTAGCTCGATAGAGATTCCTCGACGCCCGTTACAAATTTCATTGATTAGGCCGGGCTTAACTTTAATATGACGCGCCAACGCGCTCTGCGATATTCCCCATTCATCCAAAAGCTCCTTTAGATGTTGGCCGGGGTGTATGCTAGTAGGAATCATATGTTCTCCTAATGCTAATCACTCTAAATGCGAAATTTTGGGCCAGCCGACCCGCATGCTCTCGGAGACCTTGCGCAAACAATGACCATGTGAAAGCGATTCTCCAGTGTGGCACAGTAGAGCTGGCGCAGTAAACTGGTGCATAGCACCGCAATTATCGCAGTTGTTTTAGGAAGCTATTTCAAGAGCCCATAAGTGCTCAAAAAGCCGAGCTTGGGCCATGCGCCGCTGTTTTTAGCTAATACGGCGCTGCAATGGGAGTATGTGGCGGCCGTGGCCCGACCCGCTCGCGGCCACGCTATCCGCTCCGGTCCCGAGGGCAAGTGGATTGTTACCTGCCGACGCATCCTCTCGGAGACCTTGCGCAGATGCTGTACCTGTTAAGTGTTGCTTCCGCCCCCGCAAATATACTATTTTAGCGAGGTTGCAAAATTGACGAATAACCTATTAAGCTAATTTCTGAGCCAAGGGGAGCATTGAGTACTTTAATTGATTTTTCACAATTCGGAGAGAACGCAGGATTGGTGCGATCTTTTTACGATTTGTATTTGGCAGACCGTGATCTGGTCGAACCTTCCTGGGCTAAATTCTTTGACGCTGGCAAATTGACAGATGGTGTCGCAACCAATGGCAGCCCAGGCGGTCCGAACGGATACTCCAGGCTTCCGACTCCCGCACTGGATGACAACTCGTTAGCCGTTCGGGTGGTGCGACTGGTCGGCAACTACCGCATGCATGCCCACCGCTTGGCGCGCGTCAGCCCGCTGTCCGCAGGGTTAAGGCAAGAAAACAATGTGCCGGAGCTAGAAATTCCCTTTTCCGCAAGCGAATTGAGCCAAGAGGTGCCGGCGGCCGGCTTTAGGGCGAAATCGGCTTACAAGTTGGAAACTCTCTTAAGCGACTTGAGGCAGTGCTACTGTGGTTCGATCGGTTTTGAATTTGAACATATCTCGGAAAATTCTGAACGTGAGTGGCTCAGGGAACGTATCGAGGCGCGACCCTTTACGGGTAACTTTGGCGTGGAGCAACAGAAGCGAATTCTGCGTGGTTTAATTAACTCTGAGGAGTTCGAGGCGGGGCTTAACCGTAAATATGTAGGCCAGACCAGATTTTCAGCCGAGGGGGGCGACACGATCATACCGATCTTGGATTCCATTCGGGAGCGCGGCCCAGAGCTGGGTGTGGCCGAGATCGTATTTGGAATGGCGCATCGAGCGCGACTGAATGTGCTTCGAAACATCTTAAACAAACCGCTTCAGACTATCCTGGCTGAGAGCGAGGACAAGAGCGTTACCACCGTGGTTGGCTCGGGTGATGTTAAGTACCACATGGGATACTCGCTTGAGTATTGCACCTCGAGTGGGCAACAGGTGGTGTTGAGCATGTGCCCAAATCCTTCACATTTAGAATTTGTAAATCCAATTGTTGAAGGTGTGGCGCGGGCCAAGCAAGATTTGGTGCATGATAAACAACGCGCCTGCGTGCTTCCGATCTTGATCCACGGCGACGCTGCTTTGATTGGGCAGGGGATTGTGGCCGAAACTATCAATATGTCGAGAGTGCCGGGGTACGACACCGGCGGAACGATCCACATTGTTTTTAACAATCAGATCGGATTTACCACTGACTGGAACGAGTCACGCTCATTTAGGTACTCGACCGATCTTATTAAGGTTGAGAGTCCGGTCTTTCACGTGAATGCTGAGGATCCGGAGGCCTGTGTTTGGGCCGCCACGACCGCCCTGGAATTTAGACAGCGCTTTGGACACGATGTTATTATCGATCTGATCTGTTATCGAAAATACGGCCACAACGAGGGAGACGATCCCAGCTTTACTCAACCCGAAATGTACAAGGAGATCAAAGGCAAGCGCCCCATCTCTGCTATCTACCAAGAAAGACTGCTAGAGCTCGGGCTCGTCCAAGCTTCAGAGGCTGAAGCTTGGAGGAACGAACTTAAGAACGAATTCGATGAAACTCACAACACCGTTAAGAATCTAACCTTGGCCGAAGCTTGCGCTGTGCATGGCAAGATTCGAGGAATTGCCCCTACGACCAGCGCTTCTAAGAATCATCTTGAACGCGTGGCACAGGCCTTGACTGAGCTGCCTTCGGATTTTCATATTTATCCAAAACTTAAACAGATCCTGGCCAAGCGCATTAAATCGTTGAGCGACGGTTCAGGCATCGATTGGGGGTTTGCGGAGAATTTAGCGTTTGGTTCGCTGATTTTAGATGGCCAGAATGTTCGTGTGAGCGGCCAGGACGTGGGGCGCGGAACTTTTGGACAGCGCCACATAGAGTTCACCGATGCCGAGAATGGTTTGAGAATACGGCCATTTGATCGACTAGCCCTCAACCATGATCCTTCCAATACGCCCCGCTTCGAGGTCTTCAACAGCGTATTGTCAGAAGCAGGGGTTATGGGTTTTGAGTTTGGCTACGCCACGCAAGCTCAAAGTGGTCTTGTCTGCTGGGAAGGACAGTACGGTGATTTTTGTAACGGCGGGCAGGTCATTATCGACCAGTTTATTGTAAATTCCGAACAGGCCTGGGGGCAGACATCTGGTATAGTTTTGTTGCTTCCGCATGGCTACGAAGGGCAGGGCCCCGAGCATTCAAGCGCCCGCTTGGAGCGTTTTCTGCAGTTGGCTGGCGAGGGGAACGTCTCGGTCTGTTATCCCAGTACCGCTGCCCAATATTTCCACCTTTTACGTCGCCAAGCGCTGACCCCTATTCGGCGCCCCTTGATAGTTATGACTCCTAAGAGTCTGTTGCGAAGCCCCTCCGCCGCCAGCGGAGTGGATGACTTTACCTCAGGCGGTTTTCAGCGCGTGATCTTTGAGCGTTTGAATGCTCGGGGCGGGGCTCATACGCTCTTACTGATGTGCGGTAAGATTTATCACGACCTAGTTGCGGAACTTAAGAAGTCTTCCGACCTTAGTGCCGAAATCTTACGAATCGAGGAGCTCTATCCATTTCCGGAAAATGAAATCTTGAAACTAATAAAGCAAAGTAACGCCAAACGGGTGATTTGGGTTCAGGAAGAGCCTGAGAATATGGGCGCCTGGACCCATGTGTATATGGGACTTCACCGAGAAGTGCCAACTTTGGAGTATCTTGGACGTGCGCGTAGTGCCAGTACCGCCACGGGATCTCATAAGCACCATACAAAAGAGCAGGCCGAACTTGTTCAAAGGGTTATTTCGACCCTGTGACTCATGCGCTCTTTCGAGGATAAGCCACTTTCTCCTATAATGCATGGATGCAAGCAGTATTCTTTGACTTAGAGACAAGTGACCAGGAACCGATCGGCCAGATTCTTAACTTCGCATTTGTGTTTGTGGGAAGAGACCTACGGGAACGACGTCGACTGACCGGACGCATAAGAATATCGCGCTTACAGCTCCCCGTGCCCGCGGCCATCCTTACGAATAAGATAGATGTGCTACAGCACCAATCGCAGGCTGAGTTCGATGAACCGGACGCCATGCTTGAGATCATCAAGTTTTTGAACAAAGCAATTCAAGAAAGCAAAGGGCAAGTAGCCCTGGTCGGCTTTAACTCTAACCGCTTCGATCTCAGATTTTTGCGCACTAGCTTAATTCGAAACGGTATTAATCCTTATTTAGGTGGAGTGCCACGCTATAAGGATCTACTACATGCAGCCAGAAAACTTTACATATCTAATCCGGATTTCGCAGCCAAGCTGCGCAGCTACCGTCTCAAGGAAGGAAAGCTGTCTCTAAGTCTTCAGAGCTTGGGCCAGGCCTTTTCGTTAATCACCGGGGAACAGTCGCATGAATCGTTAGCGGATGTGCGGCTTAGTTTGGAATTGGCTGAGTTATTTCGAAAGGATTTTGCCTTAGATGTTTTGACTTATGATAGTTATGAAGTGGGGCGTTTAGAGGTCGCTCCCAGAAGCGGTATGATCGTCTATCAGGATACCGTTCGGTACGAGCTTGAGGGGCCGCCGGCCGAGGCGCTTCCGATGACGGTGCTGGATGCTGACCATAAATATGCGCTCTGGATAAATTTGAAGCGTTTCCAGGAGGGGGCCGGGCGCGGGGCGATTGACTTTTTTAATCCGCAACAATCAGCCTTTTTTTTGGGAGCGGCGGCATCGAGTCCTGACGATTGGTCAGCGGTAGCCGAGAAGGCCCTCATAGAATTCAAAGAGATTACGCTAAAGAATTTTTTTACCACGAGTAAGTGCGATATCGAGCAAGACATCTACAGGCTGGACATGCGCCTAATTGGAGCGCTAGAGCAGGCCTTGGCTGGCGATAAGCGTGCCATGCAAAAGATTAAGAGCGAAGATCTGAGAACTGCCTTTTTGCGAGCCAGACTTGCTCGCTACGAATGGGGCGGGGAATACGACGCCATGGTCGAGTCTGAGTTAAAGGAATATGCGCTCTATCGATACGGCGGCAGTTTGAATTTAGATAAGTTTGAAAGTCCGGATGCGGCTGAAAAACCCCCGCGCATGCACCCGACTTATATGGAACTATCGGAAGCGCTCGAGGCCTCTTTGCAGAAAGCCTCTCCCAACGACGCTAAGCTACTAGAATCACTAAAGCAATTCTATGATAGCTCAGAGATATTGCGCGTAGCTGGGGGCGATCTTAAGACTCAAAGTTAATTTAAAACGATTTTTCACTAGTGTTGGCACACTGTAGGTACTCGTATCTCCTTGAGAATCCGACCGTTTTTGTCGATATACGACTTACATAGGAGTGTTCAAGTTTCATGGCCGTAGACGTCGACAGTAAGACATATTACGAGCTACTAGGGGTGGCAAGAGACGCTGGCGTTGACGAAATCAAACGCGCCTATAGGGATATGTCCAGAATCTTTCATCCTGATTCAAATTTTTACGCCGACCTGGTCAGTGAGCCACCCAACGAAAAACATATAGCTATATTTAAGCGGCTCACGCAGGCATACAATACCTTGACCGATGATGCCAAGCGCGCCCAGTACGATCAGACCCTACTAAGTGGAACCCTAAAGGGTTGGGAAGATGATGAAGATGAGGACCATCCGCCGTTTGCGGCGACGCAGTTCGCAACCGGAAGTGGCGCGAGTGCCGCACACAAGTCACCGAGGAGCCAGTCCTTCGGCAAACTTACAAAGGAACAGTTGCACGGCCGAAGCGGCGAACAGCAAGCTGCCCGCCAAGAAGAAGAATTTAATATGGTAGAGAGCCTAGAGCCGATCTCCGCTCTG
This sequence comes from uncultured Bdellovibrionales bacterium, assembly GCA_964631745.1. Taxonomy (GTDB): domain Bacteria; phylum Bdellovibrionota_C; class UBA2361; order UBA2361; family JBGSMV01; genus CAZVWV01. The sequence goes on from CAZVWV010000012.1 coordinate 15,389, forward strand.
GTGAGGAAGCCCAAGTTGCTAGACCAGATCCTGCGGATGTTGCAGACCAAAAATAAAGTTCGCAAGTAGGAGCGGCTGCGAGGGACTTTGGGAATTCATACCGACTATCCGCAGTGTTTGGGGTTGCAAGGGCTTACCCTAAGCCCTCGATCGTTATCTTGTAACATAGTATCTTTAATGTTACTATTTACATAAATGGGCAAGTTTAAACGCGGCGGTTACATCTTCATCGATTGGATTGGAGATCACTCGCCCAGGCACGTCCATATTTATAAGGGAGCAAAGCTTATCGCTAAATTCGATTTAGAAAAGTGGCAGCCAATGCAGGGTCGCATCAATCGAAAAGTCATGCAGTACTTAGTTGAATTTAGAAAAGACGGGAAATTATGAAAATAAAACGTGTTCTTCCAAATAACAGAAAGAAAGCATTTATTGTTGAATCAAAAAAGGGAATTCACGAGTTCCCTTATGCTCTACTAAGATTAAAGCCATCGACAAAAAACCCAATCAGCTCTGTTTATGTGGATCCTGAGCTTGCCAATGAGGGGTTTACCTACGTTTTATTAAACGGGAAAGAAGACTCTGTCCTTTTAGAGCAAGTTCTTTACATCAACAGAGACCCTGACGTCACTAGAGAGTATTTATTGTACGATCTGTCTTGTACGGCACAAAAGCTGCTTAAAGATTCTAAAATTACAAAACGCTCGCTGGCTCGCCGCTTGGAGATACAACCTACTCAGTTGTATAGGCTGTTAGATCAAACTTTTTATGGGAAAACTATTGATCAGATGGTTAGATTGTTAACGGCCCTTGGATCGAGGGTTGAGATTTCAACTAAGTTGGCTGCGTAGTGATGGAAGTGCAGGTGTCCGGAGTCTAATTTTTTAGGGAAGGTATGCTACAGTGTGGTGTGTGGACCGCCGGGTCAGTTGTGCTGTTAGTGAGAACCGTGGAGGAAGAGAGCCACGGTAAAGATTTAGAGTTTAAACCCTTTCGCCCCTAACATCCGCTTGGGGGTAACGCGCGACCTCTCAAAAGGCCATCGTAAATTACAAGACGGAGTTGTTAAATTTAGGGTAGATCTATTTAGCTAATTGGAGTAAACCTTGTGTCATGATAAAGATATTTCGAATACTTCTCGTTTCGCTACTGGTGTTTGGCTGCAATCAAGGGCGGCATCGCCAATCTGAAGTACGCTATTTCGAGCACATGGTTGAGTATAAGGGCGAGACGTTGGGGCTAATTGCGCGGTGGTACACTGGGAAGGCCGACAACTGGAAGATTCTTTTGGACCATAATGCGGGTATTGATGTTCGTAGGATGCGGGCTGGAACTATGGTTAGGATTCCGCAGGCGCTTCTGGTCCGTCAAGACTTGTTGCCTCGAAGCTATGTAGAGAAATTTTACTCAGAGCATAGAAGCGAAGCGAGTCGGGAAGCCTCTGACCCATCTTTAGTTCCTGGTGTTGGCAATGCGCCTGAAGCTACCTTGCCCCCGATGCATGTGGATGCTGACGATGGCTCGCAAGATCAGAATTCGCAGACTCAAGAGACCGGCCCTACTAACGATGACTCACGGCCGGGCCCCTCAGCCAGTCCTCCAGAGGAGACTTTGCCGGAAGCGGGCGGGAATATGAATGCGCCGAGTGATAACAATTCTCTTGACCAGGGTGCTTCGGGAAGCGCAGACCAGCAGGATTTTCCTCAGCAAGGGGCTTCGAAGTCTCGTGACGAGCTCCTCAAAGAACTCTTGGCTAACGAATAGAGCTAAAGACCGATAGGATCTATTAGGATTTATGGGGAAGAGAGCTTTCAGGGCTCCCCAGATTCTTGCTGTCATAGGATACTGCGTAAATGAGGAAAACAAAGGACGGATTCGGTCGCTCTGAAAATAAAGCTGCCTACAAAGGTAAAGTTCTTACTGGCATTGATAAATTTGTAATTGCATTGAAGTTGTTGGGGATCTTCCTCCTCGTTAGGCTTGTGATGCTGGACGCTGGAATGAGCTTTGTTCATATTCCTTTTGTTGATCCTCAGCTTGTAAAGCTAAGCGCGCTGCTGAAGGCGTCGTTAGGATTTATCGAGCGGTTTTGGCGGCAGTACCGCTGAAGGCTTTGGACACCCAGGCAGGCCTCTTCCGCTTCTTATTATAATTTCGTCTTAAAGCTCCTTTGAAAGTTTTTCCAATTCACTCCTAACTTGGGCAGAGTTGTAGATCCCCCGAACTTCCAAAAGCTTATAGAGCTTACTTAAAATATTCTTTCGCTTTGCCGAATTTTTTTCTGGTAGAGAGCTCTCTAGCGCACTTAGGCCCATTAAAATCTTCTCCATATCTTCATAATATAGTGTGGGAGTTTGGCCGTACTCTAGGATGCCCTTATAAATGCCAGTAAGATTTTTTCGGTCTAGCGCTGCCCCAGACAATGCTTTAGAGAGTGGGTCATTAAGATACTCGGTTAGCGCCTCAGGGTCGTTCTGGTGCAAAATCTCGCCAGTGCTCATTAATCCGCTCGAAACTCCAAACAGGGCCGAGTTTAAGATTAAAAGACTGGAAATATTTAAGCGCGGCTCTCCCGGCTTAGACAGATACTCGTGCTCAAGATACTGCTGCTCGCTTAAAGCGTGGTGGCAGGAGGTGCAGTAATAAATCGAAAAATCCGAACTCTGTGCGCTTTCCGGGTCAAGGCGTCTGGCGCGCACCAAGACCTCAAGAGCCTCACTCCTCAGTCCGAAGAGCCAAGTTTTAGCGGGCAGGTACTCGGATTTACGTTGCCTGTAATCCTGATCGACGTTCCAATGCGGCGGCATCAAAGCCAGAAAGGTGTCGAGCTCAAAGGAGAGCTGTGGATGCCCGGCACCGTATAATTTATGGGTAATCTCGTTTGTGCCAGAGCCGAGATGACAGCGCAAGCAGGTCGACCCCAGGGCGCTTAACTCTGATATGGGGGACATCCCGTTCTCTAAGTTGCGCGCGTGGGTGGCGCCAGCCTCGGTGTGCTCTTTAAGCCAACCCGAGGCTGCCCCATGGCAGCTTTCGCAACTTACGCCGTCTTCACGAAAAGCCTGCTCTCCTTTCGGATCTGAAATAAGTGAGTGACACGACAAGCAGCGTGAATCTTGCTCTGCCGCAGAAATTCCCAGGTGGTGCGCCATGCGCTTGGCCTTCGGTGAGAGTAGGGCTTTATAGGCCTCGGAGTGCTTGTCTTGCTTAGCCCAGGTGACATACTCGTTTTGAAGTACATTCGAGGAATTTCGGGGGCTTTGTGCGCCATGGCAATTAGAGGAGGAGCATGAACCTACGCCTGTAAGGCTCGGCCCGGTAAGACTCTCCCGGTGCGACTGCGCGAGTGACAGCGCCGGTAGCAACAAAATTGATAGCGCCAGGTCTAGCGCAAAGTCTCTGAGAATCATCTGCACAGGATAGCTAGCATATTGCCCTAAGATCAATCACTCTTTATAGTTTGCCCGTGTCTGAAATATTTGAGCTTGCCATTGTCGGGGCCGGCCCAGCGGGACTAGCTGCTGCCGCCAACGCCGCTTCTCGTAAACTTAGCCACATTCTTTTTGAAAAGCAGGAGATTGGAAACACCGTTTTCCAGTATCAGCTTAAAAAGCACGTGATGGCTGAGCCTTCAAGACTTCCGCTAAGGGCGCACCTTCCCTTCCTGGCTGGGAGTCGTGAGAGTGTTTTGGAGAGCTGGGTCGATGCCGTTAATAAATTAGGTATAAACCTACAAAAGGCGGAGGTGCAAGCCATCAGCCCGAGCGCTGGTCTGTTTAAAGTGGTAACGGATTCTAGCGAGTATTCCGCCAAAAAGATTATCCTGTGTGTCGGCTTACAAGGAACGGCGCGAAAGCTGGGAGTGCCCGGCGAAAATGACGGGTTAGTAATATATACTCTGCCCGATGCGGATGTTTATGAAGGCAAGAACATTTTAGTGGTAGGTGCTGGGGACGCCGCCATCGAAAACGCCTTGGCGTTAGCGCAAAGGAATACCGTTACGTTAATTAATAGAGGTTCCGAATTTAGCCGAGCCAAAGACGCGAACAATATTCAGATTCTTGAATCCATTGAGGCTGGTAAGATTCGCGCCCTCTATAACTCTGAAATTATCGAAATCAATGAAAGGTTGGTAACTGTTGAAGGTCCAGAAGGTGAGTTTCAGACATCTTGCGACCAAATCCTAGCCAGACTTGGGGCGATCCTTCCTCGAAAATTCATGGAATCTTGCGGGGTTAAATTTTCCGGACCGAACGCCGACGCCGTCCCCGTTTTAAATGAACATTTCCAGTCAAGCGTGCCAGGTCTCTTTGTAATCGGGGCCCTAGCGGGCTACCCGTTAATTAAGCAGGCTATTAATCAAGGACACGACGTCGTGCAGTATATCTGTGGCGAGCCACTTGAACCTGCCGATTCAGAGCTATTGAAGGAAAAAATTGCGCCAATGGGCAGCGACCTCAATCATTGCCTGAAAGAGATCCGAGAAAAACTTCCTCTTTTTAGTAGCCTTAGTGATCCGCAGTTTAGAGAGTTGGTGCTTGAATCCAAAATTGTTCAGAAAGCTCCCGACCAGCTCTATTTTTCCAGAAATGATTATACTGACTCTTTCTACAGTGTTCTTAACGGCTCAGTGATTGTCGAACTACCCGGCGGTGCCACCATAGAACTAAGCCAGGGAGATTACTTCGGAGAGATGTCGATTCTATCGGGGCGTAGACGCTCTGCCAGTGTTAAGTCAAGGTCTCAGTCGCTCACTCTTGAGACGCCTCGCAAGCAAATAGTGAAACTGATGAGCTCTGTGCCCGAGGTGCGCTCCGCAATCGATAAGCGATTTCTGATAAACGCACTACGAACCTCAATTTTTCCGGAACTTACATTGCAGGAGACTCAAAGTTTGGCCGAGGCCAGTACCTTTAAGAAATTTAAAAAAGGGGAGCGCCTTTTTAACGAAGGAGATCTTGGCGAGGCGCTATACGTTATTAGAAAGGGCTCAGTCAAAGTTTCTCGCAGGGACCAACGCGGTCATGATATCAGTCAGGTATACATCGCGGCAGGAAATTTTGTGGGGGAGATGGCGCTCATTGGCGAAAAGCCCCTTGCCAGGAGCGCTACCGTAACAGCCGCCGTGGCCTGCGAGACGATCGTATTGGGGCGCGCGGACTTTCAAAGGGTTTTGGCGTCCAATTCGTCTTTAGCTGAGCGAGTGCAAAGGCTTTCAACGGAGAGAAAATTACAAAACCTTACCGTTGAGCAGAATTTGGCGAGCGGCCAACTGCTGGATTTTCTTGTGGGGCAGGGGATTACTGATGCCGAGAATGTGCTGATCATAGATTCCGATCTATGCATCGCCTGCGATAACTGTGAAAAGGCCTGCGCCGCCACGCATGCGGGCTTTTCAAGGCTCGATCGTAGCGGCGGCCAAAGTTTCGGCTCTGTACAGGTTCCAATCGCTTGCAGACATTGTGAGAACCCGCTCTGCATGATCGACTGTCCGCCCGATGCCTTGATCAGGCGTCCAAACGGTGAGGTGGTCATTCTTGATTCATGTATCGGATGCGGCAACTGCGTAAGGAACTGTCCCTACGGCGTAATTCAACTCAGCTACGAGGGCGCCCGAAGTTTCTCCTTACTAAACCTGCTTTTCGGCAAGAAAGCTGAGCCGAGCGGCCCAGCGCTGGCGGCAAAATGTGACATGTGCGCTCAGTTAAAGGGCGGTCCGGCCTGTGTGCGTTCGTGCCCCACCGGAGCGGCCGTAAGAATGAACCCCCTGGCGTTGCTCAAGATTATTTCAAGCGAGGCATCGCATGATTAAGGAAACATTCCTATCTCGCAAAAATCTCTTATGGTTTTGGGTTTTCCTAGGTCTAACAGTAGCCTCGTACGTTTTTTATGTATTAGTCGTGCCACTTGGCCAACACAGTGGCAACTCTGTTGCTGGCTACACGTTGGGAACCTTAACGGGCTTGGGGGTGTTGTACCTACTATATTTTGGAATTCGCAAACGTTCCTATTTTTCTTCAGGAACTCCGCTTAAGGACTGCTTGGCGATTCATGTCTGGTTTGGTATCTCGCTAATCTTTATCGGAGCCATGCATTCCGGCTTTACGCTTGGTTTCAACCTGCATGGATTAACGTATCTTGCCATGCTTGCGACGATCTTGTCGGGCATTTGGGGCGCCTTTGTTTATATAACTTTAGCCGATAAAATTCCCTCTCACCGCGGACAAATGGCGGGGGAGAGCGCCTTACAACGCATCGCTGTTCTTGACCAGGAATTTTCCAAGGTGCCGGGTTTGAATGAGTCCGAGTTCGGGAAACTTCTTAAACGACTCATTCCGAAATTAACCCTTAAAGAGATTCGACGCTTCTCTTACTCAGCCAAGGAGCTATCGGAGGAATTTCTAAAACTTGCGCCATCAGAACTTCAGGGCCGGGAACACCTGATCAAATTAGTCGCAGAGCGCGCAAGTTTGTTGACTAAACTGAAAGAAGAGCTGCACGTTAAGCGCGCCATTAAAGGCTGGCTTTACTGGCATGTGCCGCTCTCGATGGTGACCCTGGTGCTCTTGGTCTTACATGTAATTTCTGTTTTCTATTGGAGTTAAATTGGCTGCGCGGAAAGATTCGGAAATTAAAGAGCAGCTTGAAAAGTTGGAGCGCGGCCGACGACCGCGAGTCTGGGTGCTTTCGTGCGTGCTTTCTATCTTTGCGCTATTGGTATTTGGAGCGTATCCGTTCCTTCGAAAGAGTGAGTTCTTTAGTAGTGGACCAATATCCAGCAAGCACAAGTTTATCTCTGCTGATTGTAAGAGCTGCCATGCGCAGCCCTTTCAAGCTGTGGCCGATGCGACCTGTCAGCGTTGTCATGCTTTAAGCCCGCATGTATCGCCGGATAGCTCTCTTGGTGCTCGGAAGCGCGAGCCCAAGTGTACCGATTGTCATCTGGAGCATCAGGGTGATTCTGGGCTCGTTATGACAGATTCAAGACAATGTATCGGCTGCCATAGCGCCGTGGAGTCTGAACCAAACCATTCTGTCAAGAATGTTGCCAATTTTAATAGCCATCCGGAATTTTCTGTGGCGTTAAGAAACGGAAAAAGCGTCTCGCATACGAGTCTTAACGCAAAGGATCTCATAGACCCAACCCATCTGAAGCTCAATCATAAGTTGCATCTGCAACCTAACTTACGGGGACCCAAGGGGGGAGTTCAGCTTCAATGTCAAGACTGTCACAAACTGGCTGCGGACTTTCGCTCGCTTGAGCCTATTAAATTCGACAAAGACTGTCGCTCCTGTCATTCATTGGAATTTGACGCCCGGATATCGGGACGGCCAGTGCCGCACGCTGAGCCCGATCAGGTTTATAATTTTCTATACGCTGAGTATGCCAAGCTTCTGCTTGAAATCGCAGAAGG